>NZ_JBIMJP010000013.1:0-75012 GCF_043674155.1 Streptococcus sp. A23 | reverse complement strand
TTGGGATAGTTATTGATCCAATTTTCGATAAAAGCGACTTCTTTCGGGGTCGTTTTTGTGGTTCCTTTCGGCAACCATCGTCGGATAAGCCTATTGTGATTCTCGTTCGTGCCTCTCTCCCAAGAGGAATAAGGGTGAGCGTAGTAGATATATTCCTCCAGAAACACTTCTGACAAGCGACTAAACTCGGTTCCATTATCTGTAGTAATGGATTTGATTTGGAACTCCTTCAAGACGATTTTCAAGGCCTGATTCACAGCCTCAGCCGATTTATTTGGAATCAATCGAATGATTTGGTGGCGACTTCTCCTGTCCGTCAAGACCAAAAGGCATTTGTTTCTCGCTCTCGTCAATAGAACCGTGTCAATTTCATAGTGTCCAAGCTCCAGTCGAAGATTGATCACCTCTGGCCGCTCTTCAATTGACTTTCCAGCAGGCTTAAAGTTTGGACTCGCCTGTTTTTTGGTAGTCCTCCCTTTTCTAGGATAAAGCATATCCTTCTTGGTCAAGCCGAGATGCCCCTTGTGAATCCAGTAGTAGATGGTTGAAATCCCCACATTGATGTCCTTGGTTCTAACCATCATTTCAGGCGAGAATTTTTCCATATTGTAGTGCCGAATTTTATCAGCGAGTTCCTTTGTTAAGCTCAGTTTTCTAACGGACTTTTTCCGATTTTTCTCATACAGATTTTGGGCATAATCAGCGGAATAGAGTTTTTTGAAGCGACCTTTTCGGACTTGTTGTAGGGTCGTCCCTCGTATCACTTCATTGTGAATGGTCTGCGGAGCCTTTCCCAATAAGCGAGCGATTTCCCGATTGGATTTCCCTTCGCCTTTCCACCGTTCAATTTGTCTGCGGTTTTCGATTGTCAAATGTTTTCCTTTTGGTGTATAATGTGTATGCATCTCCGTGTCTTCCTACCTTGTGTTTGTGGTGAACTACAAGTATAACACGGAGGTGTTTTCTTTTACCTACAAGGAACTTTCATTTGTCAACAGGTACCCTTGAACCTGTTTTGTTGGCTCAGCCAAGGCTCTCATTCGCCTTGGTAAACCAGCCTAACAGGTCCAAGCCTGTTAACAAACGAAACCAGAACAGACAGCTGAACCAGTTGAAACAGCTGTTTTTTGGCTAGGTTGGGGTGGCTAACTTCATTATAGAACTTTCGGACTAGGATAATTTTTCAGATTTATCATGAAAAATCATTGACAAAGATAGTTTTTAGTAGTAAAATAGTT
The DNA here is from genome assembly GCF_043674155.1 of Streptococcus sp. A23. Classification (NCBI taxonomy): domain Bacteria; kingdom Bacillati; phylum Bacillota; class Bacilli; order Lactobacillales; family Streptococcaceae; genus Streptococcus; species Streptococcus sp. A23. Next base: position 73,774 of record NZ_JBIMJP010000013.1, on the reverse strand, counting down.
AGGACTTTGAAATTGAGGGGAGTGAAAAAAATGTCAAAAACAGTAGTACGCAAGAACGAATCACTTGATGATGCTCTTCGTCGTTTCAAACGTGCGGTTACTAAAGCTGGTACTCTTCAAGAAACACGTAAACGTGAATTCTACGAAAAACCATCTGTAAAACGTAAACGTAAATCAGAAGCAGCTCGCAAGCGTAAAAAATTCTAATTGAATTTCAGACAGCCTTCGGGCTGTTTTTTGTTTACATTTTAGGCGAAGTTTCATATAATGGATATACATTATTTGGACATTCAAAGGAGTACCTATGAGTATTTTAGTAACAGGTGGAGCAGGCTATATTGGTAGCCACACAGTGGTTGAATTGCAGAAATTGGGCAAAGATGTTGTCATTGTCGACAACCTGTCTAATTCAAGCATTTTGGTCTTGGATCGCATTGAGGAAATCACAGGCAAACGTCCGACTTTTTATGAATTAGACGTAGCGGATAAGGACGCCCTCCGTGCGGTTTTTGAGAAAGAAACGATTGAGTCTGCTATTCATTTTGCAGGCTACAAGGCGGTCGGTGAGTCGGTTGAAAAACCAATCATGTACTATGAAAATAACATCATGTCAACGCTTGCCTTGGTCGAAGTCATGGCAGAATTTGGTGTCAAGAAGATTGTCTTCTCATCCAGCGCAACTGTCTATGGACTCAACAATCCATCACCGCTTGTGGAAACCATGCCAACCAGCGCAACCAATCCTTACGGTTACACCAAGGTCATGTTGGAACAAATCCTTCGTGATGTGGCGGTAGCAGATAGCGACTGGTCAGTGGCCCTTCTCCGTTATTTCAACCCAATTGGTGCTCATGAATCAGGTTTGATTGGTGAAGATCCTGCTGGTATTCCAAACAACCTTATGCCATTTATTGCACAAGTAGCTGTTGGTAAACGGGCGGAGTTGAGTGTATTTGGTAATGATTACGATACAGTGGACGGTACCGGTGTCCGTGACTATATCCACGTGATTGATTTGGCACTTGGTCATATCAAGGCTCTTGAGAAAATTTCTGGTGAGACTGGTGTTCATACCTATAATCTCGGCTCTGGTCAGGGAACCAGCGTACTAGAGTTGGTACAAGCCTTTGAAAAAGTTAATGGTGTTCCGGTGCCTTACAAGATTGTAGAACGCCGTCCTGGCGATGTTGCCACTTGTTATGCTAATGCGGACAAGGCTCTGGCAGAGCTCAACTGGAAAACAGAAAAAACAATCGAAGACATGTGCCGTGACACCTGGAACTGGCAGTCTAAAAATCCAAATGGATATGAAGGATGAGAAAAGATGTGAGTATTGGCTCACATCTTCTTTTTGTCATAGTGCAAAAGAAAAACAGGCGGAAAGCCTGTTTCACTATCTTATTGATTATTTTTTCAACAAGTCACGGATTTCTGCAAGCAATTCTTCTTGAGTTGGTCCTGCAGGAGCAGCTTCTTTCTTAGGCATTGCTTTTTCTGCAGCTTTAACGATGAAGAACAAAACTGTACCGATGATCAAGAAGTTGATAATAGCGCTCAAGAAGTTACCGTAAGTAACACCGTTCCAGCTCAAATCAGCAATCTTTTCTGCACCAGCAGCTTTCAAAGCTGGGTTCAACAAGAGGGGAGTAATCAAATCAGCAACGAATGAATCGATGATGGCTTTGAAGGCAGCACCGAAGATAACTGCGACAGCAAGGTCAATAACGTTACCTTGGAACAAAAATGCTTTTAAATCTTTCAACATATCCTAAATATGTCCTTTCATAAATTTTTACTCTATCTATTATATACACTTACATTAATTTTTCAAGTAATATGTCTCGAACATTTTACATTTCTAGAAATTTGTTATACAATATAGAATGTTAAAATGTGCGTATTCTCTGTATTTGTGAGGAGGTGACCGATGGTATCAAAAGAAAAAATCAATGATATTAAACAGGCTGTCAATATTGTTGATATTATCGGTGAGTCGGTTGCCCTGACCAAGGCTGGACGCAATTTTCTGGGACTTTGTCCCTTCCACGGTGAGAAAACTCCTTCCTTCAATGTGGTGGAGGACAAGCAATTCTATCATTGTTTCGGCTGTGGTAAGTCAGGGGATGTCTTCAAGTTTATAGAGGAAATAAAGGGCGTGACCTTTGGGGATGCGGTACAGATTGTCGCTCAAAAGGCGGGAATTGTCCTAGAAACCAATCCGCAATTTCAGCGGGCAGAGAAAGTTGCCAATCCCAACCAGGTTCTCTACGATATTCACACTGAGGCGGCTAAGTTTTATCATGCCTTGCTCATGACGACCAAGATGGGAGAGGAAGCGAGAAACTATCTCCACCAGCGCGGCCTGACAGATGAAGTCATCAAAACTTTTCAAATAGGCCTGGCCCCAGACCAGCAAAATATCCTCTATCAAAAATTGTCCAGCCAGTTTGAGGAAGGCGCTCTCTTGCAATCGGGTCTTTTCCATCCTGGTGACCATAATAGAATCTATGATTCCTTCCACGGTAGAATTATTTTCCCCTTGACCGACGAATACGGTCGGGTTATTGCCTTTTCTGGTCGTATCTGGACAGAGACGGACCGGGAGAATAAGCAGCTGGCCAAGTACAAAAATTCGCGAAGCACTGCAATTTTCAATAAAAGTTACGAACTATATCATTTGGATAGGGCAAAAGCTGTCATCAAGAAACAGCACGAGGTCTATCTGATGGAGGGCTTTCTGGATGTTATTGCGGCCCATCGTGCAGGAATTGAGAATGCGGTAGCCTCTATGGGAACGGCTTTGACCCGTGAGCACGTGACCCACCTGTCCAAGTATTGTAAGAAGGTTGTCCTGACCTATGATGGTGATAAGGCGGGACAGGCTGCTACCATTAAGGCTTTGGACGAATTGCAGGATTTCCAAGTGGAGATTGTCAGTCTACCAGATAATATGGACCCCGATGAGTTTTTGCAGAAGAACTCTGAGGTGGCTCTTGAGCAGGTTTTGACCAAATCGCGCATTAGTGCGGTTGAGTTTTTAATCAATTATCTCAAGCCGGAAAATCCTGATAATTTGCAGATGCAGATTGATTTTGTGGAAAAAATTGCCCCTATCATTGCCAAGGTTAAGTCTATTACGGCCCAGAATTCCTATATCTACAAGGTAGCAGACCTCTTGTCTGATTTTGACTATGGTCAGGTGGAGCAGGCGGTCAACAACGTTCGCCTCACGCACCGCCAGCAACGCAGTCAGCAGGCCCAACAGTCCTTTTCTGAGGCAAAAAATTTGCCGGACCTGCAGGTTGTTCCGCGAGTGACTAGCCTGGTTCGGACAGAAAATCACCTGCTCTATCGGATGGCTGAACATCCCTATATTCTCAACGAATTTCGGCTGAGAGAGGATTTTGCCTTTGCGACGCCTGAATTGGAGGAACTCTTTCAGCTCTTGAAGAAGAATGGTGAGATTTCCAGCTTTGAATTATCCCAAGTCAGTGATAGTGCCCAACAGGCCTGGTACCGGGTCCTGGAAGAACGCTTGCCAGAGGAGGTTGCTACTCATGAAGTAGAGGAATTACTGGTCAGTCGGGATCGAGAATTGCTAAAAAAAGAAAACCAGCATGCTGCACGAGCCATTCGTGAGCATTCCCATGTGGGAAATACAGACATTGCCCTTGATGAGTTGCAAGAACTCCTCAATCGAAGAAAACAAATGGAGTAAAGATGACAAATAAAAAAGACAAGAAAAATGAAGTGACCACTTTTGATGTCCAAGTTGCAGAATTTATCCGCAACCATAAAAAGCAGGGTTCTGCGACAGATGACGAAATCAATGACCAGCTTGTCATTCCTTTCACCTTGGATGCGGACGGCATCGATGACCTTCTTCAGCGTATCCAAGACGCAGGGATTTCTATTGTGGACAAGGAAGGAAATCCTTCTGCGCGTGCTATGCAGGTAGAGGAAGAGCCAGAACTTTCTGATGAGGAATTACTTGGCAGCAACTCTGCCAAGGTCAATGACCCAGTTCGCATGTACCTCAAGGAAATCGGTGTTGTTCCCCTCTTGACCAACGAAGAAGAGCAGGAATTGGCGCTTGCTGTTGAGGCGGGCGATCCTGAGGCCAAGCAACGTTTGGCTGAGGCCAACCTGCGTTTGGTGGTATCTATTGCCAAGCGTTATGTTGGTCGTGGTATGCAGTTCCTTGATTTGATTCAAGAAGGCAATATGGGCTTGATGAAGGCCGTTGATAAATTTGATTACTCGAAAGGGTTCAAATTCTCGACCTATGCGACTTGGTGGATTCGTCAGGCCATTACCCGCGCCATTGCGGACCAGGCTCGTACCATCCGTATTCCTGTGCACATGGTGGAAACCATTAACAAGTTGGTCCGTGAGCAACGCAACCTCTTGCAGGAACTTGGCCAAGACCCAACGCCAGAACAAATTGCTGAGCGTATGGATATGACGCCTGAAAAAGTGCGTGAAATTTTGAAAATTGCTCAAGAGCCTGTGTCTCTGGAAACACCAATTGGTGAGGAAGATGACAGCCATTTGGGGGATTTCATCGAGGACGAAGTAATTGAAAATCCAGTTGATTACACAACCCGCGTCGTTCTCCGTGAACAATTGGACGAGGTTCTGGATACCTTGACTGACCGCGAGGAAAATGTTCTCCGCCTGCGCTTTGGACTGGATGATGGAAAAATGCGCACCTTGGAAGATGTGGGCAAGGTCTTTAACGTAACCCGCGAACGCATCCGCCAAATCGAAGCCAAAGCCCTCCGCAAACTCCGCCACCCATCTCGCAGCAAACCACTCAGAGATTTTATTGAGGATTAAAACACCACTAACGTGGTGTTTTAACCCGAGCCTAGAAATAGGAAAGCGAGGCTAACCTCCGGGGGAGGTTTTGACACAAACTTCGTTTGTTTCATCTCCAACCTTCAACAGTCTCCCAGACTGTTGAAGCCTGCTTGAAAATAAGAGAGCAGGCTGTCTGGGAGACAAAATCAACTGCTCCCCTTGAAATAGGAATGGGAGCGTATGCCATTGGTACTTATCAGGTCGCTCACTGAAAACTCGAGAGCGAGATAAGTCTAATGGACGTTTAGCGCGAGGATGCTGACTTTCGTCAGTTTTATTTCCCACTTTCAATAGTCTCTCCCCAGACTGTTGAAACCCGCCCGAAAATAAGATAGTGTGCTAATGTCCGGTGAATTACAAGGATACTGATTTCCGTTAGTCTTAGAACGTAGACAAACTATGTTCTAGGTAAATAAAGTAAGTAGCTCTGCTAAGAAAAAATAAAAATTTAGTTTATTTTGTGAGTGGAGCCCAAAAGAGACCTTGTCTACAAACTCAGACTGACTTCCGTTAGTCTTATTTCCCCGGGCTGTTGATACCAGTTATATTTTTAGCAAAGAAAGAGAGTGATTGAAAATGGCTTATACAGAAGATCAGATTAAAGACATTCAGGAGCGTATTTTTCAAGCTCTTGAAGATGTGATTGACCCAGAACTTGGGATTGATATTATCAATCTTGGTTTGGTCTATGAAATTCGTTTTATTGAGGGCAAGGCTGAAATTGATATGACCTTGACGACCATGGGCTGTCCATTAGCTGATCTAATTACCGATCAAATTCATGATGTACTGAAGGATGTTCCTGAAGTAACAGAAGTAGATGTGAGACTGGTTTGGTCACCAGCTTGGACTGTTCAAAAAATGAGTCGTTATGCTCGAATTGCACTTGGGATTAAATAATTAAACAGTCTCGAATATTGAGACTGTTTTTTCTGTTTTTGTACGGATTTTTTTGATAATTTTGTTGAAACTATCAAAAAGTTCTTGCTAAATAGTAGGAATGATGGTACACTTATCATGCCTAGGAAAAGTTATTATAGCTATTCTAGCAAATATCAGACCTATATGGGATCAGTAGCTCTGCTATTGATCATAACCAAAGCCTACGGACAGGCGGGTCGAATGCCGAAGCGTGGCGTAAGTCACATTATTGATAGGGTTAAAAGCCTACATTTTATAAGTTGATGTTGGGAAGAATTTCCTAATTTCTAATTTTGTCAGTGTGGTGAAAGCACACGTCATCTTGTGAAACGGTCAATAAAGTACGTATATATTTGCACTGGAGAGTAGGAAACGGTAGGCACATAAACTCAAGAGAAGAATAAAAAACGTCAATTTGGATTGTAGAGCAGGATGAACCCTGCTCTTTTTACTTGTTTAAAAAGGGGTAGGAGTTCCATCAAGCAAAGGAGTTTTTCAATATGAAAAATCAACACCAAGCCCCTATTTATCAGGGATTGGTACAGTTACGCCGAAAACGGATTGTTCCCTTTGATGTGCCTGGACACAAACGGGGTCGGGGAAATCCTGAATTAGTAGAACTACTTGGCGAAAAATGCGTGGGGATTGATGTCAATTCCATGAAACCCTTGGATAACTTAGGGCATCCTGTGTCCATTATCCGGGAGGCCGAGGAATTGGCGGCAGAAGCCTTTGGTGCCAGTCATGCCTTTCTCATGGTTGGAGGGACTACCTCTTCCGTCCAGACCATGATTCTGGCGACCTGTAAGGCAGGCGATAAAATCATCCTCCCTCGAAATGTCCACAAGTCAGCCCTCAATGCCCTAGTTCTCTGTGGTGCCATCCCTGTCTATGTGGATATGAGCGTGGAGTCACGGATTGGCATTGCTCTTTCCTTGGAAAATGATGCCTTTGAACGGGCGATTTCTGAGCATCCTGATGCGGTTGCTGTCTTGATCAACAATCCGACCTACTATGGTATCTGCTCAGACCTGCGTACCTTGACTGAGAAAGCTCATGCAGCAGGCATGAAAGTATTGGTGGACGAGGCCCATGGTGCGCATTTGCATTTTTCGGAAAAATTGCCAGAGGCGGCTATGGATGTTGGGGCTGATATGGCAGCTGTTTCCATGCACAAATCAGGTGGCAGCCTGACCCAGAGCTCGCTCCTATTGGTCGGTCCTGATATGAATGTGGAGTATGTCCGCCAGATTATCAATCTGACCCAGTCTACATCTGCCTCCTATCTCTTGCTGGCTAGTTTGGATATTTCAAGGAGAAATCTGGCCCTTCGTGGCAAAGAATCTTTTGAAAAAGTCATTGAAATGTCTGAGTATGCTCGCCGTGAAATCAACGCTATCGGTGGCTACTATGCCTATTCAAAAGAATTGATCGATGGTAAAACGGTGCATGATTTCGATGTCACCAAGCTCTCCATCTATACGCAGGGCATTGGTCTGACAGGGATTGAAGTCTATGATTTGTTGCGGGATGAGTACGACATCCAGATTGAATTTGGCGACATTGGCAATATCTTGGCCTATATTTCAATCGGTGACCGCTTGCAGGACATTGAGCGGCTGGTGGGAGCATTGGCTGACATCAAGCGTCTTTACTCACGCGATGGTTCGGATTTGATTTCAGGGGAGTACATCCAGCCGCAGCTGGTTTTGTCACCGCAGCAAGCCTTTTATGCAGAGCGGGAAAGCCGTTCCCTGCAAGAAGCAGTTGGTCAGGTCTGTGGGGAATTTGTCATGTGCTATCCGCCTGGTATTCCGCTTTTAGCTCCAGGTGAACGAGTGACCCAAGAAATTGTTGACTACATCATCTTTGCCAAGGAGCGTGGTTGCTCCGTCCAAGGTACAGAAGATCCAGATATTAATTTCATCAATGTCATTAAGGAGGGTTAAAGATGGAAATGTGGTTTTCAGAAGTTCAAACGCCAGATGTAAAATTGTCCATTCGGACCAGCCAACAACTTTATGCTGGAAAAAGCGAATACCAAGATATAGCTGTGTTGGACTCGCCAGCCTTTGGAAAGATTTTGACCCTTAATGGTCGGGTTCTCTTTTCAGACGCAGATGATTTTGTCTACAACGAGATGGCTGTTCATGTGCCCATGGCAGTTCATCCCAATCCCAAGAAAATCTTGATTCTGGGTGGGGGAGATGGTGGTGTTGCCCAAGTTCTCAGTATGTATCCTGAAATCGAACGTATTGATGTAGTAGAGCCGAATGAGTTATTGGTTGAAGTGTGTCGTCAGTATTTCCCAGACTATGCATCAGGACTTGAAGATGAGCGTGTAGAGGTTTATTTGCAGGACGGCCTGCGGTTCTTGCGCAACTGTGAAAATGAATATGACATCATCATCAATGATGCGACTGATCCATTTGGGCATACGGAAGGACTCTTTACCAAGGAATTTTATGGTAATGCCTACCGAGCTTTGAAGGAAGATGGGATCATGGTTTACCAACATGGTTCGCCATTTTATGACGAAGATGAGTCTGCTTTTCGTTCTATGCACAGAAAGGCGGCCCAATCCTTCCCTATCAGCCGAGTCTATCAGGCCCATATTCCGACATCTGCGGCAGGCTATTGGTTATTTGGCTTTGCCTCTAAAAAATACCATCCCATTGAAGATTATGATAAGGAAAAATGGAAGGCGCGTCAGCTTTTCACAGAATACTATACCGCAAACTTACATATTGGAGCATTTCTCTTGCCCCGCTATGTCGAAGATATTTTAGAAGAAGAGGAGAAAAAATAATGAGTCGTTTGTTAGTGATTGGTTGTGGTGGAGTTGCTCAGGTTGCCATCAGCAAGGTTTGTCAGGCAGAAGATACCTTCAAGGAAGTCATGATTGCCAGCCGGACCAAGTCCAAGTGTGATGATTTGAAGGCTGTTTTGGAAGAAAAAACAGCCGTAAAAATCGAAACTGCCCAAGTAGATGCGGACAAGGTGGAAGAAGTGATTGCCTTGATTGAAAGCTACCAGCCAAAAGCTGTCTTGAACGTGGCCCTTCCCTACCAAGACTTGACCATCATGGATGCCTGCTTGGCGACAGGTGTGGACTACATCGACACCGCCAACTACGAGTGCGAGGACACAGAAGACCCAGAATGGCGGGCGATCTACGAAAAACGCTGTGCGGAAGAAGGCTTTACAGCCTACTTTGACTACTCATGGCAGTGGGCTTATAAGGAACGTTTTGAAAAAGCAGGGCTGACAGCTCTTTTGGGATCCGGATTTGATCCGGGTGTGACTAGTGTATTTTCTGCCTACGCATTGAAACATTATTTCGATGAAATCCACTATATCGACATCCTAGATTGTAACGGTGGAGATCACGGTTATCCATTTGCGACCAACTTCAACCCTGAAATCAACTTGCGTGAGGTTTCTGCCCCAGGCTCCTACTGGGAAAATGGCAAATGGGTGGAAGTCGAAGCCATGTCGATCAAGCGAGAATATGACTTCCCAGAAGTGGGGCAGAAGGATATGTACCTCCTCCACCATGAAGAAATCGAATCGCTGGCTAAGAATATTCCAGGTGTTAAACGCATTCGCTTCTTCATGACCTTTGGTCAGTCTTACTTGACCCACATGAAATGCTTGGAAAATGTTGGTCTTTTGCGGACAGACCCTATCAATTTCAACGGACAAGAAGTAGTGCCTATCCAATTCCTCAAAGCATTATTGCCAGACCCTGCTAGCCTTGGTCCTCGTACCGTTGGCAAGATCAATATCGGCTGTATTTTCACAGGCATCAAGGACGGTGTAGAGAAGACTATTTACATCTACAATGTTTGTGACCACCAGGAATGTTACAAGGAAGTAGGTTCACAGGCTATTTCTTATACAACCGGTGTTCCAGCTATGATTGGTACCAAGTTGGTCATGGACGGCACTTGGAAACAGCCGGGCGTCTTTAACTTGGAAGAATTGGATCCAGATCCATTTATGGACTTGCTCAACCAGTATGGTCTACCTTGGCAGGTAGTAGAAAACCCAGTTTTGGTGGACTAGATGAGAATTGATCAAGTCCCAACGCCAGCCTATGTCATTGACGAAGCAAGGCTGGTCAACAATTTAGAAATTCTCAAGTCTGTCCAAAACCGCACAGGCTGTAAGGTACTTTTGGCCCAAAAAGCCTTTTCCATGTATGCCACCTATCCACTAATTAGTCAATACCTTGCTGGAACCACCGCATCAGGTCTCTATGAAGCCAAGCTGGGTCGTGAGGAATTTGGGGGCGAAGTCCATGTTTTTGCTCCAGCCTTCAAGGATGCGGATTTGGAGGAGATTTTGGAAATTGCAGACCATATCGTCTTTAACTCAGAGCGCCAACTCCGCAAGCACGTTGACAAATGCCGAGCAGCTGGAGTTAGTGTCGGCCTGCGGATCAATCCAGAATGTTCCACCCAAGGTGAACATGCACTCTATGACCCTTGTGCAGCGGGTTCTCGTTTTGGTGTTCGCATTAACCAGTTTTCAGAAGATCTGCTGGACTTGGTGGATGGCCTGCATTTTCACACTCTTTGCGAGCAAAATTCCGATGATTTGAAAACGACCTTAGATGCTGTTGAGGATAAATTCGGTCCCTATCTTCACAAAGTCAAATGGCTCAATATGGGCGGAGGCCATCATGTGACAAGAGAAGATTATGATGTAGAATTGCTGATTTCCTCAATTCAACACATGCAGGAAACTTATGGGCTGGAAGTCTATATCGAGCCAGGAGAAGCTATTGCTCTCAATGCAGGTTATCTGGTTACTGAAGTGCTGGATATTGTGGAAAATGGTATTGAAACCTTGGTCTTGGATGCCTCTGCGACCTGTCACATGCCAGATGTTTTGGAAATGCCTTATCGTCCACCGCTTCGCCATGGCTTTGAGGCTGGTGAAAAGGCCTATACTTACCGACTGTCTTCCAATACCTGTCTGACGGGCGACATCATCGGCGATTATTCCTTTGAAAAGCCTGTGGAGATTGGTGACAAACTCTATTTTGAGGACATGGCAATCTATTCTTTTGTTAAAAATAATACCTTCAACGGCATCGGTCTGCCAAGTCTGGCCCTCATGGACAAGTCTGGTGACTGCCGTATTATCAAGGAATTTGGTTATGAAGATTTTAAAGGGAGGTTATCATGATAGAAAGTCCAAAAGCAGCGGGTTACCGCATGCCTGCTGAGTATGAGCCCCATCATGGAACCCTCATGGTGTGGCCGACCCGTCCAGGATCCTGGCCCTTTGATGGTCAGGGGGCAAAAAAATCCTTTAGCCAGGTTATTAAAAGCATTGCTGAAAGCGAGCAGGTCTATCTCTTGGTCGATGAAGTACATCGTCAAGAAGCCCAGTCTATGCTGGGTGATGGCATCACTTACCTAGATATTCCAACAAATGATGCTTGGGCGCGTGACACAGGTCCGACGGTTTTGGTCCATGAAAATGGCAGAGCTTTGTCTGTCGATTGGGCTTTTAACGCATGGGGCGGAAGCTATGATGGTCTTTATCAGGATTATGAGGCAGATGATCAGGTGGCCAGCCGCTTTAGTCAGGCTCTCGATTTGCCTGTCTATGATGCCCATCCCTTTGTTCTTGAGGGCGGAGCCATTCACAGTGACGGTGAAGGAACTATCATGGTGACCGAATCCTGTTTACTCAGCCCAGGCCGTAATCCCCATCTGACCAAGGACCAGATTGAACAGGTTCTCTTAGACTGCTTAGGTGCTGAAAAGGTCCTTTGGTTGCCTTATGGTATCTACAAAGATGAAACCAATGAACACGTGGACAATGTTGCGGCCTTTGTTGGTCCAGCCGAGATAGTTTTAGCTTGGACGGATGATGAGGCAGACCCCCAATATGCCATGTCCAAAGCTGATTTGGACTACTTGGAAAAGCAAGTGGATGCCAAGGGCAGAAAGTTGATCGTCCATAAACTGCCTATCCCCAAGTATCCAATTCTAGTAACAGAAGAGGACTTGCCAGGCTATGTTTATGAAGCGGGGGAAGAAGTACGGACAGCTGGCGAACGTTTGGCGGCTTCCTATGTGAATTTCTACGTCAGCAACGGTGTGGTTCTGGTGCCCCAGTTTGATGATGAGCATGATGCGCAGGCACTGCATTTCCTAGCGCAGCTTTTTCCAACCAGAAAAGTCGTCGGCATTCCAGCTCGCGACATCCTACTTGGGGGTGGGAATGTTCATTGTATTACCCAGCAAATTCCTCTTTATGGGGCTAAATGTCCCTGATATTGCGTCAAGTCGGTTTGGCATACTCTAGTATAGCCTGTACCGTCTTTCCTTATCTCAGGAACATTCTATCTCCCATAAAGAATTTATGAAAAGGATAAATAATATGAGAAATGTTACTGTTGCAGCTGTTCAGATGCAGTGTAGTCAGGATCTTGAGGGAAATCTGGCGACCGCAGAGCGTTTGGTCAGACAGGCTGCTAATCAGGGAGCGCAGATTATCCTCCTACCCGAACTTTTTGAGCGTCCTTATTTTTGTCAAGAACGCCAGTATGATTACTATAACTATGCCAAGTCTGTAGAAGAAAATGATGCTGTTCAGCACTTTATTCCTATTGCAAAGGAATTGCAGGTGGTTTTGCCCGTTTCTTTTTATGAAAAGGATGGCAATAGCCTGTATAACTCGATTGCAGTTATTGATGCGGATGGGACAGTTTTGGGAGTTTACCGCAAGACCCATATTCCTGACGATCATTATTACCAGGAGAAGTTTTACTTCACACCTGGAAATACTGGATTTAAAGTCTGGGAAACTCGTTATGCCAAGTTTGGTATCGGAATATGCTGGGATCAATGGTTTCCAGAAACGGCTCGCTGTCTAGCTCTGAATGGAGCAGAATTACTCTTTTACCCAACAGCTATTGGTTCGGAGCCGATTTTGGATACTGATAGCCAAGGTCATTGGCAGCGGACTATGCAGGGTCATGCTGCAGCCAATATCACACCTGTCATTGCGGCCAATCGAATTGGCTTGGAAAAAGTACGGCCTTCTGTAGAAAATGGCGGCCAATCTTCTAGCCTGCGTTTTTATGGTTCGTCCTTTATGACTGATGAAACAGGTGAATTGATTGAACAAGCGGGACGAGAGGAAGAAGTTGTCTTGCTTGCTACTTATGATTTGGACAAGGGAGCGCGTGAGCGCTTGGACTGGGGACTTTTCAGAGATCGTAGACCGCACATGTACAGGTCTATTTGTCAATAGTGTTCAACCTATTCTCCAAGTTCTGTGAGTACGGATCGGCAGTTTTCGTCAGCGGTCAGTCAAACTTGGACAGAAGCTAGTGACACAGGCGTGACAGACTTTACGCGCGGATTGACTGCTACACAAGAAGAATTTAGTTTTAATTGGACACTGAAAGACTATGATAGTTTGGTAACTGGGATGAAAGAGGATGCCACTGGGGATAGTTTGTCGGATATCATTGAGAAATATGGAAAACCTTCATCAGCTAGATTCGGCGAATATTCAGAAGAATACTTATTTTTAACTTACGCTGCTATGGAGTATGGGATCAATGAAGACCAGCGAAACCTTAAATTGGTCTTTTATAAAAATGGTTCAGACTACTATTTAATGAATAAGGAAGTCTTTTATTTACCAGATGATCAGTTCCCGACCAAGGAAGCAGATCCAAATACGAATTTGTGGACCAAAGAAGTGTTTCAGCAAGTCATCGTGGGAGATAGCAATACAGGACAAGGCGGGATGAGCTATGAAGAGGTGATTGCTTTGGGAGGTCTTCCATATGAAGCTACTCTGTTTGCTTATGGAGGAGGAATTTTCGAAGAAAGGAAAGAACTTCAAATATTTTACAAAAATGGATCTGGTTCAAAGCAAACATTCGTAGATTTTCGCTTTGTTCGACAAAAAGATGGAATTTACAGAGTATATGCAAAAAATGGAACCTTTTATAACTAAGGTCGTCACTAAAAAATCCTCATCTAAACGGATAGATGAGGATATTTTTATTGTAAGAATTGTTGTAACCACTGGCTACCATAAATCCAAAAATAACTATAGGCAACGATGGAAACCGGACGGCAGAGAAGTGTGATAGTGATAAATTTTCGGTAACTCATACTGGTTAAGCCTGAAATCATGACAACAATATCAGCAGGTGAAATGGGTGAGAGCATACATAATATGAAGAAAATTTCATAACCACGTTTGTTATCAATTTTGCTTTCGTATTTGTAAAAAGTTTCTTCACTCATAAACAATAAGCAGAATTTTTTTCCATACCGACGAGCCAACCAGAAGAGAATAATACTTCCGATGGAGATGCCGACATAGTTTAGGAAAAAGCCCCACCAAAAATTAAATACTAGAAATCCGACAACAGTAGTAACACCACCGGGAATGATAGGGAAAACAACCTGAATGATTTGTAGCAATAAAAAGGACAGACTACCCAGTGCCCCTTGACTCTTGATGAAGTGACTGAGGATATTTTGGTCATTTAGAATCCCGATTTTATAGAGCCAAAAGAGGAAAACAGCCGTTCCAATCAAGGTTAGAACGCTTAGGACCTGGATGGCTTTTTGAGAGAATTTGTACATGATATTACTTTACCATATTTCTAGAAAATTTGAAAATGAAATTAAGCGATTGCAGTCTTGCAATTTTTACTAAAATCTGTTATACTAACCAAGTATCAAACCTACGGGGTTGTTACGGATTCGACAGGCATTATGAGGCTTGTTCTGCAACTCATCGGCAGATGTAAAAATGCCAGTTAAATATAACTGCAAAAAATACAAACACTTACGCATTAGCAGCTTAATAACCTGCCTGCGTGACCAGTCGCGAATTGCTTGTGTTTGCTGATTGGTCTTAAAATAGCAAGCTACGTTGATTTATTGCCTAGCTAAATCAAAAGAGTTTCATAGGCTCGTCAGCTGAAGAGTTGAGTTATGTCTCGTCAGTCTGATTAAAGCAAATGCATAACCTATGGTTGTAGACGAATAAGTTAGCAGGTGTTTGGACGTGGGTTCGACTCCCACCAGCTCCATATATGGAAGATTACTCAAGAGGCTCAAGAGGCCGTGTTGGAAACGCGGTAGGCGTGTAACAGCGTGCGTGGGTTCGAATCCCATGTCTTCCGTATAGAATGAAGGAACAGCATTGACTGTTCTTTTTCTTTTGCAAAATAAGGCTCTCTACTAGCTACAAAAGTAACTGGCAGAGAGCGTTTTTCTTTTTATTGTAGGTTCAATTTCTTGGTCATGATGTAATGGGTACCAAAGTAGTAGGCGAAGGCCAATATAATGTTGATTAGGACCATTACTGGGTTTGGATAGAGTGATAAGGGTGAACCGAACATTCCTTCCAGATTATTTAAATACAGCAGATTCGTCAAAATGCCGACCACGACTGTGATACCGATATAGGTGATAATCGCGAACAGGAGACGGTGGTCCTTGAAGAGTTGACCGACAGAAACTGAAAAATAGATAAGCAGAATCCAAGTAATGGCACCGATAAAACTGTCAATTAAGTAGCTAGCTAGTGATGCCACATTTATCTGTTCCAGAACAACTTGTAGATCTGGAAGAACCTCGCCGGTGTTTATCAGGAGGACTGTCATGACGATACCAATGGAAAGAACGGCTGTAACACCAGACAAGAGATACCAAACTAGAGAGGCAAAGAGCTTGCTGAGGATGATTTGGTGCTCAGTGACAGGTAGGGTCATGGTCAAATAGCCCTCTCTACCATAGACATTTTTCCGGAAACGATTGATAATCATAAGGAAGGTTGAGAGGAAGAGGGCTGCTACTAGGATACCGAAAATCATGAAGGCGGATCCCACGAAAATCCCTTCAGCTATTTCAGGCTGATCAGAACGGCTGGATATGGCTTGTACCCAAAAAGCAAGCACAGTGGCTAAAGCTAGGGTTCCGGCATAGATGCCGAAGTACCACTTGCCCACAGATTGGAATTCGTATTTTACCAATTTCTTAAACATAATTATCTCCTATTTGACTAAGCTTTGAAATCCTGACGGAAGAGTTGATCGATAGACTCACCCGTTTCAATCCGCAAATCGTCGACATTTCCTTGACGAATAACACTTCCATAATGAAGAAAGATGACCTCATCCAAAATTTGCTCTACATCTGAAATCAAGTGGGTAGAGATGATGACAGAAGAAGTAGGTGAATAGTTGTTGACAATGGTTGTGAGGATGTAGTCGCGGGCTGCAGGGTCTACACCACCGATTGGCTCATCCAAGACATAGAGCTGGGCCTGGCGGCTCATGACCAAAATCAACTGCACCTTTTCCTTGTTTCCTTTTGACAGGTGTTTCATACGGGCGTTGAGGTCAATTCCTAGGTCCTGCAAGAGATGGATGGCCCGTTCCTTGTCAAAATCTGCGTAAAAATCCGTGAAGAATGTGAGGGCATCTGAAACCTTCATATGTTCGTTCAGATAGGTCGTATCTGGCAGATAGGACACGATAGCCTTGGTCTCTGGTGAAGGAGTGCGGCCGTTGATAAGGATTTGACCGTACTCAGGTTGCAATAGTCCATTGATGAGTTTGATTAACGTCGTCTTACCAGAACCATTTGGTCCTAAGAGACCGATGATTTTTCCAGCGCCTAATTTCAGGTTGACATTGTTGAGGGCAACAGCTCCGCCATAAGATTTTGAAACTTGTTGCAGTTCGACTAAAGTATATGGGTTATTCATAGCTAATTCCTTTCAAATAATCATCCAATCGTTCGGTCAATTCGTCCTGGCTAAAACCGAGGTCCAGCATATTGTTGACAAAGTTTTCCAATTCCTTTTGCGCCAGGTGGAGGCGGGTCTGAGTAATCAGTTCCTGGTTGTCTGTCACATAGCGGCCTGTTGTGCGGACGGAGTAGACAAAACCTTCTGCCTCCAAGTCGGACAGGGCCCGCTGGACCGTGTTTGGGTTGACACCGGCAATTTCAGCCAGGTCCCGCACGGTTGGCAACTTATCTCCAGGTTTTAATTGATTGGTTACAATTTGTAATTTAATTGTATTGGTGATTTGGATATAGATGGGCATATTGTTATCAAATTTCCAAGCCATAAGAGAATCCTTTCTGGGAGACAGACTCCCTGTGTTCTTGTTCTGATTACATAATACAATAATGTTTTTAAGAATGCAAGCGAAAAGAGACGATATTTTGAAAAAAATTAGAAGGAATTTTTGATATAATATAGAAAAAGGAGGTAGCCATGCTAGCACAATTAGATACCAAAACCGTCTATACCTTTATGGATAGCATGGTCACCATTGACCGCTATGTCCAGCAGGCCAAAGAGCTGGGCTATCGGACCATTGGGATGATGGATAGGGATAATCTCTATGCAGCCTACAGTTTTATGGAAAGCTGTCAATTAGTTGGTCTACAGCCTGTCATTGGTTGTGAGTGCGACTGGGATTTGGCTGGCTATGAGCATCCAATTGCCACGAAATTAGTAGCCCTGTCTACGACTGGCTATCGCAATCTCCTTAAGATATCAACGGCCAAGATGCTGGGACAGGATGATTTTGAGAGCATTCGTCAGTATCTGCAAGATGTGGCCCTTATCCTGCCTTATTTTCCAGGAATTGACCAGTTAGACCTGGGGATGGATTTTTATATTGGCGTGGGCCTGGAAACACCTGTCCAAGAGTTTACACAACCTATCTTGCCTCTCTATCCCGTTCGTTTGTTTGACCGAGAGCAGGCTCAGGCCCTCCAGGTGCTGAGGGCAATTCGGGATAATGTCCAGCTCAACCAAGTCCCTGACTTGGAGCCAGGCC
Source organism: Streptococcus sp. A23 (assembly GCF_043674155.1). NCBI lineage: Bacteria > Bacillati > Bacillota > Bacilli > Lactobacillales > Streptococcaceae > Streptococcus > Streptococcus sp. A23. The sequence continues at coordinate 56,133 of NZ_JBIMJP010000013.1, read as the reverse complement.
AGGTCCTTTTATCGGCAGATAGTCTGAAAGACTTGTTTAGCAGCCGCTTTCCACAGGCAGTGGTCAATCTGGAAAAACTGGTTCAAGGTATTTCCTATGATTTGGACAAAAGTCTCAAATTACCACGTTTCAACAGACAACGGTCGGCAGTAGAAGAACTCCGCGAGAAGGCTGAGGCAGGCTTGCGAGAAAAAGGCTTATTTGAGTCGGGTTATCAAGAGCGATTGGATAGGGAATTGGCTGTCATTCACAAGATGGGCTTTGATGACTATTTCCTTATCGTCTGGGACCTCTTGCGCTTTGGACGTAGCCAGGGCTACTATATGGGAATGGGACGGGGGTCTGCAGTAGGGAGCTTGGTGGCCTATGCTCTCAATATCACAGGCATTGACCCGGTCGAGCACAATCTGCTCTTCGAACGGTTCCTAAATGAAGAACGCTATTCCATGCCGGATATTGATATCGATATTCCGGATATTCATCGACCAGACTTTATCCACTATGTTCGTGACCGTTATGGCTCGACCCATGCTGCCCAAATTGTAACCTATTCGACCTTTGGGGCCAAGCAGGCTATAAGGGATGTTTTCAAACGCTTTGGCACGCCCGAATACGAGTTGACCAACATTACCCGCAAGATTTCTTTTAAAGACAGTCTTGCATCAGCCTATCAGCGCAATGCTTCATTCCGCCAGCTCATCAACAGTAAAATAGAGTACCAGAAGGCTTTTGCTATTGCCCAGCAGATTGAAGGGCAGCCTCGCCAGACCTCTATCCACGCAGCCGGTGTCGTTATGAGTGATGAAGAGCTGACGGATACTATTCCCCTAAAAATGGGTGAGGACATGCTGATTACCCAGTATGACGCCCATGCTGTCGAGGCCAATGGTCTGTTGAAAATGGACTTCTTGGGCCTGCGTAACCTGACCTTTGTCCAAAAAATGGCTCAAGCTGTGGCTGATAAATATGGGAAAACTATTGATATTGCCGGTATTGACCTGGAAGATTCGCCTACCTTGGCGCTCTTTGCTGCTGGCAAAACCAAGGGAATCTTCCAGTTTGAACAACCGGGAGCTATCAATCTCCTCCAGAGGGTCAAGCCCAACCGATTTGAAGATGTGGTAGCGACAACCAGTCTCAACCGACCAGGTGCCAGCGACTATATCGATAATTTTGTCAAACGCAAGCAAGGTCAGGAAGAGATTGATTTGCTGGATTCGTCCATTGCAAACATTCTCCGACCAACCTATGGCATTATGCTCTACCAGGAGCAGGTCATGCAGATAGCCCAGGTTTATGCTGGGTTTACTCTGGGGAAAGCCGATTTGCTCCGCAGGGCCATGTCCAAGAAAAAGGCAGAGGAGATGCAGGCCATGGAGGCGGCTTTTCTGGCAGGAGCGCTAGCCAATGGACATGAGGAAACCAAGGCCAAGAAGATTTTTGCCATGATGGCCAAGTTTGCAGGTTATGGATTTAACCGCAGTCATGCCTACGCCTATTCGGCCCTGGCCTTCCAAATGGCCTATTTCAAGACCCATTATCCGGACATCTTCTTTGATGTCATGCTGAATTTCTCTAGCAGTACCTATATCACGGATGCCCTGCAATTTGACTTTCAGGTGGCTAGGTTGTCGATGAACACCATTCCCTACTATGACAAGTTCGACAAGTCCAAGATTTATCTAGGCTTGAAAAATATCAAGGGTCTGCCCAAGGATTTCTCCCTCTGGTTGATTGAAAACCGTCCCTACAAGTCGGTCGAAGATTTTATCTTGAAACTGCCTGCCCAGTATAAAAAGAAGGATTTGCTGACTCCGCTCATTCACATCGGTTTATTTGATGAATTTGAGTCCAATCGCAAGAAGATAGTAGAAAATCTGGACAATCTCTTTGTCTTTGCAGATGCCTTTGGTAGCTTTTTTGCGGAGGAGACCTATAGCTGGCTCCAGTCGGACGACTTTAATGATAGTGAAAAATACCAGCTGGAACAGGCCGTGCTAGGTATCGGTATCAGTCCTCATCCTCTGATTAAGCTCCGACAGGAGACCCAGCGTTCTGTGACCGATTTAGGCGATTTGGTGGCTGGAAATCGGGTGACCATCCTGATACAAGTTCAGTCTATCCGCCGGATTCGGACCAAGAATTCGGGTCAGCCCATGGCCTTTCTACAAGTGACCGATATGAAAGATAAATCGGAAGTCACGGTCTTTCCGGAACTCTACCAACAGACAGGGCAGTTCTTGAAGGAAGGGGATATCCTCTACGTAACTGGCAAGATCCAGGAAAGGGAGGGACAGTTACAACTGGTGGCTGACAAGTTAGAAATAGTCAGTCTGGAAAAGTTGTGGATTTTACTGGAAAACCGGGAGCATGACCATGCAGTTGCTCGAATTTTAGCCAAATATAAGGGATCAATTCCTGTCGTTCTGCATTACCAAGACAGCAATCAGACCATTCAGGTAGACCAGTTTCAAGTGATGAAAACGCCTCAATTAGAGCAAGAGTTGGCTGAATTTGCTATGAAAACGGTTTTTCGTTGAAAAAGCGTAAAAAGACGAGCAAGATCTAGTCAAGTGTGTTATAATAAGGCAGTTAAATTGAAAATTGAAGGAGCATATAATGAAGCGTATTGGTGTTTTGACCAGTGGTGGTGACGCACCTGGTATGAATGCTGCCATTCGTGCAGTTGTTCGCCAAGCAATCTCAGAAGGAATGGAAGTATACGGTATCAATGATGGCTATGCTGGAATGGTTGCCGGAGATATCCATGAATTGTCTGCACGCTCAGTAGGAGATATCATTTCTCGTGGTGGTACCTTCCTCGGTTCAGCTCGTTATCCTGAATTTGCCCAATTGGAAGGTCAATTAAAAGGGATTGAACAGCTGAAAAAACATGGTATTGAAGGCGTTGTTGTTATCGGTGGTGACGGTTCTTACCACGGTGCGATGCGCCTGACAGAGCATGGTTTCCCAGCAATTGGTTTGCCAGGAACAATCGATAATGATATCGTAGGAACAGACTTTACCATCGGTTTTGATACAGCTGTGACTACAGCTATGGATGCCATTGATAAGATTCGTGACACATCTTCTAGTCACCGTCGTACCTTTGTGGTCGAAGTAATGGGTCGCCATGCAGGTGACATTGCCCTTTGGTCAGGTATCGCATCAGGTGCGGACGTTATCGTTGTGCCGGAAGAAGAGTTTGACATCAAGGATATTGTTGCTCGCATCAAGGCAGGTTATGACAATGGTAAGAAACATAGCATTATTGTCTTGGCAGAAGGTGTTATGCCAGCAGCTCAATTTGCTGAAGAATTGAAGGCAGCAGGTGACACAAGTGACCTTCGTGTGACGGAACTTGGTCACATCCAACGTGGTGGTTCACCAACAGCTCGTGACCGCGTTCTTGCGTCACGTATGGGTGCTCACGCTGTTAAATTGCTCAAAGAAGGCCGTGGTGGACTTGCTGTCGGTATCCGCAATGAGCAAATGGTGGAAAACCCAATCCTTGGTACTGCCGAAGAAGGTGCCTTGTTTAGCCTCACTGCTGAAGGTAAGATTGTCGTTAACAATCCGCACAAAGCAGACCTTGACATGGCTGAGTTGAACCGTAACTTGTCTATCTAATAGATAGTCTAGAAAATTAGTTATTAAGGTCATAAGACCAGAAATAAGAAGGAGTTTAGTTAAGATGAACAAACGTGTTAAAATCGTTGCAACCCTTGGTCCTGCGGTAGAATTCCGCGGTGGTAAGAAATTCGGTGAGTCAGGTTACTGGGGTGAGCAGTTGGATGTTGAAGCATCAGCTGAAAAAATTGCTCAATTGATTACTGAAGGTGCTAACGTTTTCCGTTTCAACTTCTCACATGGTGACCATGCTGAGCAAGGTGCACGTATGGCAACTGTACGTCGCGCAGAAGAAATCGCTGGCAAAAAAGTAGGTTTCTTGCTTGATACAAAAGGTCCTGAAATCCGTACTGAATTGTTCGAATCAGGCGAAGGTGAGTACGCTTATAAGACTGGTGACCAATTGCGTGTTGCTACAAAACAAGGTATCAAGTCAACTCAAGAAGTGATTGCCTTGAACGTTGCTGGTGGCCTAGACATCTTCGACGACGTTGAAGTTGGTAAGCAAATTCTTGTTGACGATGGTAAACTAGGTTTGACTGTTATTGCCAAAGATGAAGAAAAACGTGAATTTATCGTTGGTGTTGAGAACGATGGCGTTATTGCTAAGCAAAAAGGTGTAAACATTCCTTACACTAAGATTCCTTTCCCAGCGCTTGCTGAGCGTGACGATGCGGATATCCGTTTCGGTCTTGAACAAGGTCTTAACTTCATCGCTATCTCATTCGTTCGTACTGCACAAGACGTTGAGTCAGTTCGTGCTATCTTGAAAGAGACCGGTAACGAACACGTACAACTCTTCTCTAAAATCGAAAACCAACAAGGTATCGACAATATTGATGAAATCATCGAAGCTTCAGATGGTATCATGATTGCGCGTGGTGACATGGGTATCGAAGTACCATTTGAAATGGTTCCAGTTTACCAAAAAATGATCATCAAGAAAGTCAATGCAGCTGGTAAAGCAGTTATCACAGCTACAAACATGTTGGAAACAATGACTGACAAGCCACGTGCAACTCGTTCAGAAATCTCTGACGTCTTCAACGCTGTTATCGATGGTACAGATGCTACTATGCTTTCAGGTGAGTCAGCTAACGGTAAATACCCAGTTGAATCAGTTCGCACTATGGCAACTGTTAACAAAAACGCACAAACTCTTCTTAACGAGTACGGTCGTTTGAACTCTGACACTTTCAACCGTTCATCTAAAACTGAGGTTGTGGCATCTGCGGTTAAAGATGCTTGCCACTCAATGGATATCAAGTTGGTCGTAACAGTTTCAGAAACTGGTTACACTGCGCGTGCTATCTCTAAATACCGTCCAGATGCAGACATCTTGGCAATTACTTTCACTGAGAAAGTTCAGAAATCATTGATGCTTAACTGGGGTGTCATCCCAGTTGTGACAGACCGTCCAAATTCAACAGACGATATGTTCGACTTGGCTGAGCGTATTGCTAAGGAAGAAGGACTTGTTGTTGCAGGTGATAACATTGTAATCGTTGCTGGTGTACCAGTAGGTGTAGCAGGTTCTACAAACACAATGCGTGTGCGCACCGTACAATAATAATTAAATTGAGAAGTCTATTGCGAAAGCGATAGACTTTTTGCATGAGACAAATCAAAAATCCTACCATTTGGCAGGATTGTCGTATTATCTTTTAATATAATTGGCAGGCTCATAAGGACTTCTGTCAAAATTCGTATCCTTGCCCAGAATTTCTTTGGCAATTTGCCAGCCGATAAAGGGTCCATTAGTCAGGCCAGAAGAGCCCAGACCACTGGCCACCCAGATATTGTCCATTTCAGGAACAGTCCCGTAAAATGGTGCGTAGTTGGAGGTATAGGCCCTGGTACCAATACGAGTGCGAACCACAGGGTAGTTGGCCAAATCAGGCATAAATTCCGCAGATTTTTCATGCATCGTTTGGATTTTTTCAGGGTCAAGGGTCAAATCATAGCCCATGTTATCCTCATGGGTGGCCCCGACAATGATTTTTCCATTCTCAAACGGCAGGATGTCAATTTGACCATAGGGCATGCAGACTGGCCAGCCGCTGGTATCAAAATCTGTATCCAATTCCAGAAGCTGACCTTTTTGTGGACGGACATCTACCTGATAGCCGAGAGGTTCCAGCATATCTGGCAACCAGGAACCGGTAGCTAGGATAATGTGGTCGGCAGTTAGTTCTCGCCCATCCAGCTGAACAGTTCCTTCATCTATCAGTCTAGCCTGTCCCTGCAATAGAGCTCCGCCATTTTCCAAAAACTTTTCCTGTAACAAGTCAATCAGTTTTCCACCGTCGATACGGCCGCCGCCTTCCAGGTGGATACCGTAGAAATCAGGCTTGAGTGGTGGTAGATAGTTGCTGACTTCTTGTCCTTCAAGAGTAGTGATGTCTCCAATGGTAGGGGTGTCTAGCCTGCGGTCTTCTGCGATTTTCTTGATTTTGTCCAGGAGTTCGGGCTTGCTTTTAAGGCCAATGGTTCCAGTTTGCTTGAAGGGGATGTCCTTGGCTCCTGCACTTTCTAAATCAGCTACCAACTGGCGGTAGAAGACAGCACCTTTCGAGGTCAGGCGGTACCAGTCCTTGTTTTTCTTCTGGGCCATCCAGGGGCAGATAATGCCAGCAGCAGCACGGGTAGCTGTACCAACACCGTGGTCAATCAGTGTCAGGTCAATATTGCTATCTTGAGAAAGGTAGAAGGCAGCGGTTGAACCAACAATGCCTCCACCAATAATGATGATATGTTTCTTCATAATGTTCATTATATCACAAATTCAGGAGTTTATTTATTTTTTCCCCCATGTTACAATAGAATCTAGAAATCAAGGAGAGAGATTGTGTCTGATATTATGTATCCAGAGGTTCTGACGCTTGGGAGCGGAGCCGTCAAAGTAGCAACAGTGGGAGACAGTCTGACCTATGGTTATGGGCTGGACAATCGTGAAAAGGATGCTTATCCGTCTATTTTGGCTGAAAAATTGGGTCACAACTACCAGGTGTCCAACTTCGGTCTTAGCGGCCGTTCCCTCCAATCGACAGCAGATTTTCCCTATTTCAAGGAAGAAAATGCCCAACTATCCTTGGAGAGCGAGGCTGATATCGTCATCATCATGATTGGTAGCAATGATAGCCGGGGACCTTACTGGAACAAGGAAGGCTTTCAGCAAGAGTATAAGGAAATGGCAGAGCGTTATATGAATTTGCCCAGCCAGCCAGACGTCTACCTGGTTATCCCGCCTTTCGTGCCAACCAGCCGCTTCGGCCTCAATAACCAGATTATCGAGGAAGAGTTGCAGGCTATCATTCCTCAAATCGGTCAGGAGCTGGGCCTGCCTGTCATCAATCTCTATCCCATAACCAAGGGGAAATTGGAGTACTATAGCGACGGCCTTCATCTCAGTCCGCTGGGCAATCAGGTCATTGCCCAGGAAATTTATCGTCACCTCCAAGGGTAAATGTCAAGTATTTTCATGAAAATATGCTATACTAATAGAGATTGGAGAGATTATGGTAAAGAGAGACCTTTTTCGCCAACTCTTATTGTTGGTATTGCTGATTTTAGGAATTATTGGGCTGAGGGTATGGTTGTTTGAACCAGTGCGTATTACTTCAACCATGGCCAATGACTACATTAAGCGAAATGATGTCATTATCGCCCTAAAGAATACGGAACTCAAGCATGGGGAATTTGTCCTATACGAACACGAGGGCAAGGAATATGTTAGCAGGATTATCGCCCTCGAAGAGGAGACAGCGACCTATCTAGATAATGTTCTCTACCGCAACCAAAAGATTGTGCGTGAGGATTATTTGGAGCTTATCCCGGAGCAGGAGTATTATACGGAAGACTTGACGATTGAAACACTAACAGGCGGGGAGTTTCAGGTTATTCCCAAAGGTAAGATTCTGGTCTTAAATGATAATCGAATGGACCGGAATGATAGCCGCAGCTTTGGTTTGATTGATCAGAGTGACATTATAGGGCGCTTGAGCTTTAGAATCAGCCCCTTGTCTGAATTTGGCTTTATTGAAACAGGACTAACCCAATAGAGGTTGGTTCTTTTATTTTCAAAAATTTTCATCGAAAATTAAAAGTTGACTATACCAATTTAATGATTGACAAGTTTATAAGTCTGTTATATACTGTTTTTACTGGTCTTTGTAGTAGAAAATCTGACTAGACCAATTTATTGAAAATGAATGAAAGTCGGTGTAGCAAACACCGAGGTGATAGGATATGTGTGGAATTGTTGGTGTTGTTGGAAATACAAACGCAACAGATATTTTGATTCAAGGTTTGGAAAAATTGGAATACCGTGGTTATGATTCAGCTGGTATTTTTGTGACCGGTGGTTCAGAAGACCACCTGGTTAAGGCTGTGGGTCGTATTGCAGAACTTTCCGCTAAGGTAGGGGATAAGACAGATGGCACAGCTGGTATCGGCCATACACGCTGGGCTACCCATGGCAAGCCAACTGAAAACAATGCCCACCCTCATACATCCCAAACAGCTGGCCATATTCTGGTCCACAATGGTGTGATTGAGAACTATGCTGAAATCAAGGCAGACTACCTGGCAGGCCATGATTTTAAAGGGCAAACGGATACTGAAATTGCTGTTCATTTGATTGGACAATTTGCCTCAGAAGGCTTGTCAACTTTGGAGGCTTTCAAAAAGGCACTTCATATCATCCAAGGTTCGTATGCCTTTGCTTTGATTGATGTGACAGATGCGGATACGATTTATGTTGCTAAGAATAAATCACCACTCTTGATTGGTCTGGGTGATGGCTACAACATGGTCTGCTCCGATGCCATGGCTATGATTCGTGAAACCAGTGAATATATGGAAATTCACGACAAAGAATTGGTTATCGTGAAAAAAGACAGTGTTCAAGTTATGGACTACGACGGCAATGCTATCGAACGTGGAAGCTATACTGCTGAGCTTGATCTATCTGATATCGGTAAGGGAACATATCCTTACTACATGCTCAAGGAAATTGATGAGCAACCAGCTGTCATGCGTAAATTGATTGGCGCATACACAAATACTGATGAACAAGTAACAGTTGATGCGGAGATTGTCAAGGCAGTACAAGATGCTGACCGTATCTATATCCTAGCAGCTGGTACTTCCTACCACGCAGGATTTGCCGCAAAAGACTTCATGGAGAAGTTGACGGATACACCAGTTGAGCTGGGGATTTCTTCTGAATGGGGTTATAATATGCCGCTCTTGAGCCAAAAGCCCCTCTTTATCTTCATCAGCCAGTCTGGTGAGACAGCGGATAGCCGTCAGGTTTTGGTTAAGGCCAATGAAATGGGCATTCCAAGTTTGACGGTGACAAACGTTCCAGGCTCTACCCTGTCTCGTGAGGCCAACTACACCATGTTGCTCCATGCTGGTCCAGAAATCTCTGTTGCTTCGACCAAGGCCTATACTGCTCAGATTGCAACTCTAGCTTTCTTGGCCAAGGCTGTTGGGGATGCCAATGGAAATACCTATGCCAAGGAATTTGATTTGGTACACGAATTGTCCATTGTTGCCCAGTCTATCGAGGCTACTTTATCAGAAAAAGATATTATTGCTGAGAAAGTGGAGAAACTACTTGGTACAACTCGAAATGCCTTCTATATCGGACGTGGCAGCGACTATTACGTTTCTATGGAAGCGGCTCTCAAGCTCAAGGAAATTTCCTATATCCAGTGTGAGGGTTTTGCTGCTGGAGAGCTCAAGCATGGTACCATTTCCCTGATTGAAGACGGTGTGCCGGTTTTGGCCTTGATTTCAAATAATCCTCATCTGGCCAGCCACACCCGTGGAAATATCCAGGAAGTGGTGGCGCGTGGTGCCCATGTCATGACCATCGTTGATGAGGCCATTGCCAAGGAAGAAGATGACTTCACAGTGACTAGTGTTCACCCATTCTTGTCTACCATTGCCATGGTTGTCCCAACCCAGTTGATTGCCTACTATGCGACGCTCCAACGTGGTCTGGATGTGGACAAACCGCGTAACCTGGCGAAATCAGTAACAGTTGAATAAGCTTGCAAATCCACCTGTAAATTTGGTGGATTTTTGCATGAATATTCGATTTTTATGTGAAATTTATGAAAAATTCTGACAAATTTCTTTCAAATCGCCCAATTTTCTGCTATACTAGATAAGATAATAACTCTTTTGGGAGATGTTTATGGATTATATTTTGGAAGTCTTGCCCCCCTTGGTGGATGGTGCTTTAGTCTCCTTACAAGTATTTGTTTTAGTATTAGTCTTGTCCTTGCCTTTGGGAGCTGTCTTTGCCTTCCTCATGCAAATCAAATTCAAGCCCTTGCAGTGGCTCTTGCATTTTTATGTACTTATTATGCGAGGGACTCCCTTGCTCCTGCAATTGATTTTTGTCTACTACGTCTTGCCGAGTGTGGGGATTACATTTGACAGGATGCCAGCGGTGATTACTGCCTTTACCTTCAACTATGCGGCTTATTTCTCTGAGATTTTCCGTGGAGGAATTGAGGCTATCCCAGCTGGTCAGTATGAGGCGGCTAAGGTCTTGAAATTTACACCTCTTCAGACTATTCGCTACATCGTCTTGCCCCAGGTTGTCAAGATTGTCCTACCAAGTGTCTTCAATGAAGTCATGACCCTGGTCAAGGATACCTCTCTGGTCTACGCCCTGGGAGTCAGTGACTTGCTCTTGGCCAGTCGAACTGCTGCCAACCGTGATGCTAGTCTAGCACCTATGTTTATTGCAGGGGCCATTTACCTGCTCATGATTGGAGCGGTTACGCTGGTTTCTAAACAGGTTGAAAAGAAATTTGATTACTACAAATAGGAGGAAGTCATGTTAGAATTACGCAATCTATCCAAACGATTTGGCAACAAGCAGATTTTCTCCAACTATGATTTGGTCATCCCGGAGGGGAAAATTGTCGCCATTGTTGGTCAATCCGGTGGCGGTAAGACTACGCTTCTCCGTATGCTGGCAGGTTTGGAGACCATTGATGAAGGTACTCTGATTTACAATGGTCAAGAACTGCCAGTCGAGGAATTGGAGAAACGACATTTGCTGGGCTTTGTTTTCCAAGATTTCCAGCTTTTCCCCCACCTTTCAGTATTGGAAAACTTGGTCCTCTCCCCTATTAAGACACAAAATATGTCGGCTATAGAAGCGGAAGACAAGGCCCGTAAACTTCTGGAAACACTAGGCCTGGCCAACCACGCAGCAGCCTATCCTTATTCTCTATCAGGAGGGCAGAAGCAGCGTGTGGCCCTGGCTCGCGCCATGATGATTGATCCTGAGATTATTGGCTACGATGAGCCGACTTCGGCATTGGATCCTGAGCTACGAAAAGAAGTTGAAAAGCTGATTTTGGAAAACCGTGCGACAGGAATCACGCAGATTGTGGTAACCCACGATATGCAGTTTGCTGAAAATATCGCAGATGAAATTATCAAGATTGAACCGAAACATTAAAGAGGTAAGACATGATGAAAATGAAAAACATAATTCTTGGAACAACAGCTCTTGTGACAAGTTTGGCCCTTGCAGCCTGTGGCTCAGGCAGTTCTACTACAGAGTCAGACAATTGGTCTACTTATGAAAAAGACAAGTCAGTGACCATTGGTTTTGATAAGACCTTTGTCCCGATGGGATTTGAAGAAAAAGACGGTCAATACACTGGTTTTGATATCGAATTAGCAACAGCTGTTTTTGAAAAATACGGTATTACGATTGATTGGCAACCGATTGACTGGGACTTGAAAGAGACAGAGCTCAATAACGGCAATATTGATATGATTTGGAATGGCTATTCCATTACAGATGAACGCAAGGAAAAAGTTCTTTTCTCTGATGAATACATGGACAACCAGCAAGTTTTGGTGACCAAGAAATCATCTTCTATTGCTGATCCAGCTGGCATGAAGGACAAGGTTCTCGGTGCTCAAGCAGGTTCTGCAGGTTATTATGCATTTACATCTCAGCCTGAAATTCTTAAGGACCTGGTAAAAGACGGTGATGCTAGTCAGTATGCGACCTTCAACGAGGCCCTTATCGACTTGAAAAATGACCGTATCGACGGGCTCTTGATTGACCGTGTGTATGCCAATTACTATCTGCAAAAAGAAGGTATCATTGATGACTACAATATCATTGATGCTGGCTATGCTAACGAGGCCTTCGGTGTTGGTGTTCGTAAGTCAGACAAGACCTTGGTAGACAATATCAACAAAGCTTTTACAGAGCTTTATAAAGAAGGTAAGTTCCAGGAAATCTCTGAAAAATGGTTCGGAGAAGATGTGGCAACTGATGCTGTGAAAAACTAAGCAAATAAAAATTCTCAACCGTCATTTGGCTGAGAATTTTTTTCTTTACAGTTTTTTAGAAATCTGATGGAAGACGACTGTCCATTCTTCGTGGCGGCGCCAGAGAGAGGTGTGGACATAGTCACCGATTTCAAAGGTGACCAGTTTGGATTTTTGACTGACAGATGTCATCCGATAGTTGGATAAGTAGGTGGAATGGACCTGGTGCTGTTCCAGCATACCATCCTTGTCATGATAACGTCCTTTGGCATCAATCAGGAGATAGGCTGGGTCAATCAAGTCCTCATAGCCTGGTGCATGGGTCTGAATTTCAGTTTCATAACGGAAGAGTTTGTCGTAAACATGCTCGTAGATTTCATCGTGGGGGATTTCAGAGGGTTCGACATGGATGTCTACATCGAAGACCCCATGTTTGAGGATCAGGAGCTGCTCGACCTGCTCGGTGATTTCATGGCTTTCGTAAACAGAAAGGTCAGGATTCATTTCCAAGACAATATCCAGATAAATATTGGCTCCGTAGGTTCGGCCTCGTTGGGACTTGACGGAGACTATCTTGGGGAGCTTGAGGATATCCTCTTCGTACTTGTGGAGCAATTCTTCATCAAAACCGTCAGATAGGCTGAAGAAACTTTGCATGAAGATGTCGTAGGCCGTTTTCAGGATAAAGAAGGTGATGACGATGGCTGCAACCTTGTCGACAATACTGAGGTTGAAGGCGGCAGCAAAGACAGCAACGGAAGTTCCAATTGACGTAACTGTATCGGATAAATTGTCCTTGGCAGCTGCTTCAAGTCCTTTGGAATGGACTTTTTTAGCCAGTCTGCTGTTATAGATATAGACCCCAATCATGACCAGGGCTGAGAAAATACCCACCAGGGCACCCAGCATATCGACTTGAACCACTTCCTTGCTCAGGAGTTTTTCAATGGTTGAATAGAGGACCTGAAAACCAACCATAAACATGATGAAAGAGGTAATCAGGCTAGCAAGGTCTTCCATTTTCCAATGGCCAAACTTATGGTCTCTATCAGCCGGTTTTTGGGCCATTTTCAAGCCAATCAGCACGGCCACATTTCCGATGATATCAGAGAGGTTGTTGAAGGCGTCGGCTCGAAGTGCATCGGAATGAAAGAGCTCGCCAGCAGCTAGTTTGAGCCCGGATAGGAGGATGTAGGCTGAAATGGAAATCTGTGCGCCACGTTCGGCTAGTTTGAGATTGCTTGTCGGTTGATTGTTCATCTGGTCTCCTTTTTAAGCTAATATTGTACCAAAAAAACCACCTAGTTTCAATCTAGGTGGTCGGTGTCTGGTACCAGCGTTTTTGAATGGCTCTGTACACTTGCAAGAGTACGGTACCGCTGGCCATGCCGATAGGAATGATGAGGCAGAGGGTCAGGACACTGGTGATATTGGCAAGGGCTTGGGCATAATCTCCAGAAACAAAATAGGTCGTTGTCATATAGGACCGATAGCCAGGGACTAGGGGAGCCAGGATAGCCAGAGAAAAAATAATAGAGGGTGTCTTGAGTAGGATGCTCATGACCTGGCTAATCATGGAGCCGATGACCGCTGCCAAAAAAGTGGCAATGAGCGGATTGGTTGGTCCCTGCAGTAGGAGATAGAGGAGCCAGACAAACATTCCTAGAAGTCCTCCGGGAACCAGAAGTTTCCGAGGAACATTGAGGATGACCATGAAGGCAATCATGGCTAGAAAAGAAGCTACAGATTGTAGTAAAAAATTCATAAGTTACCCCACGAGTAAGAGTGCAACAGTGGTCCCTGCACCCAGGGACAGAATAATCAGAGCCGTTTGAAAGAGCTTTGTCATGCCGGTATTGATATGGTTGGTCATCAGATCTCGGACCGCATTGGTCAGGGTGATACCAGGCACAAAGGGCATGACAGCACCAGCATTGATAAGGTTGGGATTTATAGCCAGGCTGGTGTATTTCTCTAGTAGGTAGGCGGTTAGGGAAAATAGCAGAGCTCCACAGAAGGTAGTCACAAAATCAATGCCGATAAATTTCTCAATCTGCAGCGAGAGGGGAAAGGCCAGAGCGGTCGCAGCAGCAGAGCAAAAAGCATCCCAGGCGGAGCCGCCGAACATAAGGGTAAAGAAGGGAACGGCAAAAATAGCCGCCAAAATCAGCTGGCCAGTCGTGTAAGGTGCTTTTTCCAGTTTGATAGCAGACAGGATTTCCCAGGCCTCTTTAGGGCTAATCTGGCCTTCAACCAGCGAACGAGAGACCTGATTGACATCGCAGACCTTCTGCATATTGTAGCTGGAGGAGACAATTCTCTTCATCCGGGAAATGTTGGTGTGGTCAATGGAAAAGAAAATGGCCGCTGGAATGGCCAGCACATTGGCATCCATTATCCCATGAGAATGGGCGATGCGAATCATGGTATCCTCCACCCGATGAATTTCCGCCCCGCTTTGGAGTAAGATGCTACCGGCCAGCATAAGCACGTCAATGACCAGGTCTTGCTCTTTTTGTTTCATTTCATCCCTAGCTCTTTCCTTGGTGTTTTAGTTTATTATATCAAAATCAGCTCTGGGAAGAAGGATTTTTATAAATAATGAGCAAAATAGTTGAAAAATATTCGGATTGCAGTACAATTGATTGGTCAACGATTGACAAATCAACAAATGGGAGAAGTCATGTCAAGCATGGAAGAGGTACTTTACCAACTGAAAATTACCGAAGAGGTCATTACCAATCTATTTGAAAAGCGGTTGGGGATTTCCCTGACCCGTTATCGGATTCTTCAGATTTTGCTAGAGGAGACACCACTTCACCAAACAGCCTTGCAGGAGAGGCTTGGAATTGACCGCGCAGCCATTAGCCGGCATCTGAAAATTTTGGAAGAGGCGGCTTACATCCGTCGTGAGCGAAACCCTGACAATCAGAGTGAAATTTTGGTTTACCCGACCAAGAAAGCGCAGAAGGATTTGATTGATAGCCCGCCCAGCCAGCATGTGGTGGTCAAACGGGCTATGGAACATATTCTAACAGCTGACCAAGTGGAGCAATTTCAGCAGATTCTGACCAAGCTAAGTGCAGGCTTGAAAGACCTCCCTCTATAACTATTCTTAAGGAGATATAGCATGTCTATTTTTACAACTATTTTAGCTACCATCGTAGCATTGGAACACTTGTACATTATGTATTTGGAAACTTTTGCTACTCATTCGGACTCGACCAGCCGTGTCTTTAATATGGCCAAGGACGAGCTGCAACGCAAGTCTGTAACCACCCTGTTCAAAAATCAGGGAATCTACAATGGCTTACTGGCCCTTTTCCTACTTTACGGAATTGTGACTGGCAATCTTGAAATTGTGACCATATTTGTCCTCTATGTTATCGGTGCAGCTGCTTATGGTGCGATTACTTCAAGCCCTAAAATTATCCTGAGCCAAGGAGGTCCAGCCATTTTGACCCTCTTGTCACTTTTGATATTTAAGTAGTCAAAAAGCCCCCGAACTGGAGGGCTTTTCGTGTACTCTTACTGAACATAAATGTCGCCATTTTGGCTATGCAGGGTCAACTTGTTTTTTGCATTTGGATTGCCATGAGTGGTTTGTTCGCTATCTTCATCAGCAGAAAGTTCTTCGATTGCAAGATCCTTCAGGCTTTCCTTATGGATGGTCAGGTCAATGTCACCGTCGTAGGCCAAGACATCATAGTTGCCGATAACTTGCAGCCCAGTGGCGCGAATGTTGCCATTTTCTACGGTCAAATGGTTGAGCTGGTCACTACTTGAGTCTTCCACATCTTCTAGTTTTACTTCCTGCAAATCAATATCTCCATTCCAGACTACGATGTTAGCTGAGTGAATGGTGGTTTTCTTGGCCAAGAAGTTACCGTTGTTGATAGAAATATCCAGTTTGTCAACGGTCATATCTTCAAGATTGGCATTTCCATCAAAGAGTCCGCCGGTCAATTCATCCAAGTGGCTACCGGCTGGCAAGAGCAGGGTCGGTGTGGTGTAGGTTTGGGTTTGGTTCTCTTGGAGCATTTTTATCCCTTCTAGGAAACCGTCATAGCGAAACCCCTGGTCGTTATTATCTTCAATGGTTAGACTGCCATTTATCAGGTCGTAGACAATAGGACTGCTCTGTTTCTTGCTGACTTTAAAATAGAGGGTCGGTTTTTCGACATCACTTGTAGAGATTGTGAGATTGGTGGAGCTATTGATTTTTTGCAAGTTGTCAAATTCAACCTGCTGGACCTGGTAGGAATTTTCTAGATGATTTCCGATTTCCTGCCAGCCACCTAGTAGGAGACCCAGCAAGGACAGAAGGAGGCCAGTTGCTAGGGTAATGAGAGTGTAGCGTGTGCTGGATTTAAGCTGTTTCATAGCGGTCTCCTTTCGGTAATAACTGTTGAATAAAGTGAAGGCTGGCCTGCAGGAGCTTGTGGCCGATAAAAATGGTCGCCTTGATGCCCAAAATTCCCAGAGCTATTCCAATCAAGGATAGGCCGGTGACCAGGATGCCTGAGCTGATAGCAGTGGTAAAGAGTTCAAAGGCTGATAGAAAGCCGGAAATTCCTAGGCTAATCAGGGCGATGCAGAGGCTGGCCATGGCTAGAACCAGGGCTAGGACGAGGAGGATGAGGCTCACAAAGAGAGCCAAGACCACCAGACCCAGAATCAAGCCCATGGGAGCAGCCAAGATAGACAGGGTTACCAGAAGTAGACGGTTGCTGGTGCTAGGCTTTTCTCCACTGACTTCTTTATCATAGAGATTGGCTAAAATATCACTAGCAGCATGCTTGGGACTGCCCAATTCTGCGATGACCTGGTCTTCGTTCTCAGGTCCAGCCTCGTCAAAGTATTCATTAAAATGTTCCATAGCATCATGGAAATCTTCTTGTGGCAGGCGTTTGAGATAGCCAGCCAATTGGTTCATATAGTCTGCACGTGTCATCATTTTCTCCTTATTTGACAGTAATACTGGAATCGCTTGCGTCCAAAATCAGAGTAGGGGTGATGCCCTCCAGCAGGTATTCCAGGTGGAGCCAATCATCGTCACGTTCTAGGTGAGCAGCAATTTCCTGGGGCAAATGGATCAGGCTATCGTCTGTTTCCGCTAGAAGATTGCTCTTTTGAGACATGCCCAAGGTGACAACAGAATCTTCGATTTCAAGAACAAGTTCTCCCTGCCAAGTGGATTGGTTCATTGAAAGGTGACAATCCGCAATCTCCACATGCCCCTTGCCGAGGTTCAGACCTGTCAACATGAGGTTGCAATCTGCTGTCTGCCAGTCAAGGGTTGAACAACTAGAATCCTTGCACGTAAGGTTGATATCTTTTGCCTCCATGGTCCAGTTTTGGGCAGTGATGTGCTTGAAGGAGAGATTGCTGTCGCTGGTTTCTATTACCGTTAAGCGGTCCACAGTCAGGTTGTTGATAACCAGATTGGCATCGGTCAAACGAACATCAGCTGTGTGCAGGGCAGGTTTCTGGGGAAGTTTGAGGACAGTTTTTTGTCTGCTGTCTGAGTAAGCCATCCTAAAGCCCTTTGGTATCTCCATAGAAGAAAGGAGGAGTGTGTCGCCATCCAGGCAGAAGGTAAAGGGCTGGTAGTTGCCGTCAAGAGAAGCGGGGGAGAGGAGGCTGGCGGAGTCCTTGTCCCAGCTCTCAATTATCAAGGTTTGGTCCTCCAGCTGAAGGCTAAGGCGTTGGAAGTTTGGCAAAGGGGTCTCCACAGTCTCAAAGTCGAGGGGGTTGGTGTCCTTGAAGCTGAAGTTATTGAAAAAATTCTTCCAGTCCCAGGTCAAATCAACACGTGGTGGCTCCTGGTTCTCTGTCAGGGCATCTTCAGGCAGGTTGGCTATGATTTCCTGGGCAGCAGAGCTCGGATCGCCTAGCTCTGAGATAGTCGCCTGGTCATCATTTCGGTCGTCGAAGTATTCTTGGAAATAGTCCAGGGCCTCTTGTTTGGCGGTTGGATTGAGTTTGTTGAGTGCTTGTTCAAGGTGTTTTAAATAATCTGCGCGTGTCATTTTCGTAGGCTCCCTTCTATAATTCTGTCGATATTGTCCTTGTAGGCTGTCCATTCTCCCTTGAGGAAGGGAATGTGGTTGCGGCCGGCAGGAGTAATGGTGTAGTATTTGCGTTTGCGTCCTTGAAATTCCTGGCTGTAAGTGGTTACATAACCGGCCTTTTCCAGTTTTTTCAGAATGGGATAGAGCGTGGACTCTTTTATATCGGCCACTATCTTGATGGTTTGACTGATTTCATATCCGTAGGAATCCTGCTTTTCCAGCATGGCCAAAATCAGAAATTCTATCAAGATAGAGGAAACGGGGTAGTACATGAAATCACCTCTTTATCTTTATGTAATTATTTTATATATAAATTATATACCCATCATTTACTAAAATCAAGTAATTATATAAATTTTTTATATATTTTTTTAAAAAAGTAAAAGCAACCCTTCCAGCTAGAAAAAGTTGCTTCATTTGATATTAGTCGATAAAGAAAGTTTGTGGACCTTGGTAACGGCTTCCGTCATTGAAGGCGATGTAGACATTGAAAAGTGGTGTAAACAAGACATAGAAGATGGCTTGAATATCAGACAAACCAAATGCTTTACCATAGCAGTAAGTCAAATAAATGCCATAAAGTGGTCCAGCAAGTGGGATGAGTAGGAATAGGATAAACCAGCCCTTGTCTTCGCTGAATGTGATACATTGTTGGATATAAAGGTTGTAGAAAGGAATGAGGGATTTCCAACCAGCATAGCCAGCTTTTTTAAAGAGGATGAAGTTGGAAATGGCAAGGAGGACATACCAAATGAGTGAAAAAATCATACCGGTTCCCCAAAGCCCAACTAAAATACCTTGTGCAAATGTTTCTTCTGTCATAATAAAACTCCATTTCTTTTTGATGGTTCTATTATAACGGTATTATTTGAATAATACAATAGTTATATCGAACAATTTTCAAAAAAAGCAGATTTTTCAGAAAACCTACTTTTCCTTCTTATTTGTAAGCTACAATACCTAAAATCACATCAACAGCTTTTTCCATGGTTTGAAGGCTGACAAATTCAAAGCGGCCGTGCATGTTCTCGCCACCTGCAAAGATATTTGGTGTTGGAATGCCCATGTAGGAAATTTTGGACCCGTCTGTACCACCACGAACTGGCTCGATAATAGGAGTGATGTCCAAGTTTTCCATTACTTCTTTGGCGATGGTAATCGGTGTCATATCCTTCTCGATGATTTTCTTCATGTTATAGTACTGGTCCTGCAGGTTGACGATAACGCGTGGCGTGTCAAACTTGGTATTCATTTTGTCTGCAATGTCCAGCATGAGCTGTTTGCGGGCTTGGAAGTCTTCTCCCTCGAAGTCGCGGATGATGTAGGTGGTAGAAGCAGTATCGACACTGCCCTCCATGTTCATCAAGTGGAAGAAGCCTTCATAGCCTTCTGTTTTCTCAGGGCGGTCTGCTTCAGGAAGAGCATTGTGGAAATCAATAGCCATCTGGAAGGCGTTAATCATCTGGTCTTTAGCAGAACCAGGGTGGACATTGCGTCCTAGGAAGTCAATCTTGGCAGCAGCTGCTGAGAAAGTTTCGTACTGGAGTTCACCAAGCGGTCCACCGTCCATGGTGTAGGCAAAGTCCACATCAAAATCTTCCGCATCAAACTTGTCAGCACCGACACCTATTTCTTCATCAGGACCAAAGCCGACACGGATTTCGCAGTGCATGATGTCAGGATTTTGGACAAGGTACTCAATGGCCGTCATGATTTCTGCAATTCCTGACTTGTCATCAGAGCCTAGCAAGGTCGTACCATCTGTCGTAATCAGGGTTTGACCGTGGTAGTTGCCCAGTTGTGGGAAATCTTTTGGATGGAGTTCATAGCCAGAAGTTCCTAAAGCGATTGGGTTACCGTCGTAGTTTTCGATGATTTGTGGGTTGACACCATCTGCGTTGAAGTCAGCCGTATCCATGTGGGCAATGAAACCAATCTTACGTGTCAAACTTGGGTCGTTGGCAGGGAGTGTTCCTACAGCAAAGCCATTTGGCAGGTAGTGGACATTCTGTAAGCCAATCCGTTCCATTTCAGGCAGAAGTATATTCTGTGCGAACTCAACCTGGTTTTGAGTAGATGGAGTGGTGGTTGAGTTCTCGTCAGAGCGGGTATTTTCTTTGACGTAGACTAAAAATCGTTCGAGTAGTGTTGGGTATTTCATGTGGTCTCCTTACTTGTTCAAAATGTGTTTTTCAATGGCCTTGGCCACACCGTTGTTTTCATTGCTGTCGGTGATATCTTGGGCAATGGCCTTGACTTGCTCATTCGCATTTCCCATGGCAATGCCCAGTCCTGCAAAGGCAATCATTTCCAAGTCATTATTGGCATCGCCAACAGCCATGATTTCCTCAGGCAATATTCCTAGACGGTCAGCCAATTTTTTCAGCCCAGAGGCCTTGCTGGCACCGTTTGGTAGGATTTCCAGCAGGTATTCTTGACTGCGAACGGTCGAATATTTCTGGCTGAGGACAGGATTGTGGGTATTTTCAAAAGCATCAATGGCCTCTTTTTCACCGACAAACATGGCTTCAAAGAAGCGGTGTTTGCCAGATTTTGCTTCTTCTAGGTCGATGGAAATAGGTGTCATCCCAACCAGACTGGCATCATGAATAACGGTTTCATTTGCTTTTTGTGCAACGACAAAGAAATGGTCTTCGTCGAAGAGTGTGAGTTGAACCTCATCAGTATTTGTAAATGTGTCAAGGTAGTCCAAGTCTGTCTGAGTCAGCTCCTCCCAGTCGATCAGACTCCAATCCTTAGTCAAATGGGTCGAGCAACCGTTGTTGACGATGATGTACTCGTCTTCTTGGTCAAAGCCCAGCTGTTCCACAAAAGGCTTGACACCGACCAGGGGACGACCTGTGCAGAGTACGACGGTCACACCAGCAGCAACGGCCTGGTGGATGGTATCAATCTGTGGCTGGGTCAATTCCTTCTTCTCATTAAGCAGGGTTCCGTCCATATCAAGGGCGATTAGTTTAATCATAGGCACCTCCGTATAGTTCTGATATTAGTATAGCATAAATTGAAAAAAGTCGGAATCAATAGTGGAAGAATCCAAAAAATAATCAGGAAAATTTCCCTATTTTTGCTAGAAATATTTTTGACAAATCTGTAACAAAAACTTAATGTTTTGAAGAAATCCAAGCGGGTAAAGGACTTGATGAAGTTAGCTTAAAAAAGTAAATAAAAATAAGGGGAAACATACCTGTCGGAGCTTGCAAATGCTATCAAATAAGGTTAGAATAGAAAAGCGAGTATAATAATGACTCAACTGTAATATGTTTTTATATTAAACTCATGCTAAGAAAGTAGGAGAAACGAATGACGAAGAAGATTGCAAAAACAGCAGGTTTTGCTGCTGCAACAACATTGGCCGTCCTAGGACAACAAGCAGTAGAAGCTAGTGAAGTAGTCGTGCCGGCAGAGCCAGTAGCTGATCAGGTATTAACTACAGAAGCAACAGATGCAACAACCACTATCGATTCTACAAGTAGTGAAACAGCTTCTCCAGTAACAGAGGAAGAGGTTATCGCTGCTGAAGACGTTTATAAGGTAGCTGAAGCTGAGCAAGTAGCCCAAGAAGAAGTTGTGGCAACTGCAACTGCGGAAATGGACAGCACTCAGGCACAATTGGACCAGATTGATAGTGAGATTGCTGCAATTGACAGTGCTCAAACGATTATTGAGAATGCTCCTCAGATTATCGAGCAAACTGAATCAAAAATTGCTAGCGAGGAAGCAACGATTGCTCCTGCTGAAACAGCTATTGCAACCGCAGAATCACTTGTGGCGACTGAGGCAACTGATTTGGCAACAGCTAAAGCTGGCGAAGTAGCAGCTAATCAAGTAGTGGCAGATGCTGAAACAGCTCTTGCTGATGTTAAAGCAGACTTAGCTGAAGTTGGTCTTGAAAGTGCTCAAACAGCAGTAGACAATCTCAAAACAACTGAAGCAAAGCAGATTCAGCAAGTTTCAAGCCTTGAGAACGCTGTCAAAGTAAATGAAACTGCTGTTACAAATGCTGAAAAGGCGCTGACTTCAGCACAAACAACTGCTAAGCAAGACTTAGATAAAGAAATTAGTCAAGTCAATGCAGAATTGTCAGCTAAGAAGACGGAGTTGGCAAATACACCAGCAACAACTACGACGACAACAAATACGGTTAAATCTGTAGTTGGTAGCAATAAGATTACCTTGCCAAGCTCTTACATCAACACAGCCTACCCTGCTCTTAAACAAATTGAGAATGCTGGTTATACAGGATCTACAGCTTTCATTAGTGTTGCAAATCAAAATAAATCAAAAATTGTAGTTGCTAGTCAACAAGGAACTTATGGTATTCAATGGGGCGGAAGCGGTGTGAACACCTACCAATCAATTGCAGCAGATAAAACTCGTACAATTGACCCTGCTAACCTTACCAAGGAAGTCCAAAATGAGATTGCACAGTTTACAGCAGAGATATTGAAAGGGGTTCGTACACAACTGGGTTTAGCATCAGTTGCTGTGACAAGTTCAGCCCAAGATTTTGCTAAGCGTGTTGCAAGTGCTTACAATAGCAAAGGTTTAAGCACACTTATCCATGATTTCACAGATATTGGTTCCGCAGCAACAGCAAGTGGTCTTAAAACTTCGGATAATCGTGGCTATGAGTCCTTGGGGGACTTTGGACATGCTACAACAGTCGATCAGTTAAAAGGGCTCTTCTACAACTCATTGGTTTATATGCTCTTTAACGATGAAGGTTCTAACTTCGGTCATACGATTTCGCTCCTGCAAAATTCAGGCAATGATACTTATTATCTTGGTGCCACATCTCGAGTAGCCTCAAGTCAATTCCGCAGTACCAAGGCTACGCAGACTCAAATTTACATGATTCCTTCGTCGAATATTGTAAGTTCAAACTTTAGTCAGACGCCAATTACAGGTACTACTAGCACAACAGTTGACAACACAAATGCGATTAACAAGCTCAAGGCAGAAATTAAAACTCTCGAGACAACATTGTCTAACTTGAAAAGTACTAACTTGGAATCTGCATCTATTGTTGTTGCAGCGAATCAAACACTTCGTACAGCTAAAAATCGTTTGCAAACAACTAAGGATAACTTGGCAACAGCGAAGGCTACACTTGAGCAGACTCAGTATCAGTTGACAGTTGCTCAGAAGAATTTAGCTTCGCTTACTGCACAGAACCAACAACTCCTAACGAAACAAGGACAAGCTCAAACAGCACTTGCTAAAGCGCTTGTGGCTCAAAAAGCAGAGGTGGCAAAAGTTGCTCAAGCTCAAGAAGACTATGACAAGGCAGTAGAAGCTGAAACGGCTGCCAAAGACAAATTAGTCAAAATTCATGCTAGAATTGCTGGCTTGAAAGAGAAAATTACTGAGACAGAGAAATTGGTTGCAAATGCAACAACCTTGATTGCAGATAAAGAGCGACTAGAGACACAGAAATCTATTTTGGCTGGTCTCTTGTTGAAGCAAAAAGCAGACTTGGTTGAACAATATGATATTCTTAAGGATAAAACAGCTCTGACTGTTGAAGCAAAAGAAGAGTATCTTCGTCTGCTCAACTTGTACCGCTTGGCAACTGGGAACAATATCTTCCAGCTTCCTGATGGAACAATTGTTGCTGTACCAGCGGTAGCTCCTACAGCTGATGCATTGCCAGAAGGTGAACTTCCTATTCTTACTACTCTAGTATCTCCTACAAATCTAGGAAATGCACCAATGGAAGTCTCAAATATTTCTCAAGGTTCAGGAGCTGCAGCTGCTGGTGCTGCGGGTGCAAATGGTTCAGCTGGAACTGTTAACCTTACTTCTTTGAGTGCGGGTGTTGCTCCTGCTCAAGGCACAAGCCAATCAAATTCTGCTAAGTCAGAATCTGAAAAAACATTGCCAAAAACATCATCAGTAAATTCAGATATCATGGCAGTTGTTGGTATGATGTCAATGGGACTTACTTTTGGACTCGCAAAAAAGAAACGCGATGAAATCTAATATTCATGATTAAGGGAATCGATTTGATTCTCTTTTTCTTATTACTGAATTAAAACATACTCTCTAATAGAATATCAATATAGAGAAAAAGAGGTGTCCTTATGTATGAAGAACTGGTTTAAAAATTAAAGCAGTTGGGAATTTCTTATGGTATGGTTGAGCATCCTGCTGCCCTGACAACCCAGGAGGCTGATTATTATATTGAGGGAATGGAAGGTGTGCGGACCAAGTCCATGTTTTTGACCAATAAGAAAAAGACGGCCTTTTATCTCTTGATTATGGACGACCAGAAACAGCTGGACATGGAGGCTTTAAGGAAATGGTTGGTGCCAACCGCATTTGCATGGATTCAAGCGACAGTCTCTGGGAAAAGATGCGATTGCCTGCGGGGACAGTTTCCATTTTTTGTTTGCTCAATAATCCCCATAAAGATATTTAAGTCTATTTTGATAGGGAAATCTTGACAGAAAAGATTCTGACATTTCATCCAAATATAAATACCAAGACAATTTTTGTGGCAACCCAGGATGTTCTTGCTTTTGTAGAAAGTTTGGGTTTTGATATCCAAATCGTCGACCTGCCATAGGATAATAAAGCTCTGTCAACAATCGGCAGAGTTTTTTGTAAATTTTCCTGAAAAATTGTATAATAGAAATGACAGCTACATGTGTAGCAGACTGTAATTCGACTTGCGTCTGAACTGTGAGGAGGCAAGGACCGTTGGTATGAAAAAATAAACTGGGCAGGTATGATTGCCCCAAAGGAGAAAAGATGAGTAGCATAAAAATCATGGCGCTCGGTGGTGTACGTGAGAATGGAAAAAATCTCTACATCGCTGAAGTCAATGAGCATATTTTTGTATTGGACGCCGGAGCCAAATATCCTGAAAATGAACAGCTGGGTGTGGACGTGGTCGTGCCAAACTTTGATTATTTGGAAGAAAACAAACAGCGTGTGGCTGGCGTTTTCTTGTCCCACGGGCATGCGGATGCCATTGGTGCCCTGCCTTACCTGCTGGAAAAAGTGAAGGTACCGGTTTTCGGTTCACACTTAACGGTGGAATTGGCAAAATTGATTGTTAAAAACAATAATTCTACCAAAAAATTCAATGATTTCCATGTCATCGATGCAGATACGGAGATTGATTTTGGTGATGCGGTTGTATCCTTCTTCCAGACAACCCACTCCATTCCTGAGAGTTTGGGTGTGGTCATCAAGACTGACCAGGGCAATATCGTCTATACTGGTGATTTCAAGTTTGACCAGGCAGCTGATAAGCTCTACCAGACGGATTTTGGTCGCTTGGCTGAGATTGGTAACGAGGGTGTCTTGGCCCTACTTTCTGACTCTGCCAATGCGGATAGTAAGGTTCAGGTGGCCAGCATGAAAGAGGTGGCCAATGAAATTTACAATACCATTTCCGACTGGGAAGGTCGTATCATTGTAGCAGCAGTGGCCAGCAATATTACCCGTATCCAGCAAATTTTCGATGCAGCTGATAGGACAGGTCGTCGTGTCGTTCTGACTGGTCATGACGTGGAAAATATTGTCCGCACAGCTATTTCCCTGAAAAAATTGAAGTTGGTCAGCGAGCGTCTCTTGGTCAAGCCTAAGGACATGAACAAGTATGAGGACCATGAGCTGATTATTCTTGAAACTGGTCGTATGGGTGAGCCCCTCAATGGTTTACGCAAAATGTCAATCGGACGTCACCGCTATGTTGAGATCAAGGACGGCGATTTGGTCTATATCGTAACGACGCCAAGTATTTCTAAGGAAGCGGTTGTAGCCCGTGTGGAAAACATGATTTATAAGGCGGGGGGCACCGTCAAGTCTGTGGCCAAGAACCTGCATGTGTCTGGTCACGGCAATGCGCGTGATTTGCAGCTCATGCTCAATATCATGAAACCCAAGTATCTCTTCCCGATTCAAGGTGAGTATCGCCAACTCAACGCCCACGCCAAGGCTGCGCTGGAAATTGGCATGTATCCAGAAAATATTATCATCGTCAAACGTGGTGATGTTATGGCCTATGAGGATGGTGATTTTGTCCACAGTGGGGCCGTTCCAGCAGGGGATATTATGATTGATGGTAATGCCATGGGAGATGTGGGAAATGTGGTCCTCCGTGACCGTAAAATCCTATCAGAGGACGGTATTTTCATCGTGGCTCTGACGGTCAATCGCCGTGAGAAACGCATTATTTCTAAGGCGAGGGTCAATACCCGTGGCTTTGTCTATGTCAAGAAGAGCAAGGACATCCTGCGTGAGGCATCTGATTTGGTCAATGCCAGCGTGGAAAACTACTTCACCAAGGATAGCTTTGACTGGTCAGAACTGAAGGCAACTGTCCGCGATGACCTGGCAAAATTCCTCTTTGACCAAACCAAACGTCGCCCAGCTATTTTGCCGGTGATTATGGAAGTAAAATAAGAGAAAATAAGTGATGAGAGCCAGTCCAAACTGGCTCTTTAGAATAGGAGAAAGCAAATGGCTATTATGAAAATTGAATATCATTCGGAGGCCTTGGATATGTCACGGCAGGTTAATGTCATTTATCCAGACCGCAATCGTATACCTAATCCTGATGATAAGGATATCCCAGTCCTCTACCTCTTGCATGGGATGGGTGGCAATCAGGATTCCTGGCTCAATCGCTCGACCATAGAACGATTGGTACGCTATACCAATCTCATCGTTGTCATGGTTAATACGGACAAGGGCTGGTACACTAATACGACCTACGGCATGAATTATTACGATGCCATTGCCATTGAACTGCCGCAGGTTCTCAAGCGGTTCTTTCCAAATATGTCCGACAAGCGGGAGAAAAACTTCATTGCTGGTCTGTCCATGGGCGGATATGGTTCCTTCAAGATTGCCCTGTCTACCAACCGTTTTTCATACGCGGCCTCGCTTTCTGGTGCCCTGGCCTTTGATTTTGACAATGAAGGGACGGCTGATTTGGGAAATCTAGCCTACTGGACGGGTGTGTTCGGAGACATTCATAATGCTAAGAATCCAAATAATTTGACAGAGATTGCCAAGCAGTCAGATAAGAAAACCAAGTTTTACGCTTGGTGTGGAGAGGAAGATTTTCTTTTTGCAGGTCATGAGAAGGCTATTGCTGATTTGAAAAAGATGGGCTTGGACATCGAGGCTAGTAAGGGACCTGGTAAGCACGAGTGGCACTATTGGAACCAGCAAATCGAGTACGTCCTCCAATGGCTGCCGATTGACTTTGAGTTGGAGGAAAGACTATCCTAAGCTGCTTTAAGGTAAATTTTAGCTTTATTTGCTATACTGTTGACCATCTCCAGAAAGAGGTATAGTCTATGAAATTAATAAAAAGTGTCCTTGGATTTTTCCTAAGAATTCTTACTTGGTTGGTCAGTTTGATTTGGAATTTTATCTGGTCGACTGTTTTAATCACAGCTCTGGCCCTGGCTTTGCTCTTTGTTTTTCAGAGGGAAAATGCCTACCAAACCTTGGATAGGGTTCTGCAGGAGGCGGAGCTGATTGTCAAAGGACAGTCTCCAGTCAAGCTACAAGAGGGTGTCGATACTATCAAGCATCTGGCTACGGATACTGTCAACACAGGCGACCATGGACGGTGGGAAAGCAATCGTGCTACGGTATATATTGAGAGCCAGGAGCCAATTTTACGCCAGGCCTACGTGCAGGCCATTGCCAATTGGAACCAGACAGGTGCCTTTACGTTTGAGTTGGTCGATAGCCCGGAGGCAGCAGATATTATTGCGACAGATGTCAATGATAGTACTACCCAGGCTGCTGGGGAGGCCAATTCGACGACCAATCTTCTGACCAATTTTTATACCAGTGTGACGGTGAGACTCAATCGTTACTATCTTTTAAATCCCCAATATGGTTATGAATTTGACCGAATCCTGCACACAGCTGAGCATGAGCTGGGGCATGCCCTTGGCTTAGGCCATGAAGATGGCAGAGCTTCTGTCATGGAGTCTGCAGGGTCCTATACAGGCATTCAGCAGGAAGATGTGGATGCGGTCATTCAGCTTTATGCAAACAACTAGAAAGGATTTATTTTGATTAAGTTCATTAAGCGTTATCCCGAACAAGCTTTTCTCTTGCTTTACAATGCTGGTATCTTTGTCTGGCTGCAGTCAACCAGCTCAGCCATTGTCCGCCAGCTTGGTCTGACCACCGACTGGCTAGAGAAAATTCCAGCTCCCTTGCGAGCAATGGCAGGCTCAAGCCTGACTGGTATGGATAATCTACTCAATTCATCGGCCTGGGGCTGGTTGTTTGTGTCCATGATTTTGATGCTTATCGTTCGCTTTGTCAAAGGCTTGATAAAATTCCTAATTTTGCTTATCATTATCGGAGGCGGGCTATACCTTGTCTGGCAACATTGGGAACTCTTGCAAGGCTTTGTGAATTGATGAAATCCAATCCAGTCCAGAGCTGGATTTTTTGCTACTATAGTTGTAAAAATAATGTTACTATTAATTAAGTTGGGAAATATTTTGGAGAAATAATGGCAAAGCTAACTGTAATTATGCCAGTCTATAATAGGGAGACTATTGTTAAGGAAGCAATAGATAGTATCCTCTGTCAAAGCTACCAAGATTTTAAGTTCCTTATTGTTGATGATGGCAGTGAGGATAAGACTGCAGACATCATAAAGTCTTATCGGGGCCTAGGATATATTTGATAAAAATCTAGGTATTTCTACTAGTATAAATCTAGCTTTGAGTGAGATTAAAACTGAATTTATTGCTCGTATGGATTCGGATAATATCGCTCACCCAGATTGTTTTGTAATTCAGATTGATTATTTGGAAAACACAGGGATTGTATGAATAGCTCCCTGTCAAGTGGACAATGAAATAATAAAAGATTAGGCGACGGCCTTGTTCCTCATTTCAAGAGGGGCAAGGCCGTTGTTGCGCTCTTGAAAACGTTGATGATTGTAAAATAGATGTTGGCATCAATATCTAAAACTAGCTCCTCAAAAGTCTTATATTTCTTCAAATCATAGCACTCCGTCTTAAAGTTCCCAAAGAAACTCTCAATTGGTGCATTGTCAATACACCTTACCAACACGAGACATATAGCGGGTCATCTGATACTGGGTCGTTAGGCGGTAATAATCTTTCGAGGTGTATTGCGAACCTCGATCGCTGTGAATCAATGGTGTCGCATCAGGATTAGCTTTTCGGACTTTACGAAGTGTTTCTAACACCAGTTCGTTATCATTAAACTGACCAACCACATAGGCGACAATTGAGCCGTCATAAAGATCCTTAATAGCACTCAAGTAGGCCTTACAATCGAGACCGTACTTCAAGAAAGTCACATCTGTAGACCATTTCTGATTTGGAGCAGTAGCTGTAAAATTACGATTGAGAATGTTGTCCTCTACATTGACAAAGCTAGTCTTGGTACAATACCCCTTGGCTCTTCTGATAATGGAACGTAGACCTAGAATGTGCATCAAGTGTCGAATCCGTTTCTTGTTGTAGCTTGTTCCAAGCTTGCGATTGACAAATCGAGTCATACGACGATAACAAAGAATACCATTATGCTGGCTATGAAGTTCCTTGATGACATTCATCAAGCCTAAATTTTCCTGTTCAGAAGTTGTTTGGAGCTTGTCTATATTTAAGTGTATATGAAACAGTTCCGCTAAGTTTTTTATCTTCTATACAAAATCAGTTGAAACAAGTTTATAGTCAGAGGAGTCGATTTAATCAGTTTAAGGTTGATTGGAGTTATTTACTACGGTTAGTCCGTTCTATTACTGGTGAAGATTCACTGTCGCTAGAATAATGTTTCTTAAGACTTATTTCTAGACATTAGTTCATAGAAGTATGGTGAACTTCCCTTTTATTGGAACTCCTCTACTTTTTCTGTGGGGGAGTTTTTGAGTGTTTTATGGTAAAATATTGAGTATGATTATATTGAACGGAAACAAGATTGAGCGCTCCTTTGCGGGCGAAGTTTTATTTAACAATATCAACATTCAAGTAGATGAACGGGATAGGATTGCTCTTGTCGGAAAAAATGGCGCAGGCAAGTCTACTCTACTCAAAATCCTTGTCGGAGAAGAAGCGGCAACCAGTGGTGAGATTTCAACCAAGCGTGATTTGTCCCTTTCTTATCTGGCACAGGATAGCCGTTTTCAGTCGGAAAATACCATTTACGATGAAATGCTACATGTCTTTGATGACCTGCGGATGACGGAAAAACGCCTACGCAGTATGGAAGAGCAGATGGGAAGCCTGTCTGGTAGTGAACTTGACCAACTGATGAAGACCTACGATAGCTTGTCGGAAGAATTTCGTCAAGCAGGTGGTTTTAGCTACGAGGCGGATATTCGTGCCATTTTAAACGGTTTTAAGTTTGACCAGACCATGTGGGACATGAAAATCTCTGAACTCTCTGGTGGTCAAAATACCCGTCTTGCTCTTGCTAAAATGTTGCTTGAAAACCCAGAACTCTTGGTCCTGGACGAGCCGACCAACCACTTGGACATTGAAACCATTGCCTGGCTGGAAAACTACCTAGTGCATTACAAGGGAGCCTTGATTATCGTCAGCCATGACCGCTATTTCTTGGACAAGGTGGCGACACTGACACTGGATTTGACCAAGCATTCCTTGGATCGCTATGTGGGCAATTATTCTCAGTTTGTCGAGCTCAAAGAGCAGAAGTTGCAGACGGAGTTGCAAAACTATGAAAAGCAGCAGAAGGAAATTGCCAAACTAGAAGACTTTGTCCAGAAAAATATTGTCCGTGCTTCGACCACCAAGCGTGCTCAGGCTAGACGCAAGCAGTTGGAAAAGATGGAGCGACTGGACAAGCCAACAACTGGTCAGAAGTCTGCCAACATGACTTTCCAGTCGGACAAGACTTCTGGCAATATAGTCTTGACAGTGGAAAATGCTGCGGTGGGTTACGATGGAGAAATACTTTCTCAGCCTATTTCCATTGACCAACGAAAGCTGGATGCCATTGCCATTGTCGGTCCGAACGGTATCGGAAAAACAACCCTGCTCAAATCCATCATCGGAGCTCTGCCATTTATCAAAGGAGAAGCCAAGCTAGGTGCCAATGTGGAAGTGGGCTACTACGATCAGACTCAGTCGGCCCTGACACCTTCCAACACGGTCTTGGAGGAGCTCTGGTCAGCCTTTCCGACTACACCTGAAGTGGAGATCCGCAACCGCCTTGGAGCCTTTCTCTTCTCAGGCGATGACGTCAAAAAGTCCGTGTCCATGCTATCTGGTGGGGAAAAAGCCCGCCTGCTCCTCGCCAAGCTGTCCATGGAAAACAACAACTTCCTCATCCTCGACGAGCCGACCAACCACCTGGACATCGACAGCAAGGAGGTCCTGGAAAATGCCCTCATCGACTTTGACGGCACCCTGCTCTTTGTCAGCCACGACCGTTATTTCATCAACCGCGTCGCCACCAAGGTCCTCGAAATCTCGGAAACGGGCTCCACGCTCTACTTGGGCGACTATGATTATTATTTGGAGAAAAAGGCAGAGCTGGAAGCAGAAGCCCAGCCTGACCAGCTAGAAAGTACCAGCCAATCAGCCGGAGCCATGGACTACCAAGCCCAAAAGGAAAACCAAAAAGAGCAACGCAAACTGGCCCGCCGCATCGAGCAAATTGAGGTTGAAATTGAGAACATAGAAAACCGTTTGAGTGAGCTCAATCAAGCCATGCTAGAAACTAATGACATCGGTCAGCTGACCGATTATCAGAAAGAAATCGATCAATTGACTGCCCAACAAGAAAACCTTATGGAAGAATGGGAAGAATTATCTGAGCAATTAGGCTAGGTTGACAGCAAGTTGACAAGAGGCTCAAACCCTTGATAGAACAGGATTGCAAGCCAGTCTTTCGGAGTTAGCAAGACCACCTTTCGCTAAAAAAGTCCAGAGCAAGCCAGTCTTTCTTGGCAATCATTGACCGATAGGCTAAGATAAGTTTAGGACCTGCTAGACAGGATCCCGAGAGGAGAAAAAATGAACTTTGGACAGCAAATCAAAGACTTACGTAAGAAGGAAGGCTTGACCCAGGAGCAGTTTGCCCTCAAACTCAATGTGACCAGGCAGGCCGTTTCCAACTGGGAAAATGACAAAAACCTACCTGATTTGGAACTCTTGATTCTCATGTCCTCTGTCTTTTCGATCTCCTTAGATCACCTTATCTTAGGAGGAACTGACATGAACAACATGACAGAAAAACTTGTCAAAGACGGTCGCGAAGGCCGCCGTACCCAGATGCACCTGACCATTACCATTATTGGTAGTTTTCTCATGCTTCTCGGCTTCGTCTGCTTTGTCATCAAGGCAAACTCGGTCGAGTATATCGATGCCGAGGGCATTCTGCATGAAAATTTTTATCTCATTCCAGTCGGCTACTTGCTGGTCTTTACAGGAGCCTTTGCCACGCTTCTTTCTGGACTAGCCCTGCACCGCTTTAGAAAAGAAAATAAGTAACATGACCAAACACCAACGTTTTGCTAATAGCGACCAATTTTTCGCCTGTCCACATTGTGGGCAGGTTCTTGATCTTGACCAGAGCAGTCTTCACTGCCCCAACCGCCACACCTTCGATATTGCCAAGCAGGGCTATGTCAACCTAGCACCCCAGGTCAAGCAGTCCGCCAACTACCACAAGTCTAGCTTTGAAAACCGCCAGGCATTTTTAGAGGCGGGCTATTACGATCACCTCTATGCGGCTTTGGAGGGGAAAATAGCAGAGCTGGGCTTACAGTCGGTCTTGGACATCGGCTGTGGGGAGGGCTTTTATTCCCGTAAGTTAGCCGAGAAAATGAACTTGGACATTCTTGCTTTTGATATTTCCAAGGATTCCATTCTCCTAGCAGCCAAATCTGACAGGACCAAGTCGGTCAAATGGTTTGTCGGTGACTTAACCAAGTTGCCTATTCAAGACAAGACAATTGACGGCATCTTGGACATCTTTTCCCCAGCCAATTATCAGGAGTTTGCTAGAGTGCTGAAAGCTGGTGGGGCTATTCTCAAGCTGGTCCCAGGGCCCAATCACCTCAAGGAGCTCCGCCATTTAGCCAAAGACCAACTCCGCAAGGAGTTCTATGATAACCAGGCTATCGTGGACCATTTCAAGTCTTACCTAGGGCAGGTGGAGCAAGTGCTGGTCAGTCGGACCTTGCCGATTAGCCTAGAACATGCCCAAGTCTTGGCAGACATGACGCCCCTCTTTTTCCAAGTGGACCAGTCCAAGTTGGATTTGAGTCAGTTGACCGAGATTACGATTGAGGGATTGCTCTTGATTGGAACTATATAAAAAATAAAACCGCCTCTGAATATCAGAAGCGGTTTTGCTTTATTTATCAAATTCTGCCTTGCTCTTTACATCGCCGTATTCTTCAGCGACTTCTTTGCTGAGGATGTCAGTATAGCTGGCAATTTGGATGTCTTGTCCATATTTTTTACGGAGGGCAGTAGTGACCAGGCGATAGGCTAGGTTGGCATTGCGGGACAGGATGGGTCCGTGGAAGTAGCTGCCGAAGGTGTTTTTGTAGTGTAGGCCTTCGCCGCCGTCTTCCTTGTTATTACCATTGCCATAGACAACCTTGCCCAGGGGTTTTTGGTTGTCAGCTAGGAAGGTGCGGCCTTGGTGGTTTTCAAAACCGTAGTAGGTTTCATTGAATTCATCATTGTGAATTTTGATATCACCGATGAAACGGTTATTGGTCTGGTTGAGAGTGTAGTGACCCATAATTCCTAGACCGTCAATCTTGCGGCCGCCAGCTTCGATGTAGTATTGACCGAGCAACTGGAAGCCACCGCAGATGGCCAGCATGACGCCATCGTTTTCGATAAAGTCTGCCAAGCTATCTTTTTTAGTTGGTAAATCCTTAGCAAGAATGGATTGTTCATAGTCCTGACCGCCACCGAAAAAGGCGATGTCGTAGAAATCCTTGTCAAATTCATCTGTCAGTGAAACGATGTCCACCTGAACACGAGCCCCCAGCTTTTCAGCCACATACTTAAGCATGAGGATATTGCCATTGTCACCATAGGTGTTCATCAAATCACCGTAGAGGTGGGCGATATGGAGATAGTAAGTGTAGTCTTTTTCAGGACTTTTTAATGACGTATAGACCATTATTTCATCTCCTTTCCAACGGCTTGGCGTTGAGCTAGTAAGTCGCGGAATTCCAGCATAGCTGTATAGGTGGCGAGGATATAAGCATGTTGGCTACTCGATTGCTCAATCAAGGTCATGATGTCTTCCAGTTTCGGCGTTTCAGTAATCTGGTCCTCAGGATAGCCAGTCACACGGAGGCGACGGGCGATTTCAGATGAACGCACACCACCTGCAAAGACTTGTGGAATGTCCATTTGGGTAATTTGTTCAAAGTCAGCATCCCAAATCCAGCTGGTATCAATTCCATCAGCGTAGTTGGCATTGAGAAGAACAGATAGGCTAAAATCGTAAGGAGCCAATTTCATCATTTCAATGGCCTGGGTTGCACCGACAGGGTTTTTAATCAAGACCAGAGTACAATCTTTATCGCCCAATTTAAAGGTTTCTTGGCGACCGAAAACTGCCTTGGACTTGTCAAAACCAGCCTTGATTTTCTCAGGAGATACGCCGAAAAATTCTGCCACGCTGACAGCTGCCAGGGCATTGTAGATATTGTAAAGCCCACCGATGTTGATTTTGTAATCCTGACCGTCAATGGCAAAGGTAGAAGAAGTATTGGTGATTTCTTTTAACTCTGTCAACTTGTAATCCAGCTCAGGTCGGCTAAAGCCACAGTTGTTACAGATATAGCTACCCAAATTAGCGTAGGTGTTGAGCTTGTACTGGATAATCTGGTGGCAATGTGGGCAGAGAACGCCTTCGGTATTGTAGTGGGCCAGACGTGGCTCATGCTCTTCCGTCGCAAAACCGTAGTATTTTACTGGATTGATAACGGAGGTCGAGTTGAAAAGCGGGCTGTCACCGTTGGCGAGAATGGTCGCCTGAGGTGCTTTTGCAGCCCCGTCCAAAATCATCTGGTAGGTAGTATAAATTTCGCCGTAGCGATCCATTTGGTCACGGAAGATATTGGTGAAGACAATCAGGCTAGGCTTGATAAAGTCGGTCACACGAGCCAGGCTGGCTTCATCAATCTCCAAGACGGCAATCTTCTTGCCATTTTTATTTTTCTTGGCTGATAAAAAGGTTGCCGTAATCCCTGTAATCATATTGGCACCGCTGGTGTTGGTCGTAATTTCTCCAAAGGCTTCTTGGAGGATGCCGACTGTCAGGGCGGTGGTCAGAGTCTTACCGTTAGTACCTGTCACAACAACGACTTCATAATCCTTAGCCAAACTATCTAAAATATGTTTATCGAATTTGAGGGCAATTTTTCCTGGCAGGGTAGTACCACGTCCTAGTTTGTTGAGGACAAACTGACTGGATTTTCCTGCTGCTATTCCTAATAAAGTATTTAATTTCATGGGTCTATTTTATCACAAAGGTTGGGGATTTTCTAGAATGGAGAATAGTCAGAAATAGGGCGTAGCTAATCATGGGAAGAGACGGAAAAATATGGTACAATAGAAATACTAGTTTCCATTTGAAAAAGAAAATAAGAAAGAAAGTATTGAGGAATCCATGTTAAACTTAAACCAATTATTTGATGTTGGGTATTGGTCAAGTTTGATAGCCAGTCCTTGGACGGCAGCCTTGCATCTCATCGATATTAGTATCGTTCTCTATTTGATTTATAATTTTAGCAAGGCGATCGCAGGGACCAAGATTATGACCCTTATTCGAGGGGTATTCCTGTTCATTGTCGCCCAGCTTGTTGCAAGCTTGCTTGGGCTTCAGACTATTTCTTGGCTCATGAACCAGGTTATCACCTATGGGGTAATCGCAGCGGTTATCATTTTTGCTCCGGAATTGCGTTCAGTATTGGAAAAATTGGGTCGAACCACCCAGCTGTTTTCTTCTGCCAATCTTAGCACAGAAGAAAGCCTGGTTCAGGCCTATGTACAGGCAGTTGCCTACATGTCTCCTCGAAAAATCGGAGCCCTGGTAGCTGTCGAGAGGGCCCAGACCTTGCAAGAGTACAAATCAACAGGCATTCCTCTGGATGCGGATGTTTCGCGGGAATTGCTCATCAATATCTTTATTCCCAATACCCCTCTGCATGACGGTGCTGTCATTATTAAAGACGAAAAGGTAGCTGTGGCATGTGCCTACTTGCCATTGACGGAAAGTGCGGGTATTTCAAAAGAATTTGGTACGCGACACAGGGCTGCTATCGGCCTTTCAGAGGCTTCTGATGCCTTTGTTTTCGTGGTTTCAGAGGAAACAGGCGGCATCTCGACGGCTCATAATGGTATTTTCAGGCATAATCTGAGCTTGGAAGAATTTGAGCAGGAATTGCGTGACCTATTTGTGCCGACAGTTGCGGCCAAAAAATCTTGGTTGAGGAGGTTAGGTGGACGATGATGCACGAAAAATATAAGCAGATTGGACATTTGGTCCTGTCTATTCTCCTGTCTTTGTTGCTCTTCTTCTATGCTACCACGACCAATTATAAGAATAATTTAGTCGCTACTAGTGCAACAACGCAGAAAGAGTCGGAAACCTACACTTATACACTAGCCAATGTGCCGATTGATATTAGCTATGACAGTGATAAATATTTTATTTCAGGCTTTTCGCCTAGTGTGACTGTAGAGTTGACTGGCTCAGACCGGGTTATTTTGCAACGGGAATCTGATCCACTGACCAGGACCTTCCATGTAACAGCAGATTTAAATAATCTTGAGATTGGTCAACGGGCGGTAGAGCTGCAGGTGACCAACCTGCCTTCTGGTTTGAATGCCACTCTTTCTCCGGCTGAGATGAAGGTGAAAATTGGCTACAAGGTTAGCCGGAGTTATACAGTTGAAGGAAAGGTTTATAGCAATCAGCTCAAAACAGGTTATGCTATAGACAAGGTGTCTGTGACCCTAGACTCGGTTAAGGTCACGTCTGATGCCGATACCTTAGCACAAATCGACCACATAGAAGCAGTGGTCATGGACTTGGCAGAGCTTGACAAGGACTACAGTGGTAAGGCAACCATTCAGGCTGTTGACGCCGACGGCAATGTATTGCCGGTTGTTTTGTCAGAACGAACTACAAATATTCAAGTAACTGTAAAAGAAATGAAATAAATCAAATACATATTGAGGAAATTGAAAAATGGGTAAATATTTTGGTACGGACGGTGTCCGTGGTGAAGCAAACGTAGAATTGACGCCAGAATTGGCTTTCAAGTTGGGTCGTTTTGGTGGCTATGTTCTCAGTCAACACGAAACGGATACGCCACGTGTCTTTGTGGCGCGTGATACGCGTATTTCTGGACAGATGTTGGAGGCGGCTTTGGTTGCCGGCCTTCTCTCAGTCGGCATTCATGTATACAAGTTAGGCGTTTTGGCAACTCCAGGTGTGGCTTATTTGGTTCGGACGGAAAAAGCTAGCGCTGGTGTCATGATTTCTGCCAGCCACAACCCTGCTCAAGATAACGGAATTAAGTTCTTTGCGGGTGACGGTTTCAAATTGGACGATGCCTTGGAAGCTGAAATTGAAGCACTGTTGGACGCTTCAGAAGATACCCTCCCTCGCCCATCTGCCCAAGGCTTGGGTGATGTGGTGGATTATCCAGAAGGCTTGCGTAAATACCAGCAATTCCTGGTGTCAACAGGCTTGGAATTGGAAGGGATGAAAGTTGCTTTGGATACAGCCAATGGTGCAGCTGCAACCAGTGCCCGTCAAGTTTTTGCAGATCTGGGTGCTGAATTGACAGTTATGGCTGAACATCCAGACGGTTTGAATATCAACGAGGGAGTCGGTTCAACCCATCCTGAAAAATTGCAAGAATTGGTCAAGGAAACAGGAAGTCAGATTGGACTTGCCTTTGACGGAGACAGTGACCGCCTGATTGCCGTTGATGAAAATGGTGACTTGGTAGATGGCGACCGTATCATGTATATCGTCGGCAAGTACCTAGCAGACAAGGGACTTCTTGCTAAAAACACCATTGTCACAACCGTCATGTCTAACCTCGGTTTCCATAAGGCCTTGGACCGCGAGGGAATTGAAAAAGCCGTGACCGCAGTTGGTGACCGCTATGTCGTTGAAGAAATGCGGAAGTCTGGCTATAATGTCGGCGGTGAACAGTCTGGACACGTTGTCCTCATGGACTACAATACAACAGGCGACGGTCAGCTGACCGCTGTGCAATTGACCAAAATCATGAAAGAAACAGGTAAGAAATTGTCTGAATTGGCAGCAGAAGTCACTATTTATCCGCAAAAACTGGTCAATATCCGTGTGGAAAATAGTATGAAAGACAAGGCAATGGAAGTGCCAGCTATTGCAGCCATTATCGAAAAAATGGAAGCAGAAATGGCTGGAAACGGGCGTATCTTAGTCCGTCCAAGCGGGACCGAGCCACTCCTGCGTGTCATGGCAGAAGCACCGACCGACGCAGAGGTAGATTACTATGTCGATACCATCGCAGATGTGGTGCGTGCGGAAATCGGTTTGGATTAAGAAAAAGACAGAGACTGGAAGGATTTCCAGCCTCTTTTGTGAGGAAATATGAGTATTTTAGAAGTAAAGAATTTAAGTCATGGTTTTGGTGACCGTGCAATTTTTGAGAATGTTTCTTTCCGCTTGCTCAAGGGGGAGCATATCGGTCTGATTGGAGCAAATGGCGAGGGGAAATCGACCTTCATGTCCATTGTGACAGGCCAGTTACAGCCAGACGAGGGAAAAGTAGAATGGTCCCGCTATGTGACTGCAGGTTACTTGGATCAGCATGCTAAACTAGAAAAAGGCCAGTCTGTCCGTGATGTCTTGCGAACAGCCTTTGATGAACTGTTCAAAACGGAGGCTCGTATCAATGACATTTACATGTCCATGGCAGAAGAGGGAGCCGATATGGATGCCCTTATGGAAGAAGTTGGCGAACTGCAAGACCGTCTGGAAAGCCGTGATTTCTATACTCTTGATGCCAAAATTGACGACGTGGCACGGGCTCTGGGCGTTATGGATTATGGCATGGACAAGGATGTGACCGAGCTATCTGGTGGTCAACGGACCAAGATCCTCTTGGCTAAACTCCTTCTAGAAAAGCCAGATATCTTGCTCCTTGACGAGCCGACCAACTATCTGGATGCTGAACACATCGACTGGCTCAAACGTTACTTGCAGAACTATGAGAATGCCTTTGTCCTCATTTCCCATGATATTCCTTTCTTGAATGATGTGATTAACATTGTCTATCATGTGGAAAATCAACTCTTAACCCGTTATACAGGCGATTATTACCAATTCCAAG
Organism: Streptococcus sp. A23; assembly: GCF_043674155.1. Lineage (NCBI taxonomy): Bacteria > Bacillati > Bacillota > Bacilli > Lactobacillales > Streptococcaceae > Streptococcus > Streptococcus sp. A23. The sequence goes on along the minus strand of NZ_JBIMJP010000013.1, from coordinate 16,722 downwards.
AAGTTCATGCAATGAAGCGGGCTCAGTTGGAGGCGGCTTACGAACGCCAGCAGAAAGAAATCGCTGATCTGCAGGACTTTGTTAATCGAAATAAGGCCCGCGTTGCGACACGAAACATGGCCATGTCCCGCCAGAAGAAATTGGACAAAATGGACATTATCGAGCTTCAAGCAGAGAAACCAAAGCCGTCCTTTGATTTCAAAATGGCTCGGACGCCAAGCCGCTTTATCTTCCAGACGACAGATTTGGAAATTGGTTATGACCGTGTCCTGACCCGCAAGCCGCTCAATCTGACCTTTGAACGCAACCAGAAGATTGCTATTGTCGGTGCCAACGGTATCGGGAAATCAACCTTGCTCAAGAGTTTGTTGGGGGTTATTCCAGCACTAAATGGTCAGGTGGAACGTGGAGAGTACCTGGAAATCGGATATTTCGAGCAAGAGGTTGCTGGTGGCAATCGTCAGACCCCGCTGGAAGCTGTTTGGGATGCCTTTCCAGCCCTCAATCAAGCAGAAGTGCGGGCAGCTTTGGCCCGTTGCGGTCTGACGTCCAAGCATATCGAAAGCCAAATTCAAGTTCTTTCAGGTGGTGAACAGGCCAAAGTTCGTTTCTGTTTGCTCATGAACCGTGAAAACAATGTCTTGGTTCTTGACGAGCCAACCAACCACTTGGATGTGGATGCCAAGGACGAACTCAAACGCGCCCTTCAAGCCTACAAGGGCTCTATCCTCATGGTCTGCCACGAGCCTGATTTCTATGAAGGATGGGTAGATGATGTCTGGGATTTTAATGAATTGACATAAATAAAAGCAGCCTTGTCCCTTAGCAGTAGACAAGACTGCATATATAGGCACTTCAATCTTAGAACTTGTATTCACAGCTTCTAAAATTGGGGGTCTATTTTTTTATTGTCTCCAGGTGAAAATCGGTGACCAACTTAGTGTTGCTTTTTCCAATAGAAACTAGCCACTAATATGACGCTACCCAGTGCTGTAGCGAAATAGTTGAACTCTGATCCTGTTTTCGGCAAGCTAGTTTCTTCGTTTTCATGTTGACTAGAAGATTCCTTGCTTTCAGCTTTATCAAAACGAATAGTCACAGGCATAGGTAGAGAGGATGAGCGGGCGCATCATCGGCTTGGTCTGGACTAGTTGGTTTTGGCTGAGGAACTAGAATTTCTACTGGAGGTAGGTCTTCAAGAGTTGCCAATTGGCTACCGAAGAGGCCATTTGACACCCAGCGGAAGAAATGAACAGGGTGAACCTTGTTGGTTGGATTCCTGCATAGATAAAGATAGATTGGTCTTGATACATGCCAGCTATAGCGACAGTCTTGCTAGCCAGTCCCTCATGACCAGGCCACCAGCCAGCGATATAATAATCCTGGTCAGCAATTTTAACCAGGGTTCGGAAGCCTTCTGGGATACCCTCAATCCAGTTACCAGAATTGGAATAGAAGAGGTCGTTCATGGCATATCCGCTTGTCAGAGGGTCACTATCGTCAACGACTGTCTTCATTAGTCCTTCAAAGTCATAACCACCATCAAACATTTCTGCATTAAAGCCTTCTATAATACCTAATTCTTCCAGTTTCTGCACAGCCGCACCACCGACAACAATGACTGGTTTCTGCCCAAACATGCTGGCATCAAATTGTTCGGATTCCAGGATGATTGCATCAGCTTCATCAGGAGTTTCAACGGTTTCAAATCCCCTGCGTTCCACTACCAAGGCGGTGTTGGCGCGGATGGCAAAATCTCCAGCCCATCTATAGCTGTGTGAAGGAGCGTAGACCTTAATAGCTTTCAATTCTGTGCCTACAGGTTGCTTGTAGAGGTGTTCAGCATACATAGCTCCCCATTTGGACTCATCTTAACCAGTGTAGAGGACGTGGTTGGCAAATCCACGCTTGGCTTGTGCCATATCTACCACCAAGTCGCCCTTGTTAAATGGACCGGCATTCTCTGTCAGCTCGGTGACAAGGACGCCGTTGCGCTTGAAGTAGTCAATCATTTTAAAGGCTTCTTCCATGTCATTATTCTATTCCAGAGACATTGGGATGTCATAATAGTCAGGGAAGAATTTTGGTTGATCATTCTTAATACGACCTACGACTTCTCCGTCTGGTCCGACCAGTTCTGCCACAGCCTTTGGATCTTCTACCTTATTCACACCGCGTGAATAGAAGGTGAGGCGCATGTTTATCAAATTATCAGGCTTGCTGGCCATGTGGTTGATGCCCCTGAGGACAGCATAGAATCCGACTTTAAAGGATTCTTGGTTGGTTTCTGGAATTTCGATGGTATGTCCAAGAATACTTCGGTAGCTTGTAGTCAAAGTTTCTTTTAACTTGGCCAACATCTGGTCAGGCTGGGTAAGTCAGTCCTTCTTTTCCCTTCGTATTTTCAATCTAGGGGATTTGTGATATACTGGTATAAAGATTTAGGAGACGACTATGGAAAAACTGTGGAAGATTATTTATTCGAGGACTTTTATTGTCATTAGCCTGCTTGCTCTGACGGTCTTTCTGATTTTTTGGTTTGTGGTTGAGGCGACCAATTATATGCCGGCATTTTGGTCCATTATGCAGATTTTTTCTGTTCTGGTGGCCATTTCCATTATCAATCGTCCAATGAATACTAGTTTTAAGCTGACCTGGATTATATTTGTCAGTGGCATTCCCATTTTTGGAGCCCTCTTTTATTTCATTCTCCAATCCAATATTGAAACGAAGCGTTATCGGAAGAATTTCTATAAACAGGCTGAGCGCTTGCGCGAATTCTCCAGCACTTCTGACAAGGTCATGAAGGCACTGGCCAAGGAGGATAAGGAGCAGCTCAAGCTAGCCAACTATATGAGTGGCCATGTCGGTTATGCCCTGCATACTAATACGGATGCGGTGTATTTTTCCAGTGGAGAGGCCAAGTTTGAAGCTCTTTTGGAGGAATTGAAAAAGGCAGAAAACTACATTTTTATGGAATACTTCATTGTGGACCAGGGCTATATGTGGGACTCTATTCTGGCTGTTTTGAAGGAAAAAGCAGAGCAGGGAGTGGAAGTGCGCTTTATGTACGACGGGACCAATTCTCTGACCAATCTGCCCTATTCCTACTATAAGCAGCTGCGGACCTTTGGAATCAAGGCCAAGGTATTCTCACAGATTATCCCGGCCCTTTCCACTATTCAAAACAACCGCGACCACCGCAAAATTGCCATCATTGACGGAGCAGTCGCCTTTACAGGTGGGGTTAATATTGCGGACGAATATATCAATAAAATCGTTCGGTTTGGCTACTGGAAGGATGCTGCTATCATGATTAGGGGGGAGGCGGTTGCCAACTTTACCCTCATGTTCCTGCAGATGTGGAACTATGACGAAAAAGGGGAGACTGAGGACCTCAAGTACCTCAAATCCCACAAGGACTTGGAGACAGAGACCATTGATGGCGAAGGTTTCTTCCTGCCCTACGGAGAAAATCCCTTTGATGGAGATGAGGTGGCCAAACGTGTCTATCTGGACATGATTCAGTCTGCGACAGATTACATTTACATCATGACGCCCTACCTGGTCTTGGATGACGAGATGATTGACAATCTAACCTACGCGGCCAAACGCGGCGTCAAGGTCAAGTTACTCCTGCCTCATATCTATGATAAAAAATCAGCCATGTTGGCTGCTCGGACAGATTTTCCGACCTACCTAGAATCAGGCATCGAAATTTACGAATACCAGCCAGGTTTTGTCCATTCCAAGGTGGTCCTTGTGGATGACAAAAAGGCAACGGTGGGGACGGTCAACATGGATTTCCGTTCTTTCTATCTAAACTTCGAGTGTGGTCTTTATATCTACAACCATTCAGGTGTTCTAGCAGCAATCAAGGAAGACTTTGACCAGTCCTTCAAGAAATCCCAGCAAATCAAGCTCCTGCCCTTTATCAAAACCTATTCGTGGAACAAACGACTGGCCGGAGCCATTATGCGCATTATTGCCCCCTTATTATAGAAAACGACAGATTTTCCCTGTCGTTTTTTCCTTTGAACATGGTATAATGGAAAGATAGATGCTAAGGAGAAAAAAGTGTGATTAAACCACAATATGACTGGCAATTGATGCCCAGTTTTTCTGATGAAACATTTGTCAAATTGGCAAAGAAAGAAGGGTTGGACCCTATCGCAGCCAAGCTCCTCTACGAGCGGGGCATCCAGACAGCGGAGGATTTGCAGAAATTTTTGCAGCCCAGCCTTGAAGACCTGCATGATCCTTATCTACTGCATGACATGGACAAGGCCGTTGAGCGGATTCGTCGGGCCATTGAGGACTACGAGCAGATTCTGATCTATGGTGATTACGATGCGGACGGCATGACATCAGCTTCGATTTTGAAGGAGACCTTGGAGGAGCTAGGGGCGGAGGTCCAGGTCTACCTGCCCAACCGCTTTACCGATGGCTACGGCCCCAACCAGTCTGTCTACAAGTATTTCATTGAGCAGCAGGGGATTTCTCTCATTGTTACGGTTGACAATGGCGTAGCGGGTCATGAAGCTATTGCCTATGCCCAAGAGATGGGTGTTGATGTGATTGTGACGGACCACCATTCCCTTCAGGCGACTTTACCGGCTGCTTATGCCATTGTTCATCCAGAGCATCCCGAAGGCAACTATCCCTTTAAGCACCTGGCTGGCTGTGGCGTCGCCTTCAAATTGGCATGCGCACTTTTGGAGACGGTTCATGCAGACCTATTGGACCTAGTCGCAATTGGAACCATAGCCGATATGGTCAGCCTGACCGATGAAAATAGGGTTATGGTCAAATACGGCCTTTCTCTGCTCAAACAAACTGAGCGGGCTGGCCTACAAGAATTGATGAAGATTGCTGGGATTGAGCTCGATGGCCTTGATGAAGAAACGGTCGGTTTTCAAATTGCCCCCCGCCTCAATGCCCTGGGCCGCCTGGATGACCCCAATCCAGCCCTTGAACTCTTGACTGGCTTTGACGATGAAGAGGCCCATGAAATTGCCCTCATGATTGATGCTAAAAATGTGGAACGCAAGGATATTGTCCAGGCTATTTACGATGAGGCCAAGACCATGCTAGATACCAGTCGGCCTGTACAGGTTCTAGCCAAGGAAGGCTGGAATCCTGGTGTGCTGGGGATCGTTGCAGGCCGTCTCTTGGAAGAGCTGGGCCAGCTGGTCATTGTCCTGTCCATTGAGGAAGGGCGGGCCAAGGGCTCTGCCCGGTCACCGGAGGCTGTTGATATTTTCCAAGCCCTCAAGGACCACCAGGACCTCTTTATCGCCTTTGGCGGTCACGCTGGAGCTGCTGGCATGACGCTGGAAGTGGATAAATTAGACCAGCTGGCGGACACTTTAGCGACCTTTATCGAAGAGAATAAACTGGACTTGTCTCAGAAATCTGCACTGGTTATTGATGAGGAGCTTGACCTAGAGGAATTGACCCTGGATACTTTAAAATCCTTTGACAAGCTAGCTCCCTACGGCATGGACAACAAAAAACCTGTCTTTTATGTCAAGGATTTTCAGGTTGAGTCTGCCCGGACTATGGGGCAAAACAATGCCCACCTCAAGCTCCGGATTAGTAAGGGAGCAGCCGGATTTGACGTCGTTGCCTTTGGCAAGGGCAATCTGGCTCTGGAATTTTCTCAGGCCAAGGATCTGGAGCTGGCTGTGACCCTTTCTGTCAACAGATGGAATGGCAATACCAGCCTGCAGCTCATGCTGGTGGACGCGCGTGTGGACGGTGTTCAGCTCTATAACATTCGCAGTAAACAGCATCCGATTCCTGCTGGCATTCCTCTGGTGGACATGGCAGAGCAGACGAGTTCGCCTGTCATTGCTCTAGCTAGTTTGCCAGAGGATTTAGAAAGTCTGCGCAGCTATTTCCAAGAACATCAATTCGAGGCTATCTACTTCAAAAATGAGATAGCTAAGCCCTATTATTTGGATGGATACGGGAGTAGGGAGCAATTTGCCAAGCTCTATAAGACCATTTACCAGTTTGATGAGTTTGATGTGCGTTATAAACTCAAGGATTTGGCTGCTTATCTGAAAATTAAGGACAGCTTGCTGGTCAAGATGATTCAGATTTTCCAGGAATTGGAGTTTGTCACCATTTCAGATGGGGTGATGAGGGTTAATAAGGATGCCCAGAAGCGGGAGATTTCGGACAGTCAGATTTACCAAGACCTGAAGAAAACGGTCGTCCAGCAGGAGCTTTTTGCCCTGGGAACGGTCCAAGAAATATATGATTGGCTGTGTAGTTCATCATGATCTGGCAGGTCTTATTATTGGCAGTCCTTATCTGTCTGCCCTTCTTACCCTGGCGTAAGTGTCGGACCTGTAGCATTCCTCTTCAAGCTAAGAGACTAGACCAGTTGACCTTTGCCAGCCTAGCCTGTGCGGAGACTTTGAAGGAAATGAGAAGAAACTTGGACCAGGCAAGCTCTGCTCAGTTGGTGGACCAGATTATTGCCAGTCTTGAATTTCCAGAGGAATTGGAGCAGAAGCACCTGACCTGGTTAATGGGACAGATGGACCAAAATCTGCCTCCACATCATGCCTTTTGGAGGGAGTTTGCTCGGCTAGTTGACTTAGCTTACCCTGATGAGAGCCTACCTAAGCAGGTTCACCAGCTCCGTTACTTGATTTCCTACCAGCAGGCGGCTTGGGTCCGCAGGCACTACGGGCAGGGGAAATCAGACTGGCAGGCCTTGACTAGCTATCTGTCTACTTTGCCACGCCGGAGTTACCAGCTGCGGCAATCTGCCCGCCTCCACAACAAGCAACTCTTTCGCAGAGAAAAATTAACACAGAGCCTGCCCCTCAACATCAAGATCCTCATCCATTTTCACAGCGAGTTTATTTTGGATGAAAAGGGGAACTTTGCCTTGATTTTGGATGAGACTCCGACCTTAAATGGTCAGGTCAACGGTGCCTCCTTTAACTATGCCAGGGCCAATAATCTCAGGCACTACCAGCTGGACATGAAACCGGTTGGTCCCCACGACCCTGTCTACCGTAAGAAAATCCTCCGTTCCAAGGCAGGGGCTTATCTGTCTCCGGCTAGAATTTACTGGTTCCAACTGCGCAAGTCCAAGGCGGGTTGGAACCATTCCTATTTCAACCGGCAGGGAATATTTTCCTCAGGTGGAAATAGCAGAGCAGCCCAGGTAGCTAAACTGCGAAAGGAATTTTCCAGAGACATAGGATTTAGATTATGCCAAAAGATAAAATCATGGTATAATAAAGAGTAAAATTATTTTTAAAAAGTGAGAAAAATATGAACTTAAAAGATTACATCGCAACTATTCCTGACTATCCAAAAGAGGGTATCGAATTCCGTGATATTAGCCCCTTGATGGCTGATGGAAATGCCTACAGCTATGCTGTTCGTGAGATTGTGCAGTATGCTGTTAGCAAGGATATTGATATGATTGTTGGTCCTGAGGCGCGTGGATTTATCGTAGGGTGTCCTGTTGCTTTTGAACTGGGTATCGGATTTGCACCAGTTCGTAAGCCAGGGAAATTGCCACGCGAAGTGATTTCGGCTGACTATGAAAAAGAATACGGTGTGGATACCTTGACTATGCACGCAGATGCTATCAAACCTGGTCAACGTGTCCTGATTGTAGACGACCTGTTGGCTACTGGTGGTACGGTCAAAGCAACAATCGAAATGATTGAAAAATTGGGTGGAATTGTTGCTGGATGTGCCTTCTTGATTGAGTTAGATGACCTCAAAGGCCGAGAAGCTATCGGCGACTACGACTACAAGGTTTTGATGCATTATTAAGATTATCTATCAAGGATATAGTTATAATCTATAACTGGTACTAATTTTAAGCTATTTGATTTGTCTGGACACCTGCTTTATAATAGATAATAAGATAATTAGGAGGTTGCCCATGCCAATCAAGATTGAAAAATCCTTACCAGCAGTAGATATTTTGAGACAAGAGAATATCTTTGTCATGGATAGCGACCGAGCTAGCCATCAGGACATCCGTCCGATAAAGATTTTAATTCTTAATCTTATGCCCCAAAAAATTGTGACGGAGACCCAGTTGCTCCGTCTTTTGGCCAATACGCCCCTGCAGCTTGAAGTGGAATTTCTGCATATGGTCAGTCATGAATCCAAGAATATTCACGCTGACCACTTGGACCAATTTTACAAGACCTTTGAGGAGGTCAAGGATAGCTACTTTGACGGGCTCATCGTCACTGGTGCTCCAGTGGAAAATTTACAATTTGAGGAAGTGGACTATTGGCAGGAACTGGTCCAGGTTTTCGACTGGTCCAAGACAAATGTCTACTCAACCTTGCATATTTGTTGGGGGGCACAGGCTGGACTGTACGCCCGCTACGGTGTCGAAAAATACCAGATGGATCGCAAATTGTCCGGCGTCTATTGCCAAGAAGTAGTAGGGGCAAACAATCCCCTCATGCGTGGATTTGATGATGAGTTTCGCTCACCTCATTCCCGCTATACTGAGGTCAAGGCGGAAAATATTGCTCATTTAGGACAGCTGGAAATTCTATCCCAAGGAGCAGATGTCGGCCTGTCTATTCTAGCCAGCAAGGACTTGCGCGAAGTCTATAGTTTTGGTCATTTGGAGTACGACCGTGACACTCTGGCTAAGGAATATGAGCGAGATTGCCTGGCTGGGAAAAATCCCCATGTGCCAGAGAATTATTTCAAAAACGATGATCCGACCACCAGACCAGCTCTGTCTTGGAATTTGCCAGCAGCACAATTCTTTACAAACTGGGTCAACTATGCGGTCTATCAAGAAACACCTTACGACTGGAATCACGCAGAATTATCAGCTCTTTCAGCGAGTTTATAAAGAGGAAGTATGAATTATTCACAGCAATTTCAGCAGGGCCACTTGGTCCTGCCTTCTGCCTTACTATTTCATTTTAAGGATGTATTTCCCTCATCACAGACTTTTTTGGTTTGGCAGTTTTTCTATTTTCAAAATACCAGTAAAGTAGAAACCCTTGCCCCAAGTGACATCGCTCAGGCCATTGGAGCTACGGTGGCCGAGGTGAATCGGGCCATTGAACAGCTGCAGGATTCAGGCTTGCTGGAGATGAAAACCATTATCTTAGATGGTGAGATTGAGATGATTTTTGATGCAGCCCCAGCCCTAGAAAAGCTGGATGGTTTGTTTGCTGCGCCTAAGGAATCTGCTGTGGAGATTCTTGCTCCTGCTAATGATTTGAAGACCATTGTGGGAGATTTTGAGCGAGAACTTGGCCGTCTCCTGTCGCCTTTTGAGATTGAGGATTTGCAGAAGACGATTGAAGAGGACAAGACCTCCGTTGAGCTCATTCGAGCAGCCCTCAAAGAGGCCGTATTCAACAATAAGACCAACTGGAAATATATTCAAGCTATTCTGCGCAACTGGCGTCGGGAGGGCATTACCACCGTCGCTCAAGTAGAGGCAAAAAATGCAGAAAGAGATTTGTCATCGCCCAAGAATGTCACTGTATCCAGCGATTTTCTGGCGGCCATGGATCTCTGGAAAGAGTAAAATGGAAACAAAATTATCAAAACGGCTGGAAACAGTCGCATCTTTCGTGCCAACCGGAGCACGCTTAGTCGATGTAGGGAGTGACCATGCTTATCTCCCTCTTTTTTTGGTGGAGCAGGGTAGGATTGACTTCGCCGTGGCAGGTGAAGTGGTCCAGGGCCCCTATCAGTCTGCCCTTCAAAACGTCGAGCAGGCGGGACAGACGGACAGGATTTTGGTTCGTTTGGCCAATGGGCTGGCGGCCGTAGAAGCTGTTGACCAGATTACTGCTGTGACTATCGCAGGCATGGGCGGTAGGCTCATCGCCGACATCTTGGAGGCCGGTCAGGATAAGTTAGCAGGCGTTGAGCGCTTGATTCTCCAGCCAAATAACCGAGAGGACGATGTGCGGCGCTGGCTCCAGGAAAGTGGATATCGTCTGATTGCCGAGGAAATCCTGGAAGAAAATGACAAACTCTATGAAATCCTAGTAGCGGAGCCAGGAAAGATGAGCTTGTCTGCAACAGAAGAGCGATTTGGACCTTATTTATTGGAGCAGCAGTCTGCTGTCTTTGTTAATAAATGGTTGAAGGAGCTGGATAAGCTCACTTATGCCCTGGAACAAGTGCCCCTTGAAAGACAGGATGACCGCTCTGCTATTTCCCAAAAAATCAACCACATCAAGGAGGTTTTGCATGTTAGCTAGTCAACTCATCGCGCGTTATCAAGCCTTTTGTCCGCCCCATCTAGCCATGGAAGGGGATGTCAGCGGTCTGCAAATCGGGACGCTGAAAAAGGAAATCAAGCGGGTTATGGTGGCCTTGGATATTCGTGAAACGACAGTGGTAGAGGCCATTGACAAGCAGGTGGATTTGATTATTGTCAAGCATGCCCCTATTTTCCGTCCGATTAAGGATTTGGTGGCGGATAAGCTGGAAAATCAGATTTATCTGAATTTGATTAAGCACGATATTTCGGTCTATGTCAGCCACACGGACATTGATGTGGTCGAGGGTGGTCTGAACGACTGGTTCTGTGAACTCTTGGGGATAGAGGAGACAACCGTTCTTCATGAGACTATTGAAGGTCACGGGATTGGTCGTGTGGGCACCATAGCAGAGCAGACCTTGGAGGAGCTGGCAGTGAAGGTTAAGTCCGTCTTTGGTCTGGATGCGGTTCGCCTGGTTACCTATGGTCATCAAGCCCAGCAATATGTTAGTCGAGTGGCTATTTGTGGCGGTAGTGGCGGTTCATTCTATCAGGATGCGATTGCGAAGGATGCGGATGTCTATATCACTGGTGATATTTACTATCATACTGGTCAGGACATGCTGACCCAGGGCCTCTTGGCCATTGACCCAGGTCATCACATTGAGGTGCTCTTTATTAAGAAAATCGCTGATTTGCTAGAGAACTGGAAGGCTGAAAACGGCTGGGATGTGGAAATCTTGCCTTCAACCGTGTCGACCAATCCCTTTCGACATTTGTAAAAATTATGCTTGGCACCCTAGTGGTGCTTTTTTTAACCAAAATAGAAAGATACCAGTGAGCAAGGGTCAGGTTGAAGGCAGTGGCAACAACCTTTGCTCTATTTTCGGTTCCAAAACTTATCCAAACTATCTGAGCTTGCAATTCTTCTGAATTTGGGTTATGCTAGAGGAACTTAAGATATTGATTTAGAAAGTTGGTTCTTCTATGACCTGGTTTATGGAACAATCAGTTGTTGTACAGGCCTTGTTGGGAGGGCTCTTTACCTGGTCCTGTACTATTTTAGGGTCAGCGGTTGTTTTTTTCTTTAAAACGATTAGTCGGAGGCTCTTGGATACCATGTTGGGCTTTGCGGCTGGAGTGATGATTGCGGCCTCGTTTTGGTCTCTCTTGGCTCCTTCGATTAGCTATGCGGAGGAGACCTATGGTGCCTGGGCTTGGGTGCCTGCAGCTCTTGGTTTTGCTTTTGGAGGCATCTTTTTACGCTTGGTCGATGCTCTGGTGCCACATTTGCACCTGGGGCACGACAAATCTCAGGCCGAAGGTGGGGGTGAGGAGGACAGGAAAAATCTGTCTAAAACAGCTCTGCTATTTTTGGCCATAACTATCCACAATATTCCTGAAGGGTTGGCGGTCGGGGTAACCTTTGGTGCTCTGGCGTCGAACTTTAGTCCTGCTGCCCTTGCAGGTGCTATTGGGTTAGCAGTCGGTATCGGTCTGCAAAATATTCCTGAGGGAGCAGCCCTGGCCATCCCTATTCGGACAGACGGCGCGACTCGAAGTAAGGCCTTTTTCTGGGGGTCCATGTCGGCCATTGTTGAGCCTATTGCTGCTGTGATTGGGGCAGTGGCGGTGACCTACATGACACCGATTTTACCCTATGCCCTATCTTTTGCGGCCGGTGCTATGATTTTCGTCGTGGTCGAGGAGCTCATTCCGGAGTCCCAGACCAATGGAAATACGGATATTGCAACGCTGGGCCTCATGGCTGGTTTCATCATCATGATGATTCTGGACGTGGCTCTTGGATAAACTTGAAAGTCTCTTCGGGGGCTTTTTCCTTATGACAAAAACGCTGAAAATATGGTATAATGGACTGGTATTATACGCAGGAAGGTAAGACTATGAAAGGTATTATTTTAGCCGGTGGTTCAGGCACTCGCCTCTATCCGCTGACGCGTGCAGCTTCCAAACAGCTCATGCCCATTTACGACAAACCCATGATTTACTATCCGTTGTCAACCCTGATGTTGGCTGGGATTAAGGAGATTTTAGTCATTTCCACGCCGCAGGATCTTCCACGCTTCAAGGATATGTTGGGTGACGGTTCTGAGCTGGGTATTTCTTTGGAATATGCAGAGCAGCCAAGTCCAGATGGACTTGCGCAAGCCTTTATCATCGGTGAAGAATTTATCGGTGATGACCATGTAGCCCTTATCTTAGGGGATAACATTTACCATGGAAATGGCCTGACCAAGATGCTCCAACGGGCAGCCAGCAAGGAAAAAGGTGCGACAGTCTTTGGATATCAAGTCAAGGATCCAGAACGTTTTGGTGTCGTTGAGTTTGATGAAAACATGAACGCTATTTCCATTGAAGAAAAACCAGAGGTTCCCAAATCAAACTTTGCGGTTACTGGACTCTACTTCTATGACAATGATGTTGTGGAAATCGCGAAAAATATTAAACCATCACCTCGTGGCGAGTTGGAAATCACAGATGTCAATAAGGCTTATCTGGAACGTGGCGACTTGTCAGTAGAGCTTATGGGACGCGGATTTGCCTGGTTGGATACAGGTACACACGAGAGCCTTTTGGAAGCGGCTCAGTACATCGAAACGGTTCAGCGCTTGCAAAACGTTCAAGTCGCGAACTTGGAAGAAATTGCTTACCGCATGGGCTACATTACAAAAGAACAAGTGCATGAATTGGCACAACCGCTTAAGAAAAATGAATACGGACAATACTTGCTCCGTTTGATTGGAGAGGCTTAATGACAGAAAACTTTTTCGGTAAAGAGCTTGCGGCTCGTCCAGTTGATGCTATTCCTGGTATGCTGGAGTTTGACATTCCAGTGCACGGAGATAACCGTGGCTGGTTCAAGGAAAATTTTCAGAAGGAAAAAATGTTGCCACTTGGTTTCCCAGAAAGTTTCTTTGCAGAAGGAAAATTGCAGAATAATGTTTCCTTCTCTCGTAAAAACGTTCTTCGTGGTCTTCACGCAGAGCCTTGGGATAAATACATTTCAGTAGCAGACGGCGGTAAGGTTTTGGGAACTTGGGTGGATCTTCGTGAAGGAGAGACCTTCGGTAATACCTACCAAACCGTTATCGATGCTTCAAAAGGTATCTTCGTTCCGCGCGGAGTAGCCAATGGTTTCCAAGTCTTGTCAGACTTCGTGGCCTACAGCTACTTGGTTAATGACTATTGGGCATTGGAACTCAAGCCTAAGTACGCTTTTGTCAACTACGCAGACCCTAGTCTCGACATTAAATGGGAAAACCTAAAAGAAGCAGAAGTTTCAGAAGCAGATGAAAACCATCCATTCCTCAAGGATGTCAAGCCTTTGAGAAAAGAGGACCTCTAATGTTTCAAGCCTTTTTGGAAATAGCAGAGCAGTTAAACAAGTTAGGAATCACTCCCTTGTTAATGGGCTCAGTTGGTTTGGAAAGGCGCACAGGGAGGGACTGGCAGGCAGGAGATTTGGACATCCATGTTCCAAGTGATCCGCGTGGCTGGGAAGCCCCAGACGACGAAAGGATTTATCAGGCGGATGCCTTGATTGCTATGATGAACCAACTAGGTTACGTCCTTGTTGACCGTCATGAACATGAATTTCATAAAGACGGCTTATCTGTTGAATTCGGAGGCCTACATTCACTGCCTGAATTTGCTGGTGTAGAGCTAGAAGATTTGGAAGAACTAGAAACAGCAGGTGTTCGCTATTACCTACCGACACTTGAACAATACCTGAAAATCTACCAAGCCTCTTCAAAAGATTCCTACCGTGCAGAAAACAACAATCAAAAAGACTTTGCTAAGATTGCTTACTTAAAAGAAATCTTGAAGTAAAATAAGCGAGCAAAGCGAGCCTATAAAGGGGAGTTGCTGCTGTAGCGATAGTACCCGAACTGCTTTGGAAGTTCGGGTACAGGGGATTTTCGAGACTTTTGGCTCGAAAATAAGCAATGAAACGCCTAAGGCGGTTGCTTGCGCCCCACGCTACCTTAAGCAGCTCAAAAAAATAAAAAACATTTTCGGAGAAAAAAATGTATAAAAATATCATCGTTACAGGTGGAGCTGGTTTCATCGGCTCAAACTTTGTGCACTACGTTTACAATAACCATCCAGACGTCCATGTGACTGTCTTGGATAAATTGACTTATGCTGGAAACAAGGCCAACTTGGAAGCTATTCTTGGTGACCGTGTGGAGCTGGTTGTTGGCGACATTGCAGATGCTGAATTGGTTGACAAATTGGCTGCTAAGGCAGATGCAATCGTTCACTATGCGGCAGAAAGCCACAACGACAACTCCCTCAACGATCCAAGCCCATTCATCCATACAAATTTTATCGGTACTTACACTTTGCTTGAAGCGGCTCGTAAATACGACATCCGTTTCCATCATGTATCAACAGATGAAGTTTACGGCGATCTTCCTTTGCGTGAAGACTTGCCAGGTCATGGTGAAGGTCCAGGTGAGAAATTTACTGCAGAAACCAACTACAACCCATCATCACCTTATTCATCAACTAAGGCTGCTTCAGACTTGATTGTCAAAGCATGGGTTCGTTCTTTTGGTGTCAAAGCGACCATTTCCAACTGTTCAAACAACTACGGTCCTTACCAGCATATTGAGAAATTCATTCCGCGCCAGATCACCAATATCTTGGCAGGTATCAAGCCAAAACTCTACGGTGAAGGTAAGAATGTTCGCGACTGGATCCACACCAATGATCATTCAACAGGTGTCTGGGCGATTTTGACAAAAGGTCGCATGGGCGAAACTTACTTGATTGGTGCCGATGGTGAGAAGAACAATAAGGAAGTTCTTGAATTGATTCTTGAAAAAATGAGTCAACCCAAAGATGCTTACGACCACGTGACTGACCGTGCAGGACATGATTTGCGCTATGCTATTGACGCAAGCAAACTTCGTGACGAGCTTGGCTGGACACCGCAATTTACAGACTTCTCTCAAGGTTTGGAAGAAACAATCCAGTGGTACACAGATAACCAAGACTGGTGGAAGGCTGAAAAAGAAGCTGTTGAAGCCAACTACGCAAAAACGCAAGAAGTTATTAAGTAAAAAAAACAGAAGGCTGGGGCAATTGCCCAAGCCTTTCTTGAAATAAGGAGCAAACATGATTTTAATTACAGGTGCAAATGGTCAGTTGGGTACAGAATTGCGTTATCTCTTGGATGAGCGTGGTGTCGAGTATGTTGCCGCTGACGTAGCAGAAATGGACATCACGGATGCAGACAAGGTAGATGCCTTCTTTGCAGAGGTGAAGCCTAGCGTTGTTTACCACTGTGCAGCCTACACAGCTGTTGATATGGCAGAAGATGAGGGCAAGGAACTCAACTACAAGATTAACGTAACGGGCTCTGAGAATGTTGCCAAGGCTGCAGCCAAATACGGTGCAACCCTTGTCTATATCTCAACAGACTATGTCTTCAATGGGGAGTTGCCAGTCGGTCAAGAGTGGCAAGTAGATGACCAACCCGATCCTCAGTCAGAATACGGCCGTACCAAGCGTTTGGGTGAAGAGGCCGTTGAGAAATACGCAGATAAGTTCTACACTATTCGCACGGCTTGGGTATTTGGAAATTACGGTAAGAACTTTGTCTTTACCATGCAAAACCTTGCACAGACCCGCGATACTTTGACAGTTGTCAATGACCAGCATGGTCGTCCAACTTGGACACGGACCTTGGCAGAATTTATGGTACATTTGGTGGAAACCAAGCAAGCATTTGGTTATTACCATTTGTCCAATGATGCGACAGAGGATACAACTTGGTTTGATTTTGCGACGGAAATCCTCAAAGATACTGATACAAAAGTCTTGCCAGTAGATTCTAGCCAATTCCCAGCCAAGGCAAAACGTCCTTTCAACTCGACTATGAGCTTGGACAAGGCGAAAGCGACTGGCTTTGTCATCCCGACATGGCAAGAGGCCTTGCAGGCGTTTTATGAGCAGGAAAAAATGGGTGATAAGTAGCTAGGATTATATAATATAGGTCACGAAACCTCTACATATCCCAGGAAATATTTCTTAGCATTCATATAATTTCCCAGGTATTTTACTTAAAAAATCAAGTTCATTGGTTTATAATAAAAATATTAAAGGAGTTAGCGCTAACTAACTCCTGCGTAAATCCGTTTAAGACTGAACAGCTCCCTGTCAAGTGGACAATGAAATAATAAAAGATTAGGCGACGGCCTTGTTCCTCATTTCAAGAGGGGCAAGGCCGTTGTTGCGCTCTTGAAAGCGTTGATGATTGTAAAAATAGATGTTCTCTTTTTTTGATAAGTATGTCGTATACACGTTCATCACAAGTTCAACTGCTAGATGTACTCTGTTAAAAGCTTGGCATTGAGCACAGAATCATTCGATCTCAGAATCCGAAACATAATGGCAATGCTGAAAGCAGACATCGAAATGACAAACGCCGCTTCTATCAGCATGTAACC
>NZ_JBIMJP010000012.1:0-76275 GCF_043674155.1 Streptococcus sp. A23 | reverse complement strand
GCTATTGCTCAAAAGGATAAGGAGTTGATGGCACTTCAGGCTCAGCTGGACAAACTGACTAGTCAGACGGAACATGAGGTCAGCTCTGCTATTGCTCAAAAGGATAAGGAGTTGATGGCACTTCAGGCTCAGCTGGACAAACTGACTAGTCAGACGGAACATGAAATTAGCTCTGCTATTTCCCAAAAAGACCAAGAAATCCTAGAGCTAAAGGCAAAATTGGAGCAAGTGGGTCTGTCCAAGGATTTGGAGTTGCAGCAGGCAGTGGCTCAGGTTGAGAAGGAGCGGGATGCGGCCCAGAATGCCTTGGTTTTGCAGGAGCAAAAGCAGGAATTGGCGCTGGCGACCACGCGACAGGAGTATGAGGTCCAGCTCAAGGCAGCAAGCGAGCAGGTGGAGTTCTATAAAAACTTTAAGGCCCAGCAGTCCACCAAGGCTATCGGTGAAAGTTTGGAATTGTATGCTGAGTCGGAGTTCAATAAGGTTCGACAGTTAGCCTTTCCCAATGCTTATTTTGAAAAAGATAATCAAGTGTCGGCGCGTGGGTCCAAGGGCGACTACATTTACCGCGAGACGGATGAAAATGGTGTCGAAATCATTTCCATCATGTTTGAGATGAAAAATGAGGCGGATGACACGGTTAAAAAGCATAAGAATGAGGACTTTTTCAAGGAATTGGACAAGGATCGTCGTGAGAAGAACTGTGAATATGCGGTGCTAGTGACCATGCTAGAGGCGGATAACGATTACTACAATACGGGCATCGTGGACGTCAGCCACAAGTACGAGAAAATGTATGTGGTTCGTCCTCAGTTCTTTATACAGTTGATAGGACTTTTACGCAATGCGGCGCTCAATAGTTTGAAGTACAAGCAGGAGTTGGCCTTGGTCAGAGAACAGCATATCGATATTACGCATTTTGAAGAAGATTTGGCGACCTTTAAAACAGCTTTTGCCAAGAACTACCAGTCAGCCAGTACCAATTTCCAAAAAGCCATTGACGAGATTGATAAGGCTATCAAGCGGATGGAGGCGGTCAAAGCAGCCCTGACCACCAGCGAGAATCAGCTCCGTCTGGCCAATAACAAACTGGATGACGTCACGGTCAAAAAGCTAACACGTAACAATCCAACCATGAAAGCGAAGTTTGAGGCGTTGAAGGGGGAAAAACAATGAACACCATCGACCTAAATCTGCCTGTTGCAGAGATTATCAACCAGCACCCAGAAGTCAAGGATATTCTGGTGGAGCTTGGTTTCAAGCCTTTGGCTAATCCAGCTATGCTCAACACAGTTGGTAAGGTAACCAGTCTCAAGACTGGCTCCAAGATGACCAAGATTCCGCTAGACCGTATTCAGCAGGTCTTGGAATGCAACGGCTATGAGGTAATAGGAGGAGAATAATGACGGAACAACGGATTGACATTTTGAAGAATATCCTCTTGGACCTGCATAACGGAGCTAGCGCGGAGTCCGTTCAGGAACAATTTAATCAGCATTTTACAGGTGTGTCAGCGCTGGAGATTTCGATGATGGAACACGAACTCATGTCTAGCGATACGGGGATTACCTTCGAAGATGTTATGGGCTTATGTAATGTTCATGCCAATCTTTTCAAGGGAGCTATATCGGATGTCCAAGTGGCAGACATGGATCAAGAAGGTCATCCTGTTTATGTCTTTAAACAAGAAAATCTTGCACTTCGTGGAGCTTTATTGCGCATTCGTCGGATTTTAGAGCAGTATGAGCAAGTGGAGGAGGAAGAAGTGCGCGACCAACTTCTCCAAGGTTTGCAACGTCAATATAAATTGTTAGGTCAGTTTGACCATCATTATACGCGCAAGGAAAAACTCTTCTTTCCAATCATGGAGCGCTATGGTCATGATGCGCCACCCAAGGTAATGTGGGGCGTAGATGATGATATTCGTCTGCTCTTTAAGGAAGCCCGCAAGGCTTTAGATACCTTGCCAGATGGAGATATAGAAACTGTTCGTCGAACTTTTGAAAGTTTCGCCACTGAGTTTGAAGAGATGATTTTCAAGGAAGAAGCGATCTTGCTAATGATTTTGCTGGAGACTTTTACACAAGATGATTGGTTGCAGATTGCCGCTGAAAGTGATGCTTATGGCTACGCAATTGTGAAACCTACAGCAAAATGGGTTCTCCATCGGGTTTCTTTTGGAGAAATAGCAGAGCAGACTGACACACTGTCGACACCGCAGGCAAGCGATCCCAATGTGAGGGTGATTGATACGCCAGAGGGACAGTTTACTATCTCCTTCACACCAAAAGAACCGACCACATCAGTTCTGGACCCTGCTAGTCCACAGCCTTTTGGCAATGGTTATTTGACTCTTGAACAAGCGAATCTCATCCTTAATCATTTACCATTGGAATTAACCTTCGTGAACAAGGATGACATTTTCCAATATTACAATGATAGCCATCCAGTTGAGGAAATGATTTTCAAGCGGACACCTAGTCAAATCGGACGCAATGTCGAACTCTGTCATCCACCGAAAATTGTTGACAAGGTCAAAAAAATCTTTGAACTCCTGCGCAGTGGACAGAAAAATGAAGTGACTATGTGGTTCAAAAAGGATGAAGAAACCTTTGTTTATGTCGTTTACAAGGCGGTTCGTGACCAAGAAGACCAATTTCAAGGCGTCTTAGAATATGTTCAAAATATCCAATCCTATCGGGAACTAGACAGTGATTTTTCTAGAGAGATTTAGTTACACCTATCATATTACTTAAAGATGTCTTGTGTTTATCTATACAGAGGAGTGTGACATGATTAGAATAGTTCATTTAGAGGCTTGTCATATTGAGAAGCTAGTTCAGGCTTTTTAGAGCAGGGCTGGCCGTCGCGGAAGGCAATCCTGGAAAGTTATTTGACGGAGCAGGAAGAAGGTGAGCACCAGGTTTTGGTAGCTGAAAATGAGCAGGCCTGTCTGGGTTATATTACCCTTGTCAAATGTCCCAAGAAGGGGCGATTTTCTCAGACAGGTATTCCTGAAATTGTCGATTTTACTGTCTTTGAACATTTTCAGGGTCAGGGAATTTGCTACAGATTATTGGATGCTATCTGCCAACTTGTATCCGATTTTACATCCCAGATAGGGATAGGTGTTGGTTTGAATGCTCATTATGGCAAGGCTCAGAAACTTTATGTGCAAAACGGTTTTATTCCGGATGGGACTGGTGTTTGGTATGAGGACAGCCCTCTGGCAATTGAAGCTTCTGCCTACAACGACGATAACCTCTCTGTATTTTATCAAGCCACTGGAACATGATATCATGCTGTATTGAGATGTTAATAGAAAAAATAAGAAGCTCTAGATAAGGTTGGAATCCATGTCCAGCCTTTTTTGTTACCTAAAATTTCAGGGATTATCCATGGAAAGAATTCCCAAAACTACCTCAATCCTAGCAACCTATGCTATAATTGATGTATAGAGAAAAGGAGAACAATGATGAAAACGATTCACACAGACAAAGCACCAGCAGCTATTGGCCCTTACGTTCAGGGTAAGGTCGTAGGCAACCTGCTCTTCGCATCAGGTCAAGTACCCCTATCACCAGAAACGGGTGAAGTGGTTGGTGAAACCATTCAAGAACAGACCGATCAAGTCTTGAAAAATATTGCAGCCATCCTAGCAGAAGCTGGAACAGACTTTGACCACGTTGTCAAAACAACATGTTTCCTCAAGGATATGAATGATTTTGTACTCTTTAATGAGGTCTATAAAACAGCCTTCTCATCCGATTTTCCAGCCCGCTCAGCTGTAGAAGTTGCTCGCCTGCCACGCGATGTGAAGGTTGAAATCGAAGTCATCGCCGTTGTTGAATAAATCAGAAAAAGGAGGTCTAGCCATGGCAGACAAACTCCAACTAGTTATCGTGACAGGGATGTCGGGAGCCGGTAAGACAGTCGCTATCCAGTCCTTTGAGGACCTGGGCTACTTTACCATTGACAATATGCCACCGACCCTATTGCCAAAATTTATCGAGCTGATCCATGCCAGCAAGGACAATAACAAGATTGCCCTGGTTGTCGACATGCGGAGCCGGTCCTTCTTTGCGGAAATCCGTGAAGTTCTAGATGACCTGGAAACCGCAGAAGACCTGGACTTCAAGATTCTCTTCCTGGATGCCACGGATAGTGAATTGGTGGCCCGCTATAAGGAGACCCGCCGTTCTCACCCTCTGGCTGCAGACGGCCGAGTTCTCGACGGTATCAATCTAGAGCGCGAACTTCTAGCTCCCTTGAAAAATATGAGTCAGAATGTGATTGATACCTCGGATTTGACACCGAGAAACCTACGTATGGCCATCTCTGAGCAATTCGCTAGCCAGGACAATCAGCCGTCTTTCAGGGTGGAAGTCCTATCCTTCGGATTTAAGTACGGCCTACCTCTAGATGCGGACCTGGTCTTTGACGTGCGTTTCTTGCCAAATCCATATTACAAGCCCGAACTGCGCAATCTGACAGGGATGGACCAGCCGGTTTACGATTACGTTATGGACCACCAGGAATCAGAAGAGTTCTACGGCCATTTGATAAGCTTGATCGAGCCAATTCTGCCAGGTTACCAGAAGGAAGGTAAATCAGTTCTGACCATAGCAGTCGGATGCACGGGCGGTCAACACCGCAGTGTAGCCTTTGCCAAACGCCTAGCAGAAGACCTAGAGAAAAACTGGCTTGTCAACCTGAGTCATCGGGACAAAGACAAGCGGAAAGAGACGGTCAATCGGTCATGAGAAAGCCAAAGATTACGGTTATCGGAGGAGGAACGGGGATTCCTGTGATTCTCAAAAGCCTGCGCAACAAGGATGCGGACATTACAGCTATCGTGACGGTGGCAGATGACGGAGGCTCGTCTGGTGAGATTCGCCATGCCCTCCAGGTTACACCGCCGGGTGATTTGCGCAATGTCCTGCTGGCTATGTCGGATATGCCCAAGCTCTATGAGCAGATTTTCCAGTACCGATTTGATGCCAGCGACGGTCCCTTGGCAGGACATCCGCTGGGCAATCTCATCATCGCTGGGATTTCTGAGATGCAGGGATCGACCTACAATGCCATGCGGCTCTTGACCCGCTTTTTCCATACGACAGGGAAAATATATCCTTCCAGTGAGCATCCGCTGACTCTCCATGCCGTCTTTACTGACGGGACTGAGGTGGTCGGTGAAAGTAAAATTTCCAAGCATCCAGGCATGATTGGGCATGTATTTGTCACCAATACCTACAATGATCAAACCCCAACAGCCAGCCCGCAGGTAGTGGATGCCATTATGGACAGCGATTTGGTGGTGCTGGGACCTGGCTCACTCTACACCTCTATTCTACCCAACCTTATGATTCCCGAGATTGGACAAGCTCTCAAGGAGACCAAGGCGGAGGTGGTCTATGTCTGCAACATCATGACCCAGCGCGGGGAGACGGAGTTCTTCTCAGATGCTGACCACGCTGCGGTCCTCAATGCACATCTGGCCTGCCGGTTTATAGACACCGTCCTGGTAAACATCGAGCCTGTGCCACAGGACTACATGGATACCCACCAGTTTGATGAGTATCTGGTCCAGGTCAAGCACGATTTTGCAGGGCTTCAGGACCAGGCGCGGCGCGTGATTTCGTCGAATTTTCTTCGTTTGGAAAATGGCGGAGCTTTTCACGACGGTGATTTTGTAGTAGAAGAATTACTCAATATCTTGCAGGTGCGGTCATGAGTTTTACGATACAAGTCAAGGAAGAATTGCTGATTCAGTCCAGTCAAAATAAGTCGGAGTTGTCGGCCATGATCAAGCTGGCAGGCAGTCTGGGTCTGGCATCATCAGGCTTGACCCTGTCCATTACGACTGAAAATGCCAAGATTGCTCGGCATGTCTATGAAATGCTCCAGACCTTTTACCAGATTAAGGCGGAAATCCGTCACCACCAACGGCAAAACCTTAGAAAGAATAGGATTTATTCTGTTCATATCGAAGACGGGGTCAATGATATTCTCAACGACCTCTATCTGGCAGATAGCTTTTTCGGCTTGGAGACGGGGATTTCACCGCTGGTATTGGAAAATGATTCCTGGAGCCAGGCCTATCTGCGTGGTGCCTTTTTGGCGGCGGGCTCTGTCAAGGACCCTGAAAAAGGTAAGTACCAGCTGGAAATTGCCTCGGTCTACAGCGACCATGCTCTTGACTTGGCGGACTTGATGCAGAAATTTCTGCTGGATGCCAAGGTGATTGAACGAAAAAAAGGGACCATTACCTATTTGCAACGGGCTGAGGATATCATGGATTTCCTCCTGGTCATTGGGGCAGAAGAGGCAAAGATCGAGTTTGAAAATGTCAAGCTCCTGCGCGAGGCCAGAAACGATCTCAATCGTGCCACCAATGCTGAAGCTGCCAATATTGCCAAGACAGTCACTGCCAGCATGAAAACCATTAACAATATCAGTAAGATTATGGAGACCATTGGACTGGACCAGTTGCCTGGAGATTTGCAGGAAGTGGCCCAGCTCCGCATCCAGCATCCTGACTATTCTATCCAGCAATTGGCGGATAGCTTGACCAACCCAATTACCAAGAGTGGTGTCAATCATCGCCTGCGGAAAATTAATAAGATAGCTGAGGAATTGTAGGGAGTGGATAGCCTGTATTCAGGCTATTTTTTTATGTAAAAATTAGCCCTTTACCAAACTGAGGTTCTCGTTGATTTTAAAAAAGAGGTTCTGTAGGCAGCAAATTTTGTAGTAGAATGTTTAAACGAAATAATAGTTACAGAATAGTTGTTTATCATTGCAAGTTTTTTCTATATATGGTAGAATGTTGGCAGAAGTTTTTGTGCTCACAACAAAATGTGGTGTCGAATTGATATGGACGTTTTGAGACCAGATTTAGCTTGTGATTGTTGATAGATATGTTTGTACACATAGGAGATTTATATGAAATTTGATCAAAAACAACGTTTTTCGATTCGGAAGTATTCATTTGGTGCTGCTTCTGTTTTATTGGCAAGCGTGTCCTTTATGGCCACTCAAACAGCATCTGCTGAAGAAGTGCCGGTTTCGTCGGATGTTAGTCCAGTGATTACGCCTTCAACATCAACGGTAGCGACTGCTCCTTCAGTTGATCCTATTGCTGCCACAGAAACTACGGTAACCACAGAAGCGACAGCGGAAGCAGTGACTCAACCAACTGATACGACAGGAACGACCTCTTTGAGATCGATGCCACAGTCAGGGAGTACCCAAGCTGTTTCAAATCAAGCAAGCCAAACGACGCCAACTGTAGCATCAACAGAACCAGTAGCCCCAAATGTAGCACCTTCAGGTAGTTATGTCTTTACTCAGGCTACAGGTGTTAAGAGTGAGCCAAAGATTTCAAGTCCAGATTTGGCACGCTATGAAAAGGGGCAAACGGTTAATTATGACAGTGTGGTAACTGCGGACCAGCATAAATGGTTAAGCTACATTTCTTATGGTGGAAATCGACGCTATGTTTCTGTAGGAACGGTTGCGCCGACAACGCCCGTAAATACTCCTGTTCAGCCATCCGCATCTACGACATCAGTATCCGGTGGTTCAGCATCTCAAGGGCAGTACAATGTCTTCAATAAAGTTGTCTACTTAGATGCAGGACATGGTGGTAGTGATCCCGGTGCCGTTTATTTTGGTAAAAATGAAAAGGATTTGAACCTACAGATTCAGAATCGTGTAAAATCAAAGCTTGAAGCGCAAGGTTTCCGAGTGGAATTGACTCGAACGGCAGATAGCTCTGTTGGTTTATTGCCGCGTTCTGAAAAAGCCAATCGAACTTCTTCAGATATTTTTGTAAGTATTCATTTTAATGCTTCGACGTCTCCTTCTGCTAATGGGATTGAGACTTACTATTATCAGTATTTTCCAGAGTATCCTGCGCGAATCAATAGCCAGTATCACAATGATGCTCAGCGCATAAGTTTGAGTGCAAGTTTGGCAAACAGCATCCAATCTAATCTAATTACCAATACTGGTGCTCGAAACGGTGGAGTGATGCGGAGAACTTTCCAGGTCTTGCGTGAGACGACTGCTCCCGCGGTCTTGCTAGAGTTGGGCTATATGTCCAATAGTGCAGAGTCAGCAAAAATCTCGTCCGCAGCTTATCAGGAAAAATTGGTTGATGGAATTGTCAAAGGAATTTCTGACTATTATAAGAAACATGCAGGTCTGCCAGCAACAACCCCAGCGCCAAAACCAGCCGAAACTTCTAAACCGGCAACAACACCTGCAGTAGCCAAGCCGGCCGAAACGCCAAAAGCAACTGTTATCGCAGGTAAGGTATCGGCTAGTGTTACCAATACAGCAACAGGTTTCAACGTGGCACTTTCTAATGTTCCATCAACAGTTTCCAGTGTTGTAGTTCCGGTATGGTCAGCTAATGGTGGTCAGGATGATATGAAGGTCTACCGTGCTAACCGTCAGTCAAACGGTCAATACACTTTTGCAGTGGCGACTAAGGATCATAAAAACGACACTGGCACTTACAATATGATTGTTTACGGACAAAATGTTCAGACTAGGAAGCTGGATACCCTCCTCAGTGGCAGTCATAACTATTCAGCTACCAGTCAATCATCGACTGCTCCAGCCGTATCTAAACCAGCCGAAGCTACGAAACCGGTCTCTACACCAACAGTAGCCAAACCAGCCGAAACTTCTAAACCGACAACGACACCAACAGTAGCCAAACCAGCCGAAACTTCTAAACCGACAACGACACCAACAGTAGCCAAACCAGCCGAAACTTCTAAACCGACAACGACACCGGCAGTAGCCAAGCCGGCCGAAACGCCAAAAGCAACTGTTATCGCAGGTAAGGTGTCGGCTAGTGTTACCAATACAGCAACAGGTTTCAACGTGGCACTTTCTAATGTTCCATCAACAGTTTCCAGTGTTGTAGTTCCGGTATGGTCAGCTAATGGTGGTCAGGATGATATGAAGGTCTACCGTGCTAGCCGTCAGTCAAACGGTCAATACACTTTTGCAGTAGCGACTAAGGACCATAAAAATGACACTGGCACCTACAATATGATTGTCTACGGACAAAATGTTCAGACTAGGAAGCTGGATACACTCCTCAGTGGCAGTCATAACTATTCAGCTACCAGTCAATCATCGACTGCTCCAGCCGTATCTAAACCAGCCGAAACTTCTAAACCGACAACGACACCGGCAGTAGCCAAGCCGGCCGAAACGCCAAAAGCAACTGTTATCGCAGGTAAGGTGTCGGCTAGTGTTACCAATACAGCAACAGGTTTCAACGTGGCACTTTCTAATGTTTCATCAACAGTTTCCAGTGTTGTAGTTCCGGTATGGTCAGCTAATGGTGGTCAGGATGATATGAAGGTCTACCGTGCTAGCCGTCAGTCAAACGGTCAATACACTTTTGCAGTAGCGACTAAGGACCATAAAAACGACACTGGCACTTACAATATGATTGTCTACGGACAGAATAGCCAAACTAGAAAGCTAGACACACTTCTAACTACCAAACATGATGTCAAATCAACGACCTCGCAAGCATCGCAACCAACCAAACCATCCCAACCTTCTAAGCCTGCAACGACACCTGTAATAACAACTCCTCTTCAGACATCAAAAAATCAACAATTATTTATCAATAGTCTTGTATCAGCTGCTAAAACCACGGGTCTAGTTCCGAGTGTGGTAATGGCCCAGGCTATTCTTGAGTCAGCATGGGGCACATCTCAATTGGCTACCCAAGGGAATAACCTTTTTGGAATCAAGGCAGACACCACTTGGAAAGGTAAGATGGTATCAAAACAAACGACAGAGTTCCGTAATGGAAAAGCAGTCCAAGAAACGGCATATTTTAGAGCCTATAACACCGTATCAGAAAGTATCCAAGATTACAGTAAATTCTTTACGTCATCACCTTGGAGAACACAAAATTACAGAGCCTATACCCAGGCCAAAGATTATCAAACGGCAATTGTTGCTTTGCAAAAATCAGGCTATGCAACAGACCCGAAATATGGAGAAAAATTGCTGTCCTTGATTCAAAGATATGGATTGAACAAGTTTGATAACTAGGGATTTTACCCGTAGGATAAGTCATCATTTTTGATGGCTTTTTCTGCGTTGCCTAATGTCAAAATAGCGGATTACCTGATAAAATGCTATAATAGAAAGAACGGCAGTTAATTGGAGAAGTTTATGCAACACGTTTTTATCATCGGCAGTCGTGGCTTGCCTGCAAAGTATGGTGGCTTTGAGACCTTCGTCCAGCAACTGGTCAGTCACCAAGAATCAAAAAATATACACTACCATGTGGCCAACCTGTCAGACACCAGTCATCAGGAGCATTCGGCTTATTTGGGGGCGGATTGCTTTACCATCAATCCTCCTAAATTAGGTCCGGCCCGCGTTATCGCCTATGACATGATGGCCATTTCCTACGCTCTGCGTCTTGTCAAGGACCAGCAGATGCAGTCTCCGATTTTTTACATTTTGGGAAATACCATAGGTGGCTTCATAGCTCCATTTGCCAAGAAAATTAAGGATGTTGGCGGTGTTTTATTTGTCAATCCTGACGGTTTAGAATGGAAACGTGCCAAATGGCCTAAGCCTGTACAAGCTTATCTGAAACATGCTGAGAAAGCGATGGCTAAGCAGGCCAATCTCATCATTGCAGATAATGAGGGGATTGAGGACTATATTCAATCAGCCTATCCGGGGACTAAGACCACATTTATCGCTTACGGGACTGATTTGAGTCAGACCAGTCTGACTAGCCAATCAGAGCAAGTACGGCAGGCTTTTGCCAACTGGTCCATCCGCGAAAAGGATTATTATTTGATTATTGGGCGTTTTGTTCCTGAAAATAATTACGCGACAGCTATCAAGGAGTTCATGAAGTCGAGCACCCAGCGTGATTTGGTTATCGTAGCCAATCATGAAGGCTCTGCCTATTTCCAAAAGCTAAAGGAAGAAACGGGCTTTGAGAGAGATGCGCGAATCAAGTTCATCGGGACTGTCTATGATCAGGATTTACTCAAGTATCTGCGGCAGGAATGTCGCGCTTATATTCATGGGCATGAAGTGGGTGGAACCAATCCAAGTCTTTTAGAGGCGTTAGCTCAAACTAATGAAAATCTTGTTTTAGGTGTGGATTTCAACCGCAAAGTCGCACAAAATGGCGCTCGCTATTGGACCAAGGAAAGTGGAAATCTGACCCAACTACTCAACCAAATTGATGGACAAGAAGAAGCAGTGGAGCTAGGGCAGATTGCCAAAGAGCACATGCGAAAGGACTATACTTGGGAGAAAATTGTCCAACAATATGAGGAATTATTTTTACATGAACGTTAACATACTCATGTCGACCTACAATGGTCAGGAGTTTTTAGCAGAGCAAATCCGCTCTATTCAGGCCCAGACCTTTACGGACTGGATGCTCTTGATACGAGACGATGGCTCTAGGGACAGGACACGTGAAATTATCGCTGATTTTGCCCAGCAGGATAGCCGAATTCACTTTATCAATCCCGACAGCACCGAAAATCTAGGCGTCATCAAAAGTTTTCACGCCTTGGTGCAATACAAGAGGGCTGATGTGTATTTTTTCAGTGATCAGGATGACGTCTGGTTACCAGATAAACTAAAGGTGACTTTGGAGACGGCTCAAGCCTATCCAGCAGACCAGCCACTCATGGTTTACACAGACTTAAAGGTGGTTAACCAAGACTTGCAGGTCATGAATGAAAGTATGATTCGCAGCCAGTCTCATCATGCCAATACCGAGCTGGTTCAAGAATTGACTGAAAATACAGTGACAGGCGGAACTAGCATGATAAACCACGCTCTGGCTGAACTGTGGACGGTGACAGACGACATTCTCATGCACGACTGGTATCTGGCCTTGTTGGCGACAGCATTTGGAACATTAGTCTACGTTGACCAGCCGACGGAATTGTACCGCCAGCATGCTGAAAATGTCTTGGGAGCTAGAACCTTGTCCAAGCGATTCAAAAAATGGATTCGGCCCCATGTACTTTTCTCCATTTACTGGGACTTGATTCACAATAGTCAAAAGCAAGCAAGCCATCTGCTGGCTCTGCCTTTGGCGCCAACCGATAGAAATCTGGTCGAGGCCTTTGTGACTATAATGGATAAGCCTATGTCAGAACGCTACCGAATATTAAAAACATATGGATTGAGGAAAAACAAAGCCTTTCACACACTGGTATTTACCAGCCTCATCCTAACTAAATTTGCTTATAAGGAAATAAAATGAATTTATTCAACAAAGAAAACCAAATTCTCCTGCGGGAAATGGTCAAGACAGACTTTAAATTAAGATACCAGGGATCCTTGATTGGGCATTTGTGGTCAATATTGAAGCCCTTGCTCTTGTTTGCGATTATGTACTTGGTCTTTGTCCGTTTTCTTCGATTTGATGATGGAACACCCCACTATGCGGTTAGTATTTTGCTGGGAATGGTGACCTGGAATTTCTTTACAGAGGCCACCAGTATGGGGATGATGTCCATCGTTTCTCGTGGGGATTTGCTGAGAAAATTAAATTTCTCTAAGGAAATTATTGTTTTTTCATCTGTTGCGGGAGCGTCTATCAACTACGCTATCAACCTCTTGGTAGTCTTGACCTTTGCCCTCATCAGCGGAGTTCCATTTTCTTGGTCTATCTTGGTGATTATTCCCCTATTTTTTGAGCTGGTCTTGCTTGCGACAGGAGTTGCCTTTATTTTATCTACATTATTTGTAAAATATAGAGACATCGGTCCCATCTGGGAAGTCTTTTTGCAGGCTGGTATGTATGCGACACCAATCATTTACTCGCTTACTTTCATCATCCAGCGTGGTCAAGAAACAGTTGCCAAGTTTATGATGCTCAATCCAATCGCACAAATTATCCAAGATTTGCGTCACTATATTATCTATTCTGGTAGTATGACCATTCGTGATTTGGTTGCCAATCCAGCGATTGTAGCTATTCCATATGTCCTTCCAATAGTGGTGTTTATACTTGGTTATGCGATTTTTACTAAAAATGCTAAGCGTTTTGCGGAGATTTTATAATGACTGATAAAAAAATAGCTGTAAAGGTGGAGCATGTTGGGAAATACTTTAAGCTCCCGACAGAAAGCACTCAGAGCTTGCGTACAGCCCTGGTTAATCGATTTAAGGGGGTCAAGGGCTACAAGGAGCAGCATGTCCTCAAAGATATTAACTTCGAAGTAGAAGAAGGCGATTTCTTTGGGATTGTTGGCCGAAATGGTTCTGGCAAATCCACCCTTCTGAAGATTATTTCTCAGATTTATGTTCCAGAGACAGGTAAGGTAACGGTCAATGGGAAATTGGTTTCCTTCATTGAACTCGGTGTCGGCTTTAACCCAGAGCTAACAGGTAAGGAAAATGTCTATCTGAATGGTGCCATGCTCGGTTTTACTACCGAAGAAATTGACGCCATGTATGATGATATTGTAGACTTTGCTGAGTTGGAAGAGTTTATGAATCAGAAACTCAAAAACTACTCAAGCGGTATGCAGGTTCGTCTAGCCTTTTCAGTGGCTATCAAGGCTCAAGGAGATATACTTATTCTGGATGAGGTCCTAGCCGTTGGTGACGAAGCCTTCCAGCGTAAATGTAATGACTATTTCTTAGAGCGCAAAAAGTCCGGCAAGACAACCATTCTCGTAACACACGATATGGGTGCAGTCAAGAAGTATTGCAACAAAGCGGTTTTGATTGAAAAAGGCTTGGTGAAAGCTTTAGGCAATCCAAATGATGTGGCTAACCAATATAGTATGGATAATGTAGTTTCGTCTGCTCCAGAATCTTCCAAACAACAAGATGAACAAGAAACAAGGACTCCAGTTGCAAATCTGCAAGTTAGATTACTAACAAATAATATTATTAGCCCTAACGAAAAGATAGCTTTTGAAGTCTCCTATGAAGTTATGGAGAATATTCAAACTTATATTGCATTTTCACTGACAGATGTCGATCGAAATTTTTGGATTTACAATGATAATTCCTTGGATTTTATGACTGCTGGAAAAGGCAAAAAATCAACAATTTATTCCTGCTCAATCGATAATGTTAATAATCTAAAAATGAAATTGCAGGTTTCAGTACGTGATGACAAAGATAGAATGATTGCCTTTGCAGATTCAAGTAACTCACCCGTCATTTTTTTGAATCGAGATGATATGAATGCGAATGATAAGTCGGAAAAAATGTCATCCTCAGGTATCTTACAACGAAGTGGAAAATGGGAGATTCTTCATGACTGATTTGATTTCAGTAGTGGTTACCTGCTATAATCATGAAAAATACATTGAACAATGCCTAGTTTCGATTTTTGAACAGACCTATAAAAATATAGAGTTGTTCATAATTAATGACGGTTCTAGTGACAATTCACTCTCTATTATAGAAACAACAATTGAGCACTCCCCGTTTACAGTGACAAAATTGATAAATCAAGAAAATAAGGGGATTGTCGTTTCGAGGAATATCGGATTAGAAAATATTCACGGGAAATATGTCTTATTTGTCGACAGTGACAACTATTTACCAGAAAATTTCATTGAAAATTTGTATCATACGGCCGAGTCAACCGATGGAGACATCATTCCTACAAATTTAGTTAATCCAGATACTGGTCAGATTTTTTTGGAGACTAGAGAGTTTGATCTTCAAGAATTTTTAATCGGCAATTTTATAGATATGTGTTCCTTGATTCGCACTTCTATCATTGGAGAGACACAATTTGATATTGAGTTAAATCGGAAAAAATTAGTAGACTATGATTTTTTTCTAAATCTAGTAATAAACAACAATGCAAAAGTGGTGCCTAATTATGATACCTTTGTTTATTATAGAGTTTTAGATGATTCTATGTCAGATAGAGACAATATCTATAAATATTATCAGGTATACACATATTTACTTGAAAAATATTCTGACAGGTATCCCTACGAGATACAGAATGCTTATAAATGGCATTTGAATCGATTCATTAGCTTGGATGCTCATTCTAGAAATGCTAATCAATATCTCACAGTCTATTTTTTGGTTGATGGAGAATACGATGAAGAAAATGCATTCAGAAAAGAAATTAAGCTACGGGATTCAGTTGAAATCGTGATTCCAACTGGGGTAGAAACCATTCGCGTTGATCCTTCAGAAGTACCAAATTATTTTTCAAAAATCCAACTTATTTCTCGATCATACAATACTGAAATTGAACCGATTTGGACTAATGCAGCTGTCATTGATGGGAATTATTATTTTACAGATCAGGATCCGCAGATTATTTATAATTTGAAGAATAGCGAAAATCGTAAGGTAACTTTTTCTTACGAACTGACCAATACTTTAAATTTAACAAATAACTTTTTGTTTTCGAATAAAATCATTAATCAACTATCTGAGCTCAGTTCGAAAGCAACTAGATATGATGCGTTAAGCATGAAGTATGAGCACCAGGTGAAGGAAATTGAAAACTTAACGACATTGTATAATTCAGTTGTTAACTCACGTCGCTGGATTATTCCTTCAAAGATAATAGACTTCTTTAGGAGAAAAAAATAGTATGAAGCGACTTTTATTATATGTTCATTTTAATAAATTTGACAACCTTAGTTCGCACGTTGAATACCAACTCGAACATCTTCGTCCACTTTTTTCGAATGTAGTATTTATTTCAAATAGCCACTTAAACGATGATACAGTTCATAGACTTATTCAAAATAAATTGATAGAC
This sequence comes from Streptococcus sp. A23, assembly GCF_043674155.1. NCBI lineage: Bacteria > Bacillati > Bacillota > Bacilli > Lactobacillales > Streptococcaceae > Streptococcus > Streptococcus sp. A23. The sequence continues at coordinate 60,482 of NZ_JBIMJP010000012.1, read as the reverse complement.
ACCTATCACCAAAGAGAAAATATTGGTTTTGATTTTGCAGCTTGGCGAGATGGTATGGCGACAGTCGGCTTTGATGAGTTGAAAAATTATGACTCTGTAACGTTAATGAATGATACCTGCTTCGGTCCGTTGTGGGATATGAAGGAAATATATGCCCACTTTGAATCAGATTCTACTATTGATTTTTGGGGAATGACCAATTTTAGAAAAACGAAACAGTTTAATGAGCATATTCAAAGTTATTACCTGACATTTACACAGAAGGTTGTTCAGTCAGAGGTGTTTCAATCGTTTTGGAGAGGTATTCAAAACTTTACTAATGTACAAGATGTTATAGATAATTACGAGACAAATGTGACTTCGACTTTAGTAGATGCTGGATTCGAGTACCAGGTTGTATTCAATACTGTCGAAGAAGATACAACTGGTATGTTGCACCCTGATTTTTCTTATTATAATCCAACGGCTATATTGAGTCATCAAGTTCCATTTATCAAAATCAAAACTATAGATGCCAATCAACATATTGCTCCGTATATTTTACAAGCGATAGAGAACGGTACGAATTACCCTGTTGATTTGATTGTATCTCATATGTCAAACATAAATTATCCAGACTTTAAATATTTAATGGGTAGGAAGTATTTGAATAGCTATGCTAAACCGTTCTCTAATCAGAAAAAAGTTGCTATTCACTTACATGTTTTTTATGTTGATTTACTTCAGGAATTTCTGAATCAATTTAGAAATTACAATTTTGATTACACACTATTTATTACTACAGATAGTAAAAATAAACATAATGAAATAGAACTTATTTTAGAAAAAAACAATATCCAGGCAGAAGTATTTGTAACTGGAAATATAGGAAGAGACGTACTTCCTATGCTCAAGTTAAAAGATAAATTAGAGCATTTTGATTATGTTGGTCATTTTCATACAAAGAAATCAAAAGAAGCCGATTTTTGGGCTGGTGAGTCTTGGCGAAAAGAATTGATAGACATGTTAGTAACACCTGCAGATGAGATTCTATCTTCGTTAGAGAATCAAAGCGAAATAGGTATTGTAATTGCAGACATACCATCTTTTTTCCGATATAATAAAATTGTTGATGCTCATAATGAACATAGAATTGCTCCAGAGATGAATAAACTTTGGAATGAAATGAGTCTCACAAAAACAATAGATTTTAATGCATTTCATACCTTTGTCATGTCCTATGGAACCTTTGTCTGGTTTAAATATGATGCTTTAAAACCATTATTTGACTTGCAATTGACAGATGACGATGTACCAGTAGAACCCTTACCGCAAAATTCAGTGCTCCATGCAATTGAGAGACTCTTGGTTTATCTTGCATGGGATCGTCACTATGATTTTAGAATTGCAAGGAATCCAATAGCCTTAACACCATTTATCGACAATAAGCTATTAAATGAACGCGGAGATTTGTTACCTAACACTTTTGTTAACTTTGATCATCTGGGCGGTATTATGGGAGCGCTCAAATACATCGTTATCGGACCAGCTAGGGCAGTGAAATATATATTGAAAAAGATGTTAATGAAGGCAAGAAAGAAAGTATAAATTTATGTTGGATAGAATAAAGGAAAAATTTGATTCATTTGAAAACAGAACAATTTTGTATGTGAATATTATTTTTTTGATTTCTAATTTTTCTAGTTTAATTCTTAAAAAAAATGATTTTGTTAGTCTAGAAAGTTCCATAGCGGTATATCTACCACTTATACTGGCAGGTTTCATTCTATCTGTTTTTTTTAGAAATATTGATAAAAAAAATAAAATTGTTATCCATCTAATACTAGTATTATTGCTTTTTAATTTTTTGAGTTATTTAGTATGGATGACTATCAATATAAATAATCCTAACTATATTTTGTTTTTGGATTTTAAAGATCAGTTTCTTCAGTCAAAGGTTTCTTCACAACTTTTTATACTGTTCTTAACATTGATACTTTTTGTAATGATTTGGAGACGTACACAGTGGCTCACTTTTTTAGGTCCTAGTGTCACCCATATTAAATATAGTCATACAATATTGTTTACTTTATTAATGAACATACTCACAATGTTGTTTATTAATGATAAAAAATTGGATATTCTAATTGATTCGAGTAACTATCTTCAAATGTTGAAAGAAAATTCTTTCACTATGTACTTGGTCAATATCTTTTATTTAGTATTAGTTCTGTTTATTTTTTCGGGGCTAATTGCTAAGGGATATTGTGACTTAGTTCGCCGTGCTCCAAGTTCATATTCTGTTATCTCAGTCAGTTTTATATTATCGATTTTCTTAAATTTTGGTATTCAGTATTCTATTGTAGATCCAGCAAATTTTTATCCAAGCATATATTATCATTTGCTTGGTTCCATATTCCAGATAATATCTAGTACAATCCTTTTTGCTTTAATATATTTTTTATTGAATCGGTTTATTGTGTCATCAATAGTAAATGTGATGATTGGAGTTATTTTTATTGTCGCAAATGGCATGAAATTTCGTTTACGCCATGAACCGATACTACCAAGTGACTTAGTTTGGTTGAGACAATTACGTTTATTATTGGGATTTGTTGATAGTAAAGTTTCGTATGCAATTGTAGTAGCTATTATTTTTGTAGCATTATCTTACTATATCATTTATAAACGTATATCGGATTTTTATGTGTTTTCTAACAAAAAATTTAGATTGCTTTCGATTATTTCCGTATTATCAATCATGTTTTCCTTACTTTCGTTGATGCGAGTAGAAGACGGTATAAAGCATACTAAGAATATCCCTATCATTACCCCATTAACTAATGAGGTAAATGTAAATTGGTTAGGAAATACCGTGAATGCCAATGTAAAATCTCTTTCTTTTGTGTGGTATAAACAAATAGTATCTCCTCCTATGGAATTGCCGTTCGAATACAGTAGAAATAAAATATCTGAGATAAAGGAGAAATATTCCCAGATTGCAACAGATATTAATAAGACTAGAAAGAATAATATTGCAGACCAAACTGTTATTTTTATTCTGAGTGAAAGTTTTTCTGATCCAAATAAGATTCCAGGAACATCTATTTCCATGGATATATTGCCTAATATAAGGGAAATTAAGAATCATTTTACGAGTGGTACAATGATTTCAGATGGATACGGAGGAGGAACTGCAAATATGGAGTTTCAATCCTTAACAGGTCTTCCTATGTACAATATGTCTTCTAGTATTTCAACAATTTATACGGATGTTGTACCAAAAATGCGTTTTATTCCTACATTAAGTGATTATTTTTCTCCCGCTAATAGGATAGCGATCCATCTAGAATCAGGGAATAACTATGCAAGAAACGGAATTTATAAAAAAATGGGATATGAAACCTATATTGGTACTTCTGATTCTGATGTTATAGTCAAGGATTTCAAAAGGGAGGGACTATATCCTAGTGATGCTTCAACATATCAATTAGTCCTCGATAGATTGACGGAAACGCCACAATTTTTCTCTTTGATTACAATGCAAAATCACATGCCCTGGTCAGCTGGTTTGCCCAAAGAGGTTACAGCAGTGAATGAGTTATTTTCTCAAGAAGAGAATGAATCCTTAACAAGCTACAGCAGATTATTGAGTATGACGGATAAGTCAACAAAAGAATTTCTTGATGATCTTGATAAAAAAGATGAGAAAATATCTGTAGTTTTTTATGGAGATCATTTACCATCTTTATATCACGAAGAGCACTTTCAAGAGCGACCGGAGTTACAGTATCAAACAGAATATTTCATATGGAGTAATTTTAAGACAGAGAAGAAAAATAGACCTATTTTATATTCTAGTGATTTTATAGCAGCTTTATTGGAAACAACAGATTCGAAGGTTTCTCCTTACTCAGCCTTGCTGACCAAAGTTATGGAAAACAGTACTGTTAGCGAAGAAGATTTATCAGAAGAGGGAAGAGAAATCTTGAATGATTTTAAAATCGTGGAATATGATTTGTTGAGAAATAAAGGATTTTTAGAGAAGGATGATGATTTTTTTAAGATAGGAGATTAAAATGACTGAAAAAATAGCTGTGTTACTACCAGCGTATAATGAAGAAATTACAATTGTTAAGGTTATTGAGGATTTTCGAAAGGCATTGCCACACGCGGAAATTTACGTATACGATAACAATTCTAAGGATAGAACGAATGAATTGGCTCGTGAATCTGGTGCAATAGTTCGTTTTGAACCACGACAAGGTAAAGGAAATGTGGTTCGCTCAATGTTTAGAGAAATTGATGCGGATTACTACATCATGGTAGATGCAGACGATACTTACCCAGCAGCTGAGGTAGAGTCATTGTTACAGCCTCTTAGAGATGGTTTGGCAGATATGACTATTGGTGATAGATTATCTAATGGAACCTACAGCAAAGAGAATAAACGTGGTTTTCATGGTTTGGGAAATAATCTAGTTCGTATTCTTGTTAATAAATTATATAAAGGAAATTATAATGATATTATGACAGGATATCGAGGATTTAATCGATTATTTGTCAAAAATTTTCCTGTCTTATCCCCAGGTTTTGAAATTGAAACAGAGCTATCCATACACTCCTTGGATAAGAGATACAAATTAGTCGAGGTTCCAATTACTTATAAAGATAGACCGGAAGGCAGTGAATCAAAGCTCAGTACGTTTTCAGATGGTTTCAAGGTATTGAGGATGATTTTCAGCCTATTTAAAGACTATAAACCCCTAATCTTTTTTACAATATTGACAATAATTTTCCTGACTTTAGGACTAATTTCAGGCATTCCTGTTATTAGTGAATTTGCAAAGACCGGTTTAATATCAAAATTACCTTCAGCGGTTCTGGCTACAGGATTCATTATTTTATCAGCTTTATCCCTTGTTGCAGGTTTTATTTTAGATACTGTTGTTCGACAAAATAGAATGCAATATGAACTTAAAGTTTACGATTATTATCGTTCAGAAAAGTAATATTGAGGTCTTTAATACGAAAGATACGTTTGTCAAGAGTGAACCATATTAACTATTTTCTGACAATGCTTGGTCTATTTTTAGGAAGCGTAGTAGAAAGACCAAATGATGAATAGAATCTGGAATTCATTGTAAGGAAATAGTTACTCATTGAAATCAAAAAGGAATTTTAAAGAGGTATAAATATTGAAAAGAATGAGTCAACATTCTGGACCAATGCTTAATTTTTTTAAGAGTATAATAGAATATAGGATTCTAGTTTCAATAGTGCTTTTTGTAATATGTGTTAGTTTAGAATTGCATGGTAGCTCTATTGCTAATTGGAACAATTTTGGTGTACGAGAAACGGTTAATGGACTTCAGCAATCAACAATAAATGGTTTTTCAAGGGAAGATACTAGTATTGATTATATAGAGACTGCTGTCAACTGGATTTCCATACCTCCGAGGGAGGACGGGACTATTCTTGGTTATCCTCGAATGATAAGAAGTGATGAATGGTTGGTCCAGACGCCATTTTATCTTTCTCAAGCTTCTAGAAAATTACAGGTTGAAAATCCTAATTATGCCGTTTCAGGACAGAATATGATTGTAGCTTATAATGCTCCTGTGAGACATATATCAATTATTGGTAAGCCATTTAATTGGGGATTCTTATTTTTGTCTAATGCTAAAGCTTTATCTTGGTACTGGAGTTTAAAAATCATTGGATTTTTATTGCTAGCTTTTGAATTTTCAATGATTTTGACCAGGAAAAATAAGTGGTTATCTGCAATAGGTAGTTTTTGGATTACCTATACACCTGTTATACAATGGTGGTTTATGCAACATTTGGGAGATATAGTCTTTTTTACACTATTGATTGCAGTGAGCATTTACCATTATTTTAAATCTAGTTATATTTGGCCAAAACTTCTATTTTCGTCCATGCTAAGTATTGGTATAGTTGGATTTGTTTTGGTCATTTATCCTGCTTTCCAAGTAGTTTTTGGATATTTTATATTGTTATTTTTCATTGTAAATTTGCATAAAGCTATTAAGAATAAGCTGATAAATAAAATAGATTTTTTCTTTATTGTTGCAACAGTCTTGTTCTCCGTTACTATAATAGGATATAGTTTGTACGGTAGCTTAGATGCATTAAAATTAACACTTGATACGGTCTATCCAGGGAATCGTGTTTCTAGTGGTGGAGAAGTTACAATCAATGAACTTGCCGGAGTGTTGTTGAACTTTGTATTGCCGTTTAAAACTCCTGGTTTTAGCAATCAGGTGGAGTTATCTAATGGTCTACATTTTATATTTCCAATATTAGTCTTACTTCCTTTTGTTGTTAAAACTAAAGATATAAAACGAGAATGGCTAGGTGTTCTTCTTTGTATTTTTTCTATTATTTTAGCCTTCTATTCAATTATCGGTTTTCCAGAGATCGTGTCGAAAGTAACATTGTTTAGTTTTGTGACAAGTGGTAGAGCTTGGCAGGCCATGTCAGTCTTTAGTGTTTTTTCAACAATTTGGGCTATTGGTTTGATTTGGAATCAAAAATTAGCTATTAGAAAGGCTATTTTGCTACCAACAACATTTTTTGTAACCATAGGTCTGTTTTTTATATTTTTTTCCAATCAAGACTATATTGGATTCTTGGGAAAAAAAGTTGGTATCATTTTAATAGTTTGTTTGAGTCTTACTTTTTGGTTGTTGGTATCAAGAAAAAAAGTTGCCTTCATAATGTTAATTGGTCTAATTGGTATTTCAGGAATGACAGTTAATCCAATGGTTCAGGGGCTTCCAATGCTTGACAATAAAATACTTGTTCATAAAATTAAAGAAATTGTCAATAAAGATTCTGGGGCGATTTGGATTAATGATAATAATCAACTTTATAATTTTCCACAAATGTTCGGTGCTATCTCAGTTGATGGAGTACGTTTTTATCCTGATAAGAAGTTAATGGAAAAATTAGATCCTTCACATAAATATGAATCAAATTGGAATCGTTATTCACATGTCCACTACACTTTGATACATGAAAAAACTAAGTTTGAGAATCCAGCACCAGACAACTTGCATATTCAACTGGAATATAGTCAATTGAATAAGTTAAATGTCAAATATGTTCTAACAAATAGGGAGTTAGATACTGAATTTGGTAATAGCTTTAAGCTAATTTATGGTTCGGATTTGGACGGTAATAGAATCTATCAATATGATAGATAATCATAGTTTTTCGAAGCAAAATAAAAAATGAGAAAGCACGACGATTTGCTTTCTCATTTTTTACATTTTCTTCCATTTATGATAAAATAATTTTAGAAACTGCCAGTATTTTTCGAATTATGTAAGTAGTAGAACTAAATTCGGAGGATACTCATTTGTCAAAACGCCGCCACAAGATTAATCCCTTAGCTGATATTGTTGCTAAGAAAATTTTTAGCGACCATGAGATTACCATTGATTTTATCGAAACTTTTCTGGGCTTTCGCCCCCAGTCTGTTGAGATTTTGAACGGTACTATCGCAGACCTCAAGCGAGAGCGGAAGGGATTTTTCAGCACCACAGTGGATATTCTGGCTCTCATGGAGGATCAGACCCAGGTCATCATTGAGATACAGGTGGCCTACCAGAAGAATTTCATCAAGCGGCTCTGGACATATTCTTGTCAGCACCTTGTCAAGGATTTGCCCAATGTTCGCAAGAAGGTTTACAAGACCCACGATATGTATGAAAAAATTATGCCGGTCTATTCTATAGCGCTAGTCGCCAGCCGTTATTTTGATGATAATCGTCCCATTCATTCTTTCATCATCACGGACAGTCATACGGGCGAAGTATTGGAGCAACCCTTCGGCGAAACTGGGCAGTACAAGAAACCGTTTGAAATGGTGATAATCGAGTTGAAAAAATTTCGTGACAGCATGCTGGATGAGAAGCAACGCCTCTGGCTGGAGTTTTTCTCCAACCGTGGCTTTAGCCAGCGCCCGACACCTATTATTGACAAGGCAGAGCAGCTACTCGACAGAAATGCCATGACCAAGGAGGAAATAGACATGATAGACCAATGGAATCGCAATGCATCTAACCATTTTTGGGAAATTCATTCAGGTATCACTCGCCATGAAGAGGCTGTTCGTGAGAAAGCCTTGAAAGAGGGGATTGAACTTGGTATTGAGCAAGGAATTGAACAAGGAATCGAACAAGGGCAATTGAGTATGATCGGTCGTATGTTACAGCAAGGTCGTAGTCCTATGCAGATAGCTGACTTCGTTGGTTTGGACTTGAGTTTGGTTCAAAAACTTACTCAACAGCTGTCTTGAGATTACCATGACCAAGGAGGAAGTAGACATGATAGACCAGTGGAGCCGCAACGCATCCAACCATTTTTGGGAAATTCATTCAGGTATCACCCGCCATGAGGAGGCCGTGCGTGAAAAGGCTTTGCAGGAGGGGATTGAGCAAGGAATCGAACAGGGAGTTATCATCCGTAATATGGAGATTGAACAAAACCTTTTATCTATGGGAGTCCCAGTTGACCAGATGTCTCAAGGAACAGGTCTGTCCGTTGCCGATATTTTGAACTTGGCGACGAGTCACAGTTAATCTGTGCTGGACAGGTGTGTTTCTCTAGACAACGTCATCCGTTCTGTAACACAATCGCAATCTCTTTGTAATAATTTCACACAATTTAAGGATTTTCCATAGGAAAATCCTCATTTTTGTGCTAAAATAGAAAAAGGAGGTATAAAATGATCCGACTATTTGGAAAATTAAGATACCATTGGCAACCGGATTTTGCGACCTCGATGATTTATTGGTCCCTGTCCTTGGTTCCTCTCTTTCTAGGGCTATCCCTCATTTTGGAGAGAAGTCGCCAGGTATTTATCATTTTTCTCTTGCTGTTTACGACGATTGTCTTAGCGATTTTAGGCAGTCATCGGTACTTTCTCATTGAAGATGAAAATCTATATATCGCATCAGCAAATCTATTTAAGAATAAAAAAATTGACATTGCTTCCATCAGCAAGGTCAAGGTCAATTATTTATCTATCAGTATCTGTAGGAGAGATGAAGCCGAGGAGCTAACATTCTGCATGAGGAAGTGGCCTAAGAAATACTTCATCAATGCCTTAGCCCTTCATCCCAAATTTCAAGGCGAAATAGAGCTTGTCGACCATTTGGTCAAGCAGGATTATTTTGAAGTCTACTATTCAGATGAAGCGAAATCACTCCGCAAGAATAGCCTTGGTGGGGCATGATTTTGCAGCCAGGAGAGCCTGATTATCAGCTGGAATGCTTGTTTCTAATGCTTCAGTATGGCTAAAGATAACGATACCGTCATCATCATAGTCAAACAAGGGCGAGTAGGTCTGACATAGACCACAGGCGATACATTTTTCAGGAATCAGTCTAATATTCATAGAATAATTGTAAACATAATAGGAAAAAAATACAAGGAGAAGCTATCAATGTCACAAGAACCATGGAATGATGAACTTTTTGAAGAAGAATTGGAAGAAGTTGAGGATGAACAAGTGTCAGTAAGTCGTAGAAATCGAAAAGTAGGTATGATGGCGAGTAGTCGTTTGTTTACTATTTTAGCTTCAATCTTTGTTTTCTTCCTTTTGGCCATTATCATTTTGGCTATTTACCTGTCTACAGGTGGCAGTAATACTGACTCGACAGAAGGTTTTTATAATGCTGAGAATGCCCAGGTTGCAGCTTCGAGTTCATCTGAGCAAGATTCAAACGCAACTGAAACGACTGAGACTACAGCAGCAGCCACTGAGGAATCATCAACAGAGGCAAGCTCCGCTGCCGATTTGGTAGATCGTGGAGATGGTACAACCACAACTGTCCAACCTGGCGAAGGTCTTGCAAGTATTGCCAACCGAGCAGGGATTTCTATGGCTGAGTTGGAACGCTTGAATCCAGAAAAAATGGTGGGACCTGGTGGTACTTGGTGGGCCAACCCAGGAGATGTAGTACGTATTAGATAAGAGGATTTATGAATTCAATTCAAATCGCCATCGACGGACCTGCTTCGAGCGGAAAGTCGACTGTGGCAAAAATTATTGCGAAAAATTTTGGCTATACCTATTTGGACACTGGAGCTATGTATCGTGCCGTTACACTGTTAGCTCTGGAAAATAAACTAACAGCTGATATGGTTGACGATATTTTAGCTTTCTTGGCTCAGCATCCGATTTCATTCGGCCGTTCGGAAGATGGCCAGCAACTGGTGTTCCTCGGTCAACGGGATGTCAGTCTTGCCATTCGTGATAACGACGTGACCAACAATGTTTCTTGGGTGGCAGCATTGGCTCCTATTCGTGAAAGACTGGTCGAACTCCAGCAAGAAATTGCCCAGGCAGGTGGCATTGTCATGGATGGTCGTGATATTGGCACAGTTGTTTTGCCTCAGGCAGAGTTGAAAATTTTCCTGATTGCCTCTGTTGAAGAGCGGGCCCTTCGCCGTTTTAAGGAAAATAAGGCGCGTGGCATTGAGACGGATTTGGAAACCTTGAAAGAGGAGATTGCGGCCCGTGACTTGAAAGATAGTACACGAGCAGTTTCACCACTCAAAGTAGCAGAAGATGCCATTACCTTTGATACAACTGGTGTTTCTATTGAAGGTGTTGTGCAATTTATTTCAGAAAAAGCGAAAGAAATCCTTGACAAGTAGTGTAGGACATGATAGAATGGTCGTATTGAGAAAAGCAGAAGTGAGAGCTTCTCGCCTTGCGACTAACGTTGTCTGGCCCTACGGATTAAGATTTCTTCGGAAAGAATAATGGTGTAGTGCGGACTTGTGTAGCAAGTCCGTTTCGTTTTTCTCGAAAAAAAATAAAATGAGGTGAAAGCCATAGCAAAGCAAGATTTGTTCATCAATGATGAAATTCGAGTGCGTGAAGTTCGTCTTATCGGTCTTGAGGGTGAACAGTTGGGAATCAAACCGCTCAATGAGGCTCAGGCCATCGCTGATCAGGCAAATGTGGATTTAGTATTGATTCAACCGCAAGCTAAACCGCCAGTTGCTAAAATTATGGACTACGGTAAGTTCAAATTTGAGTATCAGAAGAAACAGAAAGAACAACGCAAGAAACAAAGTGTTGTCACTGTCAAAGAAGTGCGTCTAAGTCCAGTTATTGACAAAGGGGATTTCGAGACGAAACTTCGTAATGCCCGTAAATTCCTTGAAAAAGGAAATAAGGTCAAGGTTTCGATCCGTTTCAAGGGTCGTATGATTACCCACAAAGATGTTGGCGCGAAAGTATTAGCTGAGTTCGCCGAAGCAACCCAAGATATTGCCATTATCGAACAACGCGCTAAGATGGACGGTCGTCAAATGTTTATGCAGTTGGCCCCAGCTTCAGATAAAAAATAAGCTTTTTACGCTAAAAGGAGAATTAAAATGCCAAAACAAAAAACTCACCGCGCATCAGCTAAACGTTTTAAACGTACAGGTTCTGGTGGATTGAAACGCTTCCGCGCTTATACTTCACACCGTTTCCACGGTAAAACTAAAAAACAACGTCGTCACCTTCGTAAAGCAGGTATGGTACATGCTGGTGACTTTAAGCGTATCAAGTCAATGCTTACACAAATGCGCTAATCTCGCATCAGTATTGCACAATTACTATTTGAATTATTTGGAGGAAAATTAAATGGCACGTGTTAAAGGTGGCGTTGTTTCTCGTAAACGCCGTAAACGTATTTTAAAATTAGCTAAAGGTTACTACGGTGCTAAGCACCTCTTGTTCCGCACTGCGAAAGAACAAGTAATGAACTCTTACTACTATGCATACCGTGACCGCCGTCAGAAAAAACGTGATTTCCGTAAATTGTGGATCACTCGTATCAATGCGGCAGCTCGTATGAACGGTTTGTCATACTCACAATTGATGCACGGTTTGAAATTGGCTGAAATCGAAGTGAACCGTAAAATGCTTGCAGATATCGCAGTAAACGATGCAGCAGGTTTCACAGCTCTTGCAGACGCTGCAAAAGCAAAACTTGGTAAGTAATTATCAGGAGGCTTCCTTTTGGAAGTCTTTTTGTGTTTTAGTTTCTTTTAAGTTACATCGTTTATACTAGAGAGGTCAAGCTAGGAGTATAAGAACCTGTCTTCACAGCTCAGAACCTGAGCTAAGGATATTTTTCTGCCACTCATTGGTAGAACCTACAGTCAGTATTCCATCTTAAGCGGCCTGGATTAGCAAGAAACTATCCCATATCGAAATGTATCGCACTTGTGACTACAGGTTCTAACATCTATTCGTGCACCTGCTGCATTCAATAGTAGGAATTGTTGCTAGTTTGGCTTTTTCTAAATAGAAATATGAATGTGAAGATGTTATAATGAGTAAAAAAGGAGACAGATATGATTAAAATATTGCTTGTTGAAGACGATCTAAGCCTATCTAATTCGGTGTTCGACTTTCTAGATGATTTTGCTGATGTTATGCAGGTTTTTGATGGCGATGAGGGCCTCTATGAGGCAGAATCAGGTGTCTATGATCTGATTCTCTTGGATCTGATGTTGCCAGAGAAGGATGGATTTCAGGTCTTAAAAGAAATCCGCGAAAAAGGAATTTCTACTCCGGTCCTGATTACGACGGCTAAAGAAAGCTTGGATGATAAGGGCCACGGTTTTGAATTGGGGGCGGATGATTACCTGACCAAGCCATTTTATCTAGAGGAGTTGAAGATGCGTATTCAGGCGCTTTTGAAGCGAGCTGGTAAATTCAATGATAATCAGCTAGAATTTGGCAATGTGACTGTTGATTTGTCTACCAATATGACCTATGTGGACGGCAGTGAAATTGAGTTACTAGGAAAAGAATTTGATTTACTGGTGTATTTCTTGCAAAACCAGAACGTTATTCTTCCTAAAACTCAAATTTTTGACCGTATTTGGGGCTTTGACAGCGATACGACCATCTCAGTAGTAGAGGTCTATGTTTCAAAAGTCCGAAAGAAATTGAAGGGAACGGTTTTCGCAGACCGCTTGCAGACCTTGAGAAGTGTAGGGTATATTTTGAAAAATGATCAATAAGATGAGAAAGCTCACCAAGTCGGACAATTTTTCCTACTTTATCCGCTATTTTGCCGTATTTACGCTGATTTTCATATCCATGACGGCCATTATTTTTCAACTGATGCGGTCTACCATGTATCGTAGTACAGATATCCAGTTTGACAAAATCAAGCAACATCCTGACTTGGTTTTGAATTTTGCGGCAGCTAGGATGCTGAATCCAGATTCGGAAATTATTCTTCAGCACGAGAGCAATCAAGGTAATGCGAGTGCAAATACTCTCCCAGATGATACTGATGGTGGTCCCGGTGAGCCCATTCGTTTGGGAACCAATTTCCACGTACTCTTGTATAATTCTGCGGGTGAGCTAGTCAATTCTGATGTCTTCAGTGGTTTGTCTGAATTGGCTTTTGATAAGGAAAGTTTGAAAAATGTAAAGGAAGTCAGCGTCGAAGGGCCATTTGGTGACGATGATTTCCGTTATACCACCCTGGAGTTGCCGAGTGAGGTAACGGAAAAATATTCGACGCTAGACTTGAAATACGCGACTATCTGTGTCAATGTCAGTCAGATTAAAATGTCTATTCAGACCTATGAGCGAACAGTGGCGATTGTCATGGTCTCCTTCTGGTTTATTTCGCTGTTTGCCAGTCTTTATTTAGCTCAACTCAGTATGCGGCCAATTTTGCTGAGCTATCAAAAGCAGAAGGATTTTGTGGAGAATGCTAGTCATGAGCTCAGGACACCATTGACTGTCCTACAGAATCGCCTAGAGGGGCTCTTCCGTCATCCCAATGCGACCATCATTGAATCCAGTGAAAGCATTGCCTCCAGTCTTGATGAAGTGCGGAACATGCGGATTTTAACCAGTAATTTGCTGAGTCTGGCTCGGCGAGATGATGGTTTCCATATTGTGATGGATGATTTGGATCCACAATATCTCGAGGAAATCTTTGACAATTTTAACATTATAGCTGAAGAGAGTGGCAAGGATTTACTTGTTACGAATCATATTAAGCAGCCTATTCGGACAGATAAGGCCCTGCTAAAACAACTCCTGACTATTATTTTTGATAATGCATTGAAATATACAGGAGACGATGGACAAATTAGCATTCAGGCAAGAGTAAAGGATAAATTTGCGTACTTTACAGTTGCGGACAATGGAATAGGAATTAGTCAGGATGATAAGACCAAGGTCTTCGATCGTTTTTATCGGGTAGATAAGGCTAGAACGCGACAAAAAGGTGGTTTTGGACTCGGCTTGGCCTTGGCTAAACAGATTAGTGATTCCTTGAAGGGGGAAATTTCAATTCGTGATAACCAGCCAACAGGAACTATTTTTGAAATCAAGATACCGAGATAGGATTGGCAGCGCCAGTCCTATTTTTAAAATAAAAAAAGAAGTCTTGACGACTTCGATTTTATTACGCAAGTTTTGCTGCAAGACGTGCTTTGTCGCGGCTTGCTTTGTTTTTGTGAATCAAACCTTTAGTTTCTGCCTTATCGATTGCTGAGCTAGCAGCGCGGTAAAGCTCTTCAGATGGGTTAGCTTCAAATGCTTTGATTGCAGTACGCATAGCTGATTTTTGTGCTGAGTTTTTAGCGTTTTGTTTAACGTTCAATTCAGCGCGTTTGATAGCTGACTTAATGTTTGCCAATGGTTTCACCTCCACCCTTTCTTGTACTAACCATACCATTATATCTGAAAAGACTGGTTTTGACAAGTGTTATTTATTTTTTTAGATAAATTTTATCAATTTCATGGTTTTCAGCCTTGTGCAAGATAATATCCGCCCGATTGCGCGTCGGCTCGATGTATTTTTCGAGGTTGGCAAGGTTGATATTTTTCCAAGTATTTTGAGCGACTGCGATGATTTCTGGATAGGTGAGCCGGGTGTAGCGATGGTAGTAGTTGCTAGAGTCATTTTTTGCAAGCTTCAGCAATTTTTGGAAGCGTTCTAAGTACCAGGTTTCGATATTCTCCACCTCGGCATCCACATAGATAGATACATCAAAATAATCGCTGACATAGAGTCGCTGGTTTTGAGGGTTCTGGAAGACATTGATTCCCTCGACAATTAGAAAATCAGGGACCTGAATTTTTTGACTTTTATCAGGGACAATATCGTAGGTTTCGTGAGAATAGACAGGAATTTCACAATTGATGCCATTTTTGATATTGTCTAAGAATCCAATCAGTTTTTCCATATCATAAGACTCAGGAAAGCCTTTTTTGTCCAATAGATTCATTTCCTCTAGGGTAGTATTGGGGTAAAGAAAACCGTCGGTGGTAACCAGTTCTACAGTTGAATGCTTGAAAGTGCGGGCAATCAAAATCTGGAGCAAGCGACTGGTAGTGGATTTACCAACAGCAACACTTCCGGAAATACCGATGATAAATGGTTGAGACTTGATGGATTTCTGGAGGAAGAGACTCTTTGTAAAGGTTAAATCTTTTCTGGCCTTGCGATAGATGTGAATGAGGTTGACCAAGGGGAGGTAGACGTCTGATACCTCATGAAGTTGGATCTTATCATTGAAACTTTTGATGGAATTGAGTTCACTCTGAGTCAAGGGGATGGTGGTTTTACGGTGAAGTTGCTGCCAGGTGGAGCGATCGATTTCTTCAAAATTTAAAAATTCATGTTTCATTTTTTGTTTTCCATATCTAGTAATTATTTCTTGTCATTTATTTTAACATATCTTTTCAGGTAAGTAAAACCTCTTGAAAACGTTTTTAGGAAATGTTATAATAAAGACATGTCAGAGATGTATTACGAAAAAAATCCCAGTACAGCACATGATATTCATGAACTCCGTGTCCGTTTATTAGATACCTACATGACATTCTTGACAGATGCAGGTGTATTTAGTAAGAAAATGGTTGATTATGGAAGTCAGGTGCTTTTACAATCCCTAGAATTAGAAACTGGGAAGACCCTCTTGGATGTTGGCTGTGGCTATGGACCACTTGGATTAACCTTGGCAAAGGTCTTTAATGTTGATGTGACCTTGATTGATATCAATAGCAGAGCGCTTGAGTTGGCTGAAAAGAATGCTGAGAAAAACGGTGTTCCAGCAACAATCTTTCAATCGGATCTTTATCAAGCAGTTCAAGGACAGTTTGATGCTGTTATTTCTAATCCACCGATTCGAGCAGGAAAAGCTGTAGTTCACCAGGTTATCACAGGAGCAAAAGAGCACTTGAAATCAGGTGGACGACTGACAATTGTCATCCAGAAAAAGCAGGGAGCACCAAGTGCCAAAGCAATAATGGAAGAAACCTATGGCAATTGTGAGATTATCAAAAAAGACAAAGGATACTATATCCTCGAAAGTGTGAAAGAATGAGAGCAGTTGATTTAATTCAGAAAAAACGAGATGGTTTGGAATTGTCTTCTGAGGAAATTAAATGGTTGATTGAGGGCTACGTGGCTGGAACAGTGCCTGACTACCAAATGTCAGCCCTGGCGATGGCCATTTACTTTAAAGGCATGTCAACGCGCGAGATTTCTGATTTAACTATGAATATGGTGGCATCAGGTGACCAGATTGACTTATCTGCTATTCCTGGTATCAAGGTAGACAAGCACTCGACTGGTGGTGTGGGTGACAAGGTAACCTTGATTTTAGCTCCTTTGGTAGCTAGTTTTGAAGTGCCAGTTGCTAAGATGAGCGGACGCGGTTTGGGACACACAGGTGGCACTCTGGACAAATTGGAGTCCATTAAAGGGTATCAGATTGAAGTGACTCAGGAAGACTTTATCAAGCAGGTTCAGGAGACGGGAGTTGCGGTTATTGGCCAATCAGATAATTTGGTCAAGGCTGATAAGTTGCTCTATGCTCTGCGCGATGTGACAGCGACGGTGGACATTATTCCCCTGATTGCAAGCTCGGTTATGTCTAAGAAGATTGCGGCTGGTTCAGATGCCATTCTCCTTGATGTCACGGTGGGCGAAGGTGCTTTCATGAAGACAGTAGAAGAGGCGCGTGTGCTGGCTCAGACCATGGTGGACCTTGGTAAGGCTGTCGGACGTAAGACTATTGCAGTTTTGACAAATATGTCTCAGCCGGTGGGAACCAGCATTGGTAATCGCCTGGAAATCCTTGAGGCCTTGGAAATTTTACAAGGCAAGGGTAGGGAAGACGTGACAGAGTTTATCTGTGAATTGGCTCAAATCATGTTGGGACTTGCTGATGTTGAAAAGACGGTTGCGGAAGTTCGTCAGCATATTGAAAATGGAGCTGCCCTTAAGAAATTTGAGGAAATGGTTCAGGCTCAAGGAGGCGATTTGGAAGACCTCTACCGTCCGGCAGATGTTTCCCACAAGGTGGACGTATTGGCAGAGCGAGATGGCTATATTGTTGGTTTGCCAGCTCTAGAATTTGGTCTATTTGCCATGAAACTAGGAGCAGGTCGAGCGGTAAAAACAGATGAACTGGACTATGAGACTGGTATTGTTTTCCACAAAAAAGTGGGGGATGCAGTCGAAAAAGGTCAGCCGATTGCAACCATCTATGCAAATGAAAATATTTCGGAAAATATGCTTACAAATTTCCAAAAAAATGTTAAAATAGATGATGTAAGTGTAAATACGAAGGAAATCATTGAAATCATTTCTTAATGTACGGAGAAAACTTATGAAATTAAATAAATATATCGACCATACCATTTTGAAACCGGAATCAACTGAGCAACAGGTTGCAAAGATTATTGAAGAGGCAAAAGAATACGACTTTGCTAGCGTCTGTGTTAATCCAACTTGGGTTGCCTACGCTGCAAAGGGGTTAGCTGGAACAGAGGTCAAGGTTTGTACAGTGATTGGTTTTCCTCTGGGAGCTAACACGCCAGCTGTCAAGGCTTTTGAGACCAAGGATGCGATTGCAAATGGTGCAGACGAGATTGATATGGTCATCAATATTGGTGCCCTCAAATCTCAGAACTATGACCTAGTATTGGAAGATATACAGGCGGTTGTGGAAGCCAGTGGCGATAAATTGGTTAAAGTCATCATCGAAACCTGTCTTTTGACCGATGAGGAAAAGGTGAAGGCTTGTCAATTGTCTCAAGAGGCCGGTGCTGATTTTGTTAAGACTTCTACTGGATTTTCTACAGGTGGTGCGACAGTGGTTGATGTTACCTTGATGCGCCAAACAGTAGGACCAGATATGGGTGTCAAAGCATCTGGTGGTGCGCGTACCTATGAGGATGCCCTTGCCTTTATCGAAGCTGGTGCAACCCGTATTGGTGCATCTTCAGGTGTAGCGATTATGAACGGAGCTGTAGCAGATGGCGACTACTGAGTTGATAAAATTATCTGAGGAAGTGAGTAAGAAAGCCTACGTTCCCTATTCTCATTTTCCAATTGGAGCTGTCTTGGTTGCCAAGGATGGGCAAGTCTTTACAGGTGTTAACATTGAAAACGCCAGCTTTGGCTTGACCAACTGTGGCGAACGAACAGCTATTTTCAAAGCTGTTTCAGAGGGCGTCTTGGATTTTTCTGAGCTGATTGTTTATGGTCAGACAGAGAAACCAGTTTCACCATGTGGTGCTTGTCGCCAGGTCATGGCTGAATTTTTTGATAAGGATTTAAAGGTAACACTTGTTGCCAAAGATCTATCGACAGTCGAGATGACAGTCGGGGAATTACTTCCATATTCTTTTACAGACCTGAACTAGTCTGTAAGACAGTCGTTAGACTGTAGTATCATCACCGCAACGAAAGTTGCAAAAAGAATTTTTTAGGAGGGTTCAGAAATGAACAAGAAACTTGTCGGATTTGGTCTAGCTACTGTTGCAGCTCTTACATTGGCTGCCTGTGGAAGCCGTACTGCAAACAAAGAAGCAGCCTCAACAGACTCATCAGAAATATCAGTTAAGCCAATGATCGTAACAGACATCGGTGGTGTTGATGACCGTTCATTTAACCAGTCAGCTTGGGAAGGTTTGACTGCTTGGGGTGACGAAAATGGTTTGTCAAAAGGTAGCGGCTATGACTACATTCAATCACAAAGTGAATCAGACTACGTAACAAACCTTGACTCAGCTGTTGCTGGTGGTTACAACCTTGTATTCGGTATTGGTTTCGCCTTGGAAACTGCGATTGCTGAAGCAGCTCCAAATAACCCAGAAACTCACTTTGTAATCGTTGACTCAGTTGTTCCAGATCAAGAGAACGTAGTCAGCGTTGGATTTGCAGACCACCAAGCTTCTTACTTGGCAGGTGTTGCAGCTGCTAAATCTACTAAAACAAACCACGTTGGTTTCATCGGTGGTATGGAAGGTGTCGTTATCGACCGCTTTGAAGCTGGTTTCGTAGCTGGTGCTAAGTCTGTAAACCCAGACATCAAAATCACAATCGATTATGCAGGTTCATTCGGTGATGCTGCAAAAGGTCAAACAATCGCTGCTGCTCAATACGCTGCAGGTGCAGACATTATCTTCCACGCATCTGGTGGTACTGGTAATGGTGTATTTGCTGCTGCTAAAGCTGAAAACGAAACTCGTGATGAAGCAGATAAAGTTTGGGTAATCGGTGTTGACCGTGACCAATCTGCTGAAGGTGTTTACACTTCTAAAGACGGTAAAGAATCTAACTTCGTATTGGCATCAACCATCAAAGAAGTTGGTACTTCAGTTAAAGACATCACTGAAAAAGCAGTTAAAGGTGAATTCCCTGGTGGTACAGTTGTTCAATTCTCACTTGCTGACAAAGGTGTAGAATTGGCTGAAACAAACCTTTCTGAAGATGCTTCTAAAGCTGTCGCAGACGCTAAACAAGCAATCTTGGATGGTAAAGTTGAAGTTCCAGAAACACCAGAAAAATAAGCTGAATAACATTAGTTTTCCGAAGTGGCGGCCTATCGGTCGCCCTTTTCGGAGCTGAGATTTTTCTCAGTAAAGCCTATCAAATGGTGGTAGGTTTTACTGACAAAAATGGTACAATAGTTATGTGAAAACGATTTTTCGTTTAGCGATTGTAGTCAGAAAGGAAATAGATTATGACTAAGGATTATGTCATTGAGATGCGTGAAATCACCAAAATTTTTGGTGAGTTTGTTGCGAATGACCACATCAATTTGAATGTCAGACGTGGTGAAATCCATGCCCTGCTCGGTGAGAATGGTGCCGGTAAATCAACATTGATGAACATGCTGGCTGGTCTCTTGGAACCGACTAGCGGTGAAATTGTTATCAATGGTCAATCAGTTAACATTGATTCACCTTCTAGGGCAGCCCACTTGGGTATCGGGATGGTTCACCAGCACTTTATGTTGGTGGATGCCTTTACAGTTGCGGAAAATATTATCCTCGGTAGTGAGACAACCAAGGGCGGTGTGATTGACCTCAAGAAGGCTATTGTTGAGATTAAAGAGCTTTCCCAGAAATATGGTTTGGAAGTTGACCCAACTGCCAAGGTTGCGGATATTTCGGTCGGTGCTCAACAGCGTGTTGAAATCTTGAAAACTCTCTATCGCGGAGCTGACTTGCTCATTTTCGACGAACCTACGGCTGTTTTGACTCCCGCGGAAATTGCAGAGCTCTTGAAGATTATGAAGACCCTGGTTTCAGAAGGCAAATCCATCATCTTGATTACCCATAAGCTGGATGAGATTCGTGCGGTTGCTGATACGGTAACGGTTATCCGTCGTGGTAAATCAATCGAGACAGTTCCTGTCGGAGATGCAACCAACCAAGACTTAGCTGAGTGGATGGTAGGCCGTTCTGTTTCCTTTAAAACAGAGAAAATTCCTGCCAATCCAAAAGAAGTCATTTTGTCTATTAAGGATCTGGTTGTTAATGAGAACCGTGGAATTCCAGCTGTTAAGGGCTTGAATTTGGAAGTCCGTGCTGGCGAAGTCGTCGGTATCGCAGGTATCGATGGAAATGGTCAGAGTGAGCTCATTCAGGCCATTACAGGTCTCCGTAAGGTCAAATCTGGTTCTATCAAGATTAAGGGTGAAGAAGTGGTTGGTAAGACCCCTCGTAAGATTACAGAGATGCAGGTCAGCCACGTACCAGAAGACCGTCACCGCGATGGTTTGGTCCTTCCAATGACGGTAGCCGAAAATATTTCTCTACAGACCTACTACAAAGAACCCGTTTCTAAGAATGGTATTTTGAACTACAACGTTATCAATGAAAAAGCCCGTCAATTGATGCAAGAATTCGATGTTCGCGGTGCCAGTGAATTGGTTCCTGCCAAGGCACTTTCTGGTGGTAACCAGCAGAAAGCTATTATCGCTCGTGAAGTGGACCGTAATCCCGATCTCTTGATTGTTAGCCAACCGACCCGTGGTTTGGACGTTGGTGCCATTGAATACATCCGTAAGCGTCTCATTGCCGAGCGTGATAAAGGGAAAGCTGTTTTGGTTGTCAGCTTTGAATTGGATGAAATCTTGGATGTTTCAGACCGTATTGCAGTTATCCATGATGGTGTCATCCATGGTATCGTTGACCCTGCTAAGACCAACAAGCAAGAGCTCGGTGTGTTGATGGCAGGTGGTCACATTGAGAAAGGAGAAGAACATGCTTAAGAAATATCAAAATCTGATCCTTCCTTTACTTGCTGTTGTGAGCGGTCTTGTATTGGGATCAATTGTCATGTTGATTTTTGGCTATGACCCAATCTGGGGCTATGAGGAATTGTTCTACTCAGCCTTCGGTACTATCAAGTCTGTCGGTGAAATTTTCCGCGCTATGGCACCGCTGATTTTCACTGCCCTTGGTTTTGCGGTGGCGAGTCGTGCTGGTTTCTTCAACGTCGGTTTGTCAGGTCAAGCTTATGTAGGCTGGATTTTTGCAGGGTGGTTTGCCTTGGCTAATCCAGATTTACCTCGTCCAGTCTTGATTTTGGCAACGGTAATCATTGCTATGTTAGCTGGTGGTATTGCTGGAGCCATTCCTGGTGTTCTCCGTGCCTATCTGGGAACCAGTGAGGTCATCGTGACCATCATGATGAACTACATCTTACTCTATTCTGGGAACTACATTATCCGTGATATTTTCTCAGATGATTTGATGAAAAATACGGACTCGTCTATCAACGTTTCGGCCAATGCTTCCTATCAAACAGAATGGTTGCGGGCTTTGACAGACAATTCGCGTATGAATATCGGTATCTTCTTTGCCATTATCGCTGTTATTGTTATCTGGTTCCTCTTGACCAAGACGACACTTGGTTTTGAAATCCGTTCAGTTGGTATCAACCCGACAGCGTCTGATTATGCAGGTATGTCGGCAAAACGGACTATCATCTTGTCTATGATTATTTCAGGTGCACTTGCTGGCCTGGGTGGAGCTATCCAAGGTTTGGGTACCTTCCAAAATGTCTATATTCAAAGTGGTAACCTGGATATTGGTTTCAACGGTATGTCTGTTGCTCTTCTAGCAACTAACTCACCGCTTGGTATTCCATTTGCGGCCTTCCTCTTCGGTGCCCTATCTGTAGGTGCTCCAGGTATGGTTCGTGCTCAGATTCCACCAGAATTGATTAACGTTGTAACAGCGTCTATCATCTTCTTCATCGGTGTGAAATTTATCTTTGAGCAGTTACTCAACTCAAAAAAGAAAGCGAAAGGGGTAAAATAAGATGAACTTGACTATTTTAACGCTACTCATTTCGCAAATGCTGATTTATTCAGCGCCATTGATTTTCACCAGTCTAGGTGGTGTGTTCTCTGAGCGTGGTGGTATTGTCAACGTCGGTCTGGAAGGGATCATGGTTATTGGTGCCTTTGCTGGAGTTGTCTTCAATATTGAATTTGCTGAGACCTTTGGTAAAGCTACCCCACTATTAGCTGTGATTGTTGGTGGTTTGGCTGGAGTTGTCTTTGCAGCAATCCATGCCATGGCGACCATTAACTTCCGCGCGGACCACGTCGTGTCAGGTACGGTACTCAACCTCTTAGCACCAGCTCTCGGTGTCTTCCTGGTTAAGGTTATTTACAATAAAGGTCAGACAGATAGTATTCGTCAATCATTTGGTAAATTCTCTTTCCCAGTGTTGGCAGATATTCCGGTCTTGGGGGACCTCTTCTTCAAGAACACCAGTTTGATGGGCTATGTCGCGATTGCAACAGCCTTCCTATCTTGGTTTGTCCTGTATAAAACGAAATTCGGTTTGCGTCTCCGTTCAGTTGGTGAGCACCCACAAGCGGCTGATACACTGGGTATTAACGTTTATGCTATGCGTTACGCTGGTGTATTGATTGCCGGTTTCCTTGGCGGTGTTGGAGGAGCAGTAAGTGCTCAATCGGTAAACATCAACTTTTCAGCGACAACCATTGTTGGTTCAGGTTTCATTGCCCTGGCAGCTGTTATCTTTGGTAAATGGAATCCGCTTGGTGCTATGTTAGCCAGTCTCTTCTTTGGTTTGTCACAAAGTTTGGCGGTTATCGGTAGCCAGTTGCCAGGCTTGAAAGATATTCCGACCGTTTACCTGCAAATTGCACCTTACTTGATTACCGTTATTGCCCTGTCTGCCTTCTTTGGTAAAGCTGTGGCACCAAAAGCCGACGGTATCAACTATATCAAATCAAAATAGCTATACAACAAGAACCCTCATCATTTGTTGAGGGTTCTGCCTTTTGAAAGGAGATTTATGCGTCGGTTAGTACTAAATATTGCCATGAGTTTAGACGGCCACATCGCCAGAACGGATGGTTCTTACGATTGGATACAAGGGCATGGAACAACTGACTATGATACGAGCCTGCAGTTTGATAATGAAGCTTTTTTCAAATCGTGTGATACGGTTATTATGGGCAGAAAATCACTAGAAGATTGTCCTCTGGAAATGATTGCCGGATATGAGGAGAAGGAGTTTATCATTGCTAGTCGCCATCAACAGCCCAGCTATGACAATGTCCGCTTTGTTTCAAATATTGTTGATGTAATCAAAAAGTTGAAAGGAGAAGATGGTTCAGATATCTGGTTGTTTGGTGGCGCTCAACTCGTTCAAATTTGTCTTAAGGAAAGATTGATTGATCATTTTATTATCGGGATTATTCCGACAATCCTGGGAGAAGGGATTTCCCTTTTTGACAAACTGCCAGAGGAGCAGAAGCTGACCTTGGTGGAGTCAACGGTTACAGACGGGATTGCCATGTTGCGTTATGACGTGCGAGATAAATAAAAGATGAGCTAAATCAACTCATCTTTTTTATCTTAGTTTTTGATTGCAGCTGCGATTTCAGGGTTAGCAAATGCGTCGTCCATGATATCTTTCAACTGTTTTGCAGAAGCTTGCATTTTTTGCAATTCAGCTTCGTTCAATGGGATGTTTACTGGACGAACGATACCATGTGCGCCGATGATAGCTGGTTGACCGATGAAGACATCTTCAACACCTTCGTATTGACCAGCTTGGTAAACTGACAATGGAAGTACAGCATTTTCATCATCAAAGATTGCTTTAGTGATACGGGCAAGGGCAACACCGATACCGTAGTAAGTAGCACCTTTTTTATTGATGATTGAGTAAGCAGCATCACGAACGGATACAAACAAGTCAACAAGACCTTGCTCATCGATATCGCGGTTGTCTTGCAACCAGTCGTACAATTTCACACCAGCAACGTTAGCGTGTGACCATACAGCAAACTCAGAGTCACCGTGCTCACCCATGATGTAGGCATGAACTGAACGTGCGTCGATACCAATCTTATCAGCCAAGGCTTGACGGAAACGAGCTGAGTCAAGTGAAGTACCTGAACCGATAACGCGCTCTTTAGGGAAGCCTGAGAATTTCCAAGTTGAGTAAGTCAAGATATCAACTGGGTTAGCAGCGACGAGGAAGATACCGTCGAAACCAGACTTAACGATTTCAGAAACGATTTGTTGGTTGATACGGAGGTTTTTCTCTACCAATTCAAGGCGAGTTTCACCTGGTTTTTGTGGCAAACCTGCTGTCAATACAACAAGGTCAGCATCGTGAGCATCAGAGTACTCAGCAGAATAAATTTTCTTTGGTGAAGTGAAGGCCAAAGCGTGGCTCAAATCTTCTGCGTCACCTTGTGTACGGTCCTTATTGATATCAATGATACCCAATTCTTGGCCAATACCTTGGTTGACAAGGGCATAAGCATAAGCTGAACCTACGGCACCATCACCGACAAGGATCACTTTTTTGTGTTGTTTAGTTGCAGTCATCTTCTAAACATCTCCTTAGTTTTATTTAGGGGGCATGTTGTCCCCTGACCACATTCCATTCTAGCACTTTTCCTGTGGTTTGTCACTTGGAAATAGGGACTTGAAAATGTTTACATAGCAATTCCCAAGTCAGAAAAGAGCCCCAGAATATGGTATAATAGTAGTAAGAATGCAGTTGAAATGAGGCATAGAATGCAAGATAAAAACTTAGTGACGGTGAATCTGACCAACGAAATGAAAAGCTCATTCATTGACTATGCGATGAGTGTCATTGTTTCTCGTGCACTGCCAGATGTGCGTGACGGTCTTAAGCCGGTTCATCGCCGTATTTTGTATGGAATGAACGAATTGGGAATCACTCCCGACAAGCCCCATAAGAAATCTGCCCGTATCACGGGTGATGTTATGGGTAAATACCATCCGCATGGGGATTTTGCCATCTATGAGGCCATGGTCCGTATGGCCCAGTGGTGGTCTTATCGCCACATGTTAGTTGATGGTCACGGGAACTTTGGTTCCATGGACGGGGACGGTGCCGCTGCCCAGCGTTACACTGAAGCTCGGATGAGCAAGATTGCGTTAGAAATGCTGCGTGATATTAACAAAAATACCGTTAATTTCGCGGACAACTATGATTCCAGCGAGCGTGAGCCAGAGGTATTGCCAGCACGATTCCCCAACCTTTTGGTCAACGGGACGACAGGTATCGCCGTTGGTATGGCGACCAATATTCCGCCGCATAATCTGGGTGAAACCATTGATGCGGTCAAGCTGGTTATGGACAATCCAGAAGTCACCACTCGTGAAATTATGGAGGTTTTACCGGGGCCTGACTTTCCAACGGGAGCCCTGGTTATGGGTAAATCAGGTATTCACCGTGCTTATGAGACTGGTAAGGGATCGATTACCCTGCGCTCGCGCACGGAGATTGAAGAATATGGCAATGGCCGTGAGCGGATTGTCGTAACGGAATTTCCTTATATGGTCAACAAATCCAAGGTTCAAGAACATATCGTTCGCTTGGTGCAGGAAAAACGGATTGATGGTATTACCGCGGTCCGTGATGAGTCCAACCGTGAGGGTGTTCGATTCGTCATTGAGGTGCGTCGTGATGCCTCTGCCAACGTGATTTTGAACAATCTCTTCAAGCAGACCCAGCTCCAAACCAACTTTAGTTTCAACATGTTGGCTATTCAAAATGGTGTTCCGAAAATCCTTTCTGTTCGTCAGATTTTGGAATCCTATATCGAGCATCAAAAAGAAGTAGTAACCCGTCGGACCCAGTTTGACAAGGAGAAGGCTGAGGCACGTGCCCATATTTTAGAAGGCTTGTTGATTGCGCTGGATCATATTGACGAGGTTATTCGTATCATCCGCAATTCGGAAACGGATGCTATTGCCCAAGCAGAATTGATGGCCAAATTCAATCTTTCAGAGCGTCAGAGCCAGGCTATTCTGGATATGCGTCTCCGTCGTCTGACAGGATTGGAACGTGATAAGATTCAGTCTGAATATGATGAATTGATAGCTTTGATTGCTGATTTGGCGGATATTTTGGCCAAGCCAGAGCGTGTGATTCTCATCATCAAGGAAGAGCTGGACGAAGTGAAGCGCAAGTATGCGGATGAACGTCGGACAGAATTGATGGTCGGTGAGGTCTTGTCACTAGAAGACGAGGACTTGATTGAAGAGGCAGATGTCTTGATTACCTTGTCAAACCAGGGCTATATCAAGCGTTTGGCCCAGGATGAATTCCATGCTCAGAAACGTGGTGGACGCGGTGTTCAGGGGACAGGTGTCAAGGACGACGACTTTGTCCGTGAACTGGTGTCAACCAGCACCCATGACCGTCTGCTCTTCTTTACCAACAAAGGCCGTGTTTACCGTCTGAAAGGTTACGAAATTCCTGAATACGGTCGGACCGCCAAGGGCTTGCCAGTGGTCAATCTCCTCAAACTGGAGGAAAATGAGTCCATCCAGACCATTATCAATGTGACCAAGGAGCAGGAAGATGGCCATTATCTCTTCTTTGCGACTCGTCAGGGGATTGTCAAACGTACCAGCGTGTCCGAATTTGGCAATATCCGTCAAAATGGTCTCAAGGCTCTGAATTTGAAAGAAGATGATGAACTCATCAATGTTTTCTTGACAGATGGTCAGGCAGACGTCATTATGGGAACCAAGTTTGGCTATACTGTACGCTTTACGGAGACAGCTGTCCGCGGTATGAGCCGTATTGCAACGGGTGTCAAAGGGATTACCCTGCGAGACGGTGACCAGGTGGTCGGAGCGACCATGATTTCCGATGACCAGGAAGTTCTGGTGCTATCCGAGAAGGGCTTTGGCAAACGGACGCCTGCGAGTGAGTATCCGACAAAAGGTCGTGGTGGTAAGGGAATTATCACCATGAAAGTGGCAGAAAAGAATGGTCCATTGGCTGGATTGATTACGGTGTCAGGTACTGAGGACATCATGGTGATTACAGATACAGGTGTCATTATTCGGACCAGCGTTGCCAATATTTCGCAAACAGGTCGTTCGACTATGGGTGTCAAGGTAATGAAACTGGATCAGGAAGCGAAAATCATGACCTTTGCACTGGTTGATGCCGCAGAAGGCGAAGAAAATACGGAAGAAGAGGATAAGTAATGACAAAGGATAAGAAAAGGAAAGCAAGACGGGGGTCATGGTTGAGAAATCTTGCAGTGGGTCTCCTAATGCTCATCTCGCTAGCCTTGATTTTCAACACATCTATCCGCAATATGATGATTGCCTGGAACAGTAATAAGTATCAGGTAACCAAAGTATCCAAGGAAGAAATTGCTAGCAATAAAGAGGTGGACACTACATTTGATTTTGCTCAAGTAGAATCTATCTCTACGGAAGCTGTTATGAAGGCCCAGTGGGAAGCGCAGCAGCTGCCAGTTATTGGAGGGATTGCTATCCCAGATTTGAAGATTAACTTGCCAATTTTTAAAGGTCTTTCAAACGTTGCCCTCATGTATGGAGCGGGCACCATGAAAGAAACGCAAGAAATGGGTAAAGGCAACTATTCGCTAGCCAGCCACCATATTTTTGGTATGGCTGGAGCCAGTGAAACTCTCTTTTCTCCTCTTGAAAATGCCAAAGAGGGGATGAAGATTTATTTGACTGACAAGGAAAACGTCTATGTTTATAACGTGAAAAGTGTTCAGTCAGTGACGCCTGATAGTGTCTATGTCATCGATGATGTTGAAGGGCAAAATGAGATTACGCTGGTTACCTGTGAAGACTTGGCTGCCACCATGCGGACCATTGTTAAGGGCGACTTAGAAGAAGTGATTCCTTATGACCAGGCTGATGGCGAAACACTCAAATACTTTGAACAAACATATAATCAGGTTCAACTATAAATTGATTTGTCAAAAGGGTAGAATTTCTATCCTTTTTTCAATTTTTTTACGAACAGATAGGTGAGGAGGATTTTATGTATCAAATTGATTTTAAGGAAGAAGCACTGATGCCCCGTGAACGCTTGTTAGAATTGGGGCCGGAACGCCTGAGTAACCAGGAACTCCTGGCTATTTTCATCCGTACGGGTACAAAAAAGGAGCCGGTTTCAATCTTGTCCAACAATCTACACAATCAGCTGGAAAATCTGGCGGCTCTAAAGGATTTGTCTATTGAGGAATTGCAGAGCTTGACTGGGATTGGTCGGGTCAAGGCGATTGAGATAAAGGCCATGATTGAGCTTGGTAAGCGCATCAATCAGTCTGAGATTTTGCTCAACGATCGTATTTTGGGTAGTGAAAAACTGGGGCGTAAAATGATTCAGGAGATTGGACAGCAGAAGCAGGAGCATCTGGTCGCCCTCTATCTCAACACTCAGAATCAGGTCATCCACCAAAAAACAGTCTTTATCGGCAGTGTCAATCGCAGTATTGCAGAGCCCAGGGAGATTTTGCACTATGCAGTCAAGTGTATGGCGACCTCGATTATCATCGTTCACAATCATCCGTCAGGCTCTGTACAGCCGAGTAAAAACGATTTGCTCTTTACTGAAAATTTGAAGGATTCTTGTGAGACTTTGGGTCTGGTTCTCTTGGATCATCTGATTGTCGGGCAGAAGGACTATTATTCTTTCAGGGAAGAGAGTGAATTATTTTAGTATCAAAAAACAGGGTTAGTCGAAACTAACTCTGTTTTGCTCTCTTATTCGCCTTTTCTCATAAAATACAGGAGTGTTTGCAGTTCGCTGGTCAAATCCACATATTGGACAACCACATCTTTTGGTACAGAGAGGTTAACTGGTGAGAAGCTGAGGATTCCTTTGACACCGGACTCAACTAGCACATCAGCTACTTCCTGGGCTTTAACACTTGGGACGGTCAAGATGGCAGTTTGTGAATCAGCTTCGGCAATCCGTTCCTTCAATTCAGAAATGGCATAGATTGGAATAGATTCATCAACTGTGCCCACAGCTGGATTATCATCTGCTTCAAAAGCCATAACAATCTTCATTTTGTTTCGCTCGTGGAATTTATAGTGGAGTAGGGCACGTCCCATGTTACCAACCCCTATTAGCATAACGTTGGTGATGGAATTGTCATTTAAAATTTCAGCAAAAAATTCCATCAATTTTTGGACGTCATAGCCAAAACCACGGCGACCTAGTTCACCGAAATAAGAAAAATCACGGCGGACAGTTGCAGAGTCAATTCCGATAGCTTCTGCAATATCTTTTGAGCTAGCCTTTTCAATATTGCTAGCGTGGAATCGCTTGAAAATGCGGTAATATAAGGAAAGTCGCTTGGCCGTGGCCCGGGGGATGTCAGCGTTTTTTATGTTCTTCACTCTTTTCTCCTTCTAGCTGTAGGACACCGGTTACTGGTCAGATAGATTTCACAATCTTCTGTAAATCGTATCAAAAATTTGCAAGGGATTGCAAAACCGATAACATCACTATCAGCTTGTTTGTTAATTCACTTCTTTCTTCTATTTTAGTCTATGTTTGTGAAAAAATCAACAGATTGATTTGAAAAAAAGACCAAACAACTTGGTCTTTCTATAGGGTTTGAAAATAGCGATAGAGATCTCCGACGATGCCTTGGAAGTCAAGAGCTTGTCCGTCCTTGAGAATGCGGGTAACAGGGTAATAATCTGGTAGGGTGACACAGCCTGCAAAGGCCAATTTAGCCTCATCCAGATTATCAAATTGTTGAACCCGTTCTAGTTTGTAGGCATCAGTGTAGTAGATTTCAATCATCTTAGGCCTCTTTTGTAAATATATCTCGGTCGACCAGGCTATCCATGAGGAAGTAGAATTTTTCCTGAATAACTGGATTGCTGCCTGGTTTGAAAATGTTAATCAAACGAAGACCAGACTTGTCTGTGATGTTGATTTTGAAACCAGTCAAATCTTGGTTGATGATAATTTTCAAGAGGA
Source organism: Streptococcus sp. A23 (assembly GCF_043674155.1). NCBI lineage: Bacteria > Bacillati > Bacillota > Bacilli > Lactobacillales > Streptococcaceae > Streptococcus > Streptococcus sp. A23. Next base: position 29,874 of record NZ_JBIMJP010000012.1, on the reverse strand, counting down.
AACCTTGCCCAGAATTGGGAACTTCTTCTAGTAGGCGTTCCAGCTGATAGTGGCCAGCCTTGGTTTGCTCAAAGGTATTGTCACGCAGGGTGTATTTTTTGATACCCGAGCTGATATGATAGGTAAAGTTACAATCTTTTAAGCGTACAGTTTTTTCAAATGCCATTTTATCCTCCTATTATCTTGTGTAATTCAGTGATGAGTGCATCAATATCAGCAGTCGTATTGCTTTCTGAGAAACTGATGCGGATGGATTCTTTCAGTCGTGGAGAATCTTTTCCATACATAGCCTCAAGGACATGACTGTTTTGTACAACACCTGCTGTGCAGGCAGAACCACTTGAAACTGCGATTCCGGCTAGATCTAGGCGCATGAGCACCTGCTCATTGAGTTGACCAGGAAAGCCAAGATTGATGATATGAGGAAGGTGGTCGCCAGTTTGATTGATGTAGTAGTCGGTGTCGGCCAGGTGGTAGATGAGGTGTTCTTTTAGGGAAGTGATGTATTGAAGATCTTGGTCCCTTTTAGCAGTTTGCTCTTTGAGGGCTGTGGCCATCGCTGCAATGGCAGGGAGGTTTTCTGTTCCTGCACGATGTTGATTTTCTTGCTTACCGCCATGTATGAGTGCATCAAATTTAGGCAATCTTGAATAGAGGAAACCAATACCTTTTGGGCCATGAAATTTATGGGCAGCAGCAGATAGGAAATCAATTCCTAGTTTTTCAGGCTGAACAGGCAATTTTCCCATGACCTGCACTGCATCAACATGGAAAACTGCCTGGTGGTCTGCTAGTAACTGTCCAATTTCTTGGATAGGGAGCAGTTGGCCAGTTTCATTATTGGCAAACATGCTGCTAACCAGAATGGTGTCTGGTCTAAGTGCATCTTTGATCTGCTGGGCTGTGATGATTTGGTCGATTGGCTGGATATAGGTCACTTCAAAGCCAAAGCGTTCCTCCAGATACTGCATGGTATGGAGGACTGCATGGTGTTCAATGGCAGTAGTGATAAGGTGTTTGCCCTTGTCCTGATGGGCCAGAGCATAGCCTTGAATGGCTAAATTATTGGCCTCAGAGCCTCCAGATGTGAAGATTAAGTTATCAGGACGGACCGACAAGATATCAGCTATATCCTGTCGTGCCTGTCTGAGAACCTGATTAGCCTTGCGACCAGCACCGTGGATGCTAGACGGATTGCCATAGATGTCTGCAGCGACTTCCGTCATCCGTTCTAGGGCAGCCGGTGACAGGGCAGTCGTAGCTGCATTATCTAAATAAATCAAGTGTAACTCCTAGTTTTATTTAAGTGGGCTGTTAAATTTGAAAAGTGGGCTCAATGGCTGGTGTTCTTGAATGCGGTGGATAGCGTCAGCAATCAAGTTGCTAGCCGTGATGAAAGCAATATTATTAGGATGTTGTTCCTTGCTGGCAACAGAGTCTGTGACCAAAATTTCCTTGATAGGAGAGTTGTCCAAGAGTTCCGCAGCAGTCCCAGCGAAAAGTCCATGACTGGCAACGGCGTAAATTTCAGTTGCACCACCGTCTTGAACAATTTTGGATGCTTGAGAGAAAGTGCGGCCTGTATTTAGAATATCGTCGACCAGGATGGCTTTCTTCCCAGCAACATCACCGATGATATAGCCTTCGGCACGTTCCGAATCGTCTTGGGCGTAGTCAATGATAGCAATCGGTGCATTCAAAAATTCTGCGATATTACGAGCGCGCTTGATTCCTGAATTTTTGGGACTAACGATGACCACATCGTCGTTGCAGAGGCCTTTTTCCATGTAGTAGGACGCAAAGAGTGGCTCTGTCAGGAGATTATCCACTGGAATATCAAAGAAACCTTGAATCTGTGATGCGTGGAGGTCCAGGGTTAGAACGCGGTCGACACCGGCTTTTACCAACATATTTGCTACTAGTTTAGCAGTGATTGGTTCGCGTGGAGAGGCTGTGCGGTCTTGACGAGCGTAGCCAAAATACGGCATGACAGCGGTAATGGTGTTGGCAGAGGCACGCTTACAAGCGTCAATCATAATCAAGAGTTCCCACAAGTGATTGTTTACTGGGTAGCTAGTTGATTGGATGATATAGACATCAACACCACGGACTGATTCCTCAATGTTAATCTGGATTTCACCGTCAGAAAATTGACGTGAAGACATTTTTCCAAGAGGAATACCGGCTGATTCTGCAATTTTTTCAGCGATATCACGGTTACTGTTGAGAGAGAATAATTTAATGTTATGTTCACCAAGTGGTTGTACCATTTTGACTAACTCCTTTTTATAACCCTACTTTTTCATAAAAGCAATGAAACATAGATAGATTTATTTTACCAAAAAAACGGACAATTTTCAGTAGTAAAGTCAAAAATCAGCCTTATTGGGCTGATTTTATCTGGGCTGCGGTGCGGGCGACCTTGCTGCTGGCGTATTTGAATTGGATGGATTGTTTTTTCAGGTAGTCGTCAAAGAGGATTTTGCCTTCTTCGGCATCGGCCACTTCAACCTCTAGTTCATAATCATGGATGCCGGCATAGTCATTTTCATCCAGGGCCATGAGACCGATAGAGGTCTCTTTTTCATAGCGTTTGGTGGTCAAGCTACCCCAGACGGCTAGGTTATCAAGAGGGACATCGGTGGCTGAAATGATGTCAGTAATCTGTCCTTTTGGCAGTTGAAAATTGGTCAGCAATTGTCGTGCAGTATCGATGTCTAGAGCTTGATTGTATTCCTGATTGCCAATCTCCTGGGGAATTTTTAGGGTCAGCTCTGCCATGTCCTCAAAGGTCCGAATACGGAGGGAAAATCGGTTACTTTTCATATCTAAATCCGGCGTGTCTATGTAGTGATTGGTCTGCATGACAGGCTGGATATCTGCGAAATCGGGTAGCAGTCGAAGATATTCAGATTTGGTTAATAATGTTTTGTACTCAATTTCCAGATGGTTTTTCATACTGTAAACCCCTTTCATATGGTATAATAATCTTTGTGTTATTCTAATACAATTTATAGGATTTGACAAGAAAGGAGCCGTATGGAGTTTAATTGGGAAGAATTTTTAGACCCCTATATTCAGACTGTCGGGGAGTTGAAAATTAAGCTGCGTGGTATTCGAAAGCAGTACCGCAAGTTTAACCGCCATTCTCCCATTGAATTTGTGACGGGGCGGGTCAAGCCTATCGAGTCTATTCAGGAAAAGATGGCTCTGCGGCATATCAAGCTGGAAAATCTGGCCCAGGACATGCAGGACATTGCCGGTCTGAGGATCATGGTCCAGTTTGTGGATGACATTGAGGAGGTCTTGGCTATTTTGCGCAAGCGCAAGGACATGCAGATTGTCCATGAGCGGGACTATATCAAGTACATGAAAGCATCGGGCTATCGTTCCTATCATGTGGTCGTTGAGTATCCGGTGGATACGATCAATGGCAGCAAGACCGTCCTAGCAGAAATCCAGATTCGAACACTTTCTATGAACTTTTGGGCGACTATTGAACATTCGCTTAATTACAAGTATAAGGGAAATTTCCCTGAGGAAATCAAGAAACGGCTGGAAATTACAGCCAAGATTGCCTACGAACTAGACGAGGAGATGCGTAAAATCCGCAACGACATTCAGGAGGCTCAGGCTCTTTTTGACCCTGCCCACCGCAAGCTGAATGACGGTGTCGGAAATAGTGATGATTCAGATGAAGAATACAGATAGAAAAAAAATCGCTCTGCTCGCCAGCCGAAATCCCAAGAGTGAAGCGGTGTCCAAGGAACTTTGGACCAAGCTCAAAGAGGCGAATTTTATCCTCACACCCAAGAATCCAGATATTGTCATTTCCATTGGTGGAGATGGCATGCTCCTATCGGCCTTTCATAAGTATGAGAAACTCATCGATAGGGTCCGCTTTGTCGGTATTCATACGGGGCATCTGGGTTTTTACACGGATTATCGGGATTTTGAAGTGGACAAGCTAGTAGAGAATTTGAAGTTGGACAGGGGAGCTCGTGTTTCCTATCCCATTCTTAATGTCAAGGTCAAACTCAATGATGGCCGGGTAATCACGGCGCGTGCCCTCAATGAGGCGACTATCAAGCGCCTGACCAAGACCATGGTGGCTGATATTATCATCAACCATGTTCCCTTCGAGCGTTTTCGTGGGGATGGCATATCGGTATCGACACCGACTGGCTCAACGGCCTACAATAAGTCGCTGGGGGGCGCTGTCCTTCATCCGACTATTGAGGCTCTGCAGATTGCAGAAGTGGCCAGTCTGAACAATCGGGTCTACCGGACGCTGGGGTCATCAGTCGTAGTACCGAAAAAGGACAAGATTGTTATCGAGCCCCAGCATGATGACCGCTATTCTATTGCAGTGGACAATAAGACCTATGTCTACGACAATATTAAGAGCATTGAATACCAGATTGACAATAGTAAAATCCATTTTGTCGCATCGCCCAGCCATACTAGCTTTTGGAATCGGGTCAAAGATGCCTTTATCGGCGAGGTGGAGTAATGCGGTTTGAATTTATAGCCGACCAGCACACCAAAATCAAGACCTTCCTGAAGAAACATGGGGTGTCCAAGGGATTGCTGGCTAAAATCAAGTACACTGGTGGTGCTATTTTGGTTAACGACCAGCCACAGAAAGCTACTTACTTGCTTGATATTGGCGATAGAGTTACAATTGATATACCAGCTGAAGCGGATTTGACAGGTAGTTTGGAACCTATTTCCTTTCCCCTGGACATTGTCTACGAGGATGACCATTTTTTAGCTATCAATAAGCCGGTTGGCTATGCCTCCATTCCTAGCAGTCTTCATTCGTCGACCATTGCCAACTTTGTCAAGGGTTACTTGGTCGAGCAGGACTATGAAAACAAGCAGGTCCACATAGTGACTCGTCTGGATAGGGATACGTCTGGGGTCATGCTCTTTGCTAAGCACGGCTATGCCCATGCTAGATTGGACAAGCAATTGCAGGCAAAGCTTATCCATAAGCGCTACTATGCTCTGGTCAAGGGTGAGGGGAAGCTGGATGCAGAAGGGGAGATTATCGCTCCTATCGGCAGACCGGCTGATAGCATCATTACTCGAATTGTGACCAAGGAGGGCAAGTATTCCCACACTTCCTATAAGGTGGTCCAGTCCTGGGGAGACATTCACCTGGTGGACATTCAGTTGCACACTGGTCGAACCCACCAGATTCGTGTTCATTTTTCCCACATTGGATTTCCTTTGCTAGGGGATGATATGTATGGTGGCAGTTTAGAATGTGGTATTCAACGTCAGGCCTTGCATTGTCACAATTTGGCTTTTGACAATCCTTTCTCAGCTCAAAGGATTGACTTGGAAGCTCCACTTCCAGACGATTTTCAGGCTGTTATTACATCGTTAACTAATAAATAATATTTAAAAGGAGAATTTAAATGGAAATTCGGAATTTATTTGGTGAAATGAAGCAAAAAATCGTAGGTAAAAAACTACGTATCGTTTTCCCAGAAGGTACAGATGAGCGCGTCGTGCGTGCAGCAGCTCGTTTGAAATTTGAAGGTTTGGTAGAGCCTATCATCCTTGGTGTGCCGGAAGATGTTCATACTTTGTTGACAGACTTTGGTTTCTCAAACCCTGGGATCACAGTTATTGATCCTAACAATTACGCAAACTTCGATGCCATGAAGCATGAATTTGTTACTCTTCGTAAAGGCAAGGTTGATGAAGCACAGGCAGATGAAATTTTGCGTGATGTCAACTACTTTGGTGTGATGTTGGTGCAAATGGGATTAGCAGAAGGGATGGTTTCTGGTGCGATCCACTCAACAGCAGATACTGTACGTCCTGCCCTTCAAATTATTAAGACAAAACCAGGTGTAAAACGTACTTCAGGTGTCTTCTTGATGGTTAAAGACCAGCACAAGTTTGTCTTTGGAGACTGTGCAATTAACATTGAACCAGATGCAGAAACCTTGGCTGAGATTGCCATCCAATCAGCAGAAACGGCTAAGACATTTGGAATCGATCCAAAAGTGGCTATGATTTCATACTCAACAAAAGGGTCAGGTTCAGGTCCACGTGTTGATAAGGTAGTGGAAGCAACTCGCTTGGCTCAGGAACTTCGTCCAGATCTATTGATTGATGGAGAATTGCAGATGGATGCTGCCCTGGTTCCAGATACAGCTCGTTTGAAAGCACCTGGAAGTCCAGTAGCAGGTCAAGCCAATGTCTTTGTCTTCCCGGCTATTGAAGCAGGAAACATTACTTACAAGGTTGTAGAGCGTCTTGGTGGTTATGAGGCGGTTGGCCCAGTTTTACAAGGTTTGAATAAACCAGTAAATGACCTGTCTCGCGGTTGTAGTTCAGAAGACGTCTACAAACTTGGTATTATCACAGCAGCTCAGGCTGTAGACGCTTTATAAGCTTATGACATTTATCCTACGATATGTCAGGGATTACCTGAAAGAAGTTACGCTGGCTCCTCTCTTCAAACTGTTGGAGGCCTGCTTTGAACTCCTTGTTCCCTTGGCTATTGCCCATATCGTTGATACAATTATTCCACATGGCAATCAGGGAGACCTGGTTGCTATGCTTTTACTCCTGACAGGGTTGGCAATTGTGGGAGTTCTAGTATCTATTTTAGGGCAATATTATTCAGCCAAGGCAGCAGTTGGGGTGACCAAGCAGTTGACAGAGGACCTGTTTGAAAAAGTCTTATCTTTGCCGCAAGCTAGTCAGGATACTTTGTCCCGCTCATCAATTTTGACGCGCTTGACCAGTGATACCTTGCAGATTCAAGCAGGAATCAATATTTTCTTGCGCCTGTTTCTACGGGCTCCGATTGTGGTCTTTGGTGCTCTCTTCATGGCCTTCTATATCAGTCCTAGCCTTTCTCTCTATTTTCTGGGGATGATTGCTATTTTGCTGGTGATTGTGGCAGGCATTACGGTGGCTGTCAGTCGCTATCTCTTATCGATTCGTAGAGATTTGGATAGCTTGGTAGGGCAGGTGCGTGAAACGGTTACGGGCTGGCGGGTCATTCGTGCCTTTGGCCAGGTAGCGAGAGAAGTTGCTCAATTTCAAGCCCTCAATCTGGCCTATAAAAATAGACAGTTACAGGCTGGTTACTGGTCTAGCCTGCTGTCGCCACTGACTTTTCTGGTGGTTAATGCGACCTTGATGATTTTGATTTGGCAGGGAAATCTAGCCATTTCTAACAATCTGCTAGAGCAAGGGATGCTGATTGCCCTAATCAATTATCTCCTGCAAATCTTGGCGGAGCTGGTCAAGATGGTCATGGTTGTCTCATCTATCAACCAGTCTTATATCGCTGGTCAACGGATTCAGGAAATTTTCAAGCAAGAATCCGAAGACCTGGAAGGTACTCTGCCAGTCCTGCAAGCCAATGACCCAGCTGATGTTTTTGCACTATACAAGCTGGATTTTGCCTATCCCAATGCTGCTGAACAGGCCCTATCAGGAATTTCTATTCAGATAAAGAAAGGTCAGCTTATCGGCATCATCGGTGGTACGGGTGCTGGTAAGACGACCTTGGTCAATCTCTTACAGGCCTTTTATCCGATGCCAGCTAATCAATTGATGTACTTTATTGATGGAAAGAGTCCTGTGAATCTCAAAACCTGGCGGGCTAATTGTGCCACCGTTGCCCAGCAGGCCCAGCTCTTTGCTGGAACAGTCCGCTCAAATCTTACCTTGGGACTGGCTGATAGTTCCGAAGAACGCATTTGGTGGGCCCTGAAGATTGCTCAGGCGGATGGATTTGTGGCAGAAAAGGGCGGTTTGGATAGTCCTGTAGCAGCCTTTGGGAAGAATTTTTCCGGTGGACAACGGCAACGGCTGACCATTGCGCGTGCTCTCTTGAAAGAAGCACCTGTTTTGATTTTGGATGATGCGACGTCGGCCCTGGACTATCTGACAGAGAGCCGTCTCTTGCAGGCTATCAAGGAGGAATTGCCTGACCAAACCTTGATTATGGTGTCTCAACGGACCAATAGCCTGAAGACTGCGGATCAGATTTTGGTGCTGGACCAGGGACAGCAGGTGGGGCTAGGTCGTCATCAAGACTTGCTAGAAAGCTCTGCTATTTACCGTGAAATTGACCAATCCCAGCATGGAGAGGAGAGCAGCCATGAAGAAAACTAGTCTGCATCAATTGACGGGACTGGTCCTAAAACAGCCCATTCGTCTGACTCTGCTCTTGCTGGCGACACTGGCTCAGGTCCTTCTGACCGTCTATCTTCCTATCCTTATCGGTCGGGCAGTCGACGCGGTCTTGGTAGCAGATAGCCAGGTCTTGCTGGAGATTCTGCTGCAGATGTTTGTCGTCATTCTAGCCAATGGCCTGGTCCAGTGGTATCTGCCCTTGGTCACCAATGGCCTGGTCTATGATATGGTGGCAGACTTGCGGGAGCAGGTCTATGTCAAATTGCACCAGTTGCCCCTTTCCTATCTGGATAGGCAGTCAACGGGGGACTTGGTTGCACGATTTTCCAGTGATAGTGAACAGCTGACTAACGGTCTTTTGATGGTCTTCAACCAGTTTTTCGCTGGAATTTTGACCATTCTCTTGACCATTTTTACCATGGCAGGTTTGGATCTTGTCATGATGCTTTTGGTTGTTGCCTTGACCCCACTGTCTCTTTTTGTGGCGCGTTTTATTGCAAAGAAGAGCTATACTTACTACAGTCGCCAGACCCAGGCGCGTGGGCAGCAAGCTCAGCTCTTAGAGGAGACCATTAGCCAGCTCAGTCTGGTGCAGGCCTTCAATGCCCAAGACCAGTTTAAGAAGCAGTTCCAGCAGGTCAATGGCGACTACGCTCATTATTTGCAGAAGGCAATATTTGCTTCGTCTACGGTTAATCCGACTACCCGATTTGTCAATGCTTTGATTTATGCGCTTTTGACAGGTCTTGGAGCACTTCGCATCATGCAGGGGACCTTTACAGTCGGCTCTCTGACCACCTTTCTCAACTATGCCAGCCAGTACAGCAAGCCTTTTAACGATATTTCTTCTGTCCTATCGGAATTGCAGAGCGCTTTAGCTTGTGCAGACAGGCTCTTTGCCCTTGTTAATCTAGCTAGCGAAGAGGATAGGGCAGAGCGGACAATTGACTCGGATCAGTTGCAGGGGGCTATTTCCTTTGAAAATGTATCTTTCTCTTATCAGCCTGAAAAATCGCTCATTGAGGACCTGACGATTGATGTTACCTCTGGTCAAAAGGTGGCTATTGTTGGTCCGACTGGCGCAGGGAAATCGACCATGATTAATCTGCTCATGCGTTTTTACGATGTTAATACTGGCCAGATTGTCCTGGACGGTGTGCCTATTTCCCAATACAGCCGAGAGGATTTGCGGCGGCAGATTGGCATGGTTCTCCAAGAAACCTGGATAAAATCAGGAACTATCCATGAAAATATTGCCTATGGATATCCTCATGCGACTAGGGAATGGGTTATCGAGGTGGCCAAGGCAGCCAATGCGGATTTCTTTATTCGTCAATTGCCCCAAGGTTATGATACTGTCCTGACAGATGGTGGCGCCTCTCTATCACAGGGTCAACGGCAATTGCTGTCGATTGCGCGCGTTTTTGTCAAAATCCCTAAAATCTTAATTTTGGATGAGGCGACCTCGTCGATTGACACACGGACGGAGTTATTGGTTCAAGAAGCCTTTGCCAAATTGATGCAGGGACGGACCAGCTTTATCATTGCCCATCGCCTATCAACCATCCAATCAGCTGACTTGATTTTGGTCATGATAGATGGAAAAATTGTCGAACAAGGCAATCATAGGGAATTGATGGATGCGCAAGGTTTTTATTACCAGATGCAGATGAGCCAGCAGGCTGCTGAACAGTAGGTAAGCAACATTTCATACTACAGACAGGGAGTTAGTCACAGCTAGCTCCCTGTCTTTGTGCTATACTAGAATTATGTTAGATTTGAAAGAATATGGAATTGACATGTGGTCAGAAGAGAAGATTGTCGCCTTTCGCAAGGCTCTTCTTGATTGGTATGATGAGAACAAACGAGACCTGCCTTGGCGACGAACATCGGATCCCTACGCCATTTGGGTGTCTGAGATTATGTTGCAACAGACGCGTGTGGATACGGTTATTCCTTACTATGAGCGCTTTCTCCACCATCTGCCGACTATCAGAGACTTGGCAGTGGCACCGGAAGAAGTCATTCTCAAATTGTGGGAAGGGTTGGGCTATTATTCTCGTGTCCGCAATATGCAGAAAGCGGCCCAAGATATGGTTGAACGGTTCGATGGTTCCTTTCCCAAGACACACGCAGAAATTTCCAGTCTAAAAGGCATTGGTCCCTACACAGCTGGTGCTATTTCTAGCATTGCCTTTGGTTTGCCGGAGCCTGCGGTAGACGGCAACGTCATGCGCGTGCTCAGCCGTTTGTTTGAAGTGGATTATGACATTGGTCTCCCTGCGAATCGCAAGATTTTTCAAGCCATGATGGACATCATGATTGACCCAGCTAGACCGGGAGACTTTAACCAAGCCCTGATGGATTTGGGTTCAGATATTGAGGCACCTTCCAATCCACGGCCAGAAGAAAGTCCCGTGAAGGACTTTAGTGCTGCCTATCTCAATGGCACAATGGACAAATATCCTATCAAGGTACCCAAGAAAAAGCCTGTCCCAGTCGCCTATCAAGGCTTTCTCATTCGCAATCAGGATAATCAATTTCTCCTTGAGAAAAATACCGACGCTGGACTCTTATCAGGATTTTGGTCTTTTCCGCTTTTGGAAAAAGGGGCTATCCAAGCCAAACAAGTTTCCTTGTTTGAAGTGGCAGAAGAGCCGGAGCAGCCTGATATGAAGCTGCGCTTTACAGAAGAATATGGTCTGACTATTGACTGGCAGGAGCAAGAATTTGAGATCGTTCAGCATATTTTCAGCCACCGCAAATGGCAGATTGAGTTGATAGAAGGAGTAGCGAGTCAGTCGGATTTACCAGCTAATCGTGAATTAAAATGGGTTTCGGTTGAAGATTTCCATACCTATCCCTTTGCCAAGCCACAGCAGAAAATGTGGGATGAATTTAACAAAAATTTTAAAAAATAAGTTTGTTTTTTGCACACAATTATTTGAATTTATTTTGAAAAAGTGTTATATTAACATTGTAGATAGAAAGATGATTTCATTTATTCTTTAGCAAACTAGCTATTGCCCCCTAAGGCAGTAACTAGAGGAAGGTCTGCTTCAGTTTCACCCATCTATTTATGATATTCTTTATTCACAACCTTATTTTCATTGGCTTGCTGCCCGTTCAAACTTGGGAAATACCGACCTGGTATTTCCAGAGAAGATCGTCAGTCATTGATTGATTTTCGGATATTATATTTAGAACACTGTAAAAAATAAAGCAATCTCCACACTTTAGACAATTGAAAATTAATAGAAAATGGGTAGCAATCGAAGCATATTAGTTTTTAATCATTAACTTCTGGAGACGGACCTTCCTGATAATAACCACTAACCGAGTTTCAAATGAAGCTCGGTTTTTGAGTTTTTAGGTTCTTCCAACCACAAGTCATTGATTGGGTTAGTGACCGAGTAGAAGCGGTTGTGATAGTGATTGGATGAATGAATTTCTACACCAATTGTCAGAAGCTTATCAGATGACTACATTATTCTAGTCATGGACAATGCCGTCTGGCATAAATCTCAGACATTGAATATCCCTGAGAATATAGCATTTAACTTTATTCCACCTTACACACCAGAGATGAACCCTATTGAGTAAGTCTGGGCCGAAATCCGCAAACGTGGTTTCAAGAATAAGATATTTAGAAGCTTGAATGAGGTTATTGATAAACTTCAAGAGGTTATTCAAAACCTATCTCCTTCTCAACTCAAATCAATTGTACGTAGAGATTGGAGTTTGGCTATTTTTGATTTTAGTTGAGTATAAATATGTCCATAGTGATGACTTTAACACGATTTCTAGCTTGTCTGGAATAGCGCAGGAAGTGATTTCTGATTGTGGCTTGTGTGCGTCCGTCAAGGATTGTAATGACTTTTAGCGAGTCAAAATTCTGAGCGATGAAACTCATTTTTCCCTTCTTGAAACTAGCTCAAACCGTCTATCCCCAGACTGTTTGACTCCCAGCTCATATTTTCAGGAAGCAAATCCCAATCGGTTTTAAATTGGAACTCATTTAGCTTACGAATGACAGTTGAGGTGGAGACGGCAAGACGCTTAGCGATGTCGGTCATAGACTGTTTTTCAATGAAAGGTTGAGCTATTTTCTGGTGAACAATGGTTGAGATTTGGTGGATTTTCTAGATCAGAGAGGTTTCTGCGACAGCCATTTTTCCGCAATTTTTACAGCGGAAACGGCGCTTTCTCAAGCGGATAAGCAGAGGGTATCCAGCAGATTCTAAGTAGGGAATTTTAGAAGTTTTCTGGAAATTGTATTTAGTCATTTGACCATGACAAGAGTGGTATTTAGGGGCTGAATAATCCAGTTTGGCAAGAATTTCCTTGTGAGAAGTGCAGTCCTCATAATCTAAAATAGTGATGTTGGGGTCTTTCGTTCCAAGTAAGTTTGTGATACTATCCTCGCTTTATTATTTCTGGGCTCGGGGATAAACAGTCACTTCCCTGACTGTTTATCTATTCCATATGATTCCTTTCTAATGATGGTTTAGACGCTTTTCATTTTAGGTCATGTGGGACTTTATTTCTAAACTCAAAAAGGCTCCATAATCTCCATAGGGGATTTACCCACTACAGTCTTATAGAGCCCAGTTTTGTGGGTGGTTTTTTGGTGTGTAGTAACGGGATGTCAATTTATTCATTCAGAAAATATAGAGCGTTTTCATTTTTTGTGATATAATAATCATAGTAAAAAGTGAGGAAAAGCCAATGACAGAGATTGATTATGGAAAAGTTACCGGTCTAGTTCATTCTACCGAAAGTTTTGGTTCAGTTGATGGACCTGGTGTTCGCTTTGTGGTCTTCATGCAAGGCTGTCACATGCGTTGCCAGTATTGTCACAATCCTGATACCTGGGATTTGGTTAACCCGGCAGCAACCGAGCGTACTGCTGAGGATGTCCTAAAAGAAGCTCTGCGTTTTCGGATGTTCTGGGGCAAGGAAGGGGGGATTACGGTGTCTGGTGGTGAAGCGACCATTCAGATTGATTTCTTGATTGCTCTCTTTACCCTGGCAAAAGAAAAAGGCATCCATACGACTTTAGATACCTGTGCCCTGACCTTCCGTTCGACTGAGCGTTATTTGGAAAAATACAACCGTCTCATGGAAGTGACCGACTTGGTGCTCTTAGATATCAAGGAAATCAATCCTGACCAGCATCGTATTGTTACAGGTCATAGTAATAAAACTATTTTAGAGTGTGCTCGTTACCTATCGGATATTGGCAAGCCTGTTTGGATTCGACATGTCTTGGTGCCTGGATTGACAGACCGAGATGAGGACCTGGTTGAGTTGGGCAAATTTGTCAAAACCTTGAACAATGTCGAGCGCTTTGAAGTTCTGCCTTATCACAATTTAGGTGAATTTAAGTGGAGAGAGTTGGGGAGACCTTACCCGCTGGAGGGGACAAAACCGCCGACTAGGGCGCGTGTGGAAAATGCAAAGACCTTGATGGAGACGGAGTCTTATCAGGATTATTTGAATCGGATTAGAGGATGATTGAGAAAGATAGATTTATTCAGAACAAAGAAAAATTCGCTATATTTTCTGTGGTTAGCCTTCTTTTGATGACCTTGCTGAGTGGTTGGATTGTTTTTGATAAGATGGAATCCCCAGCTGTTGATAGTGGTCTGACACAGAAGCAGAGGACTATCAATCAAATGATGGAAGGTATGACCATAGAGGATAAGATTGGTCAATTATTTTTAGGGCATATTCCTGAGCAAGAGGCTTAACAGATTGTTGGGGCCTATTATCTAGGAGGTTATATGCTGGAATCCAAAGATGTAGAAGGTAAGTCGCTGAGTCAGCTAAAAAAAGACTTGGCAAGCTATCAAAAAGCCTCCAATATTCCCTTGCTTTTGGCTTCCAATGAGGAGGGAGGAGCTGTTAGTCAAATTAGTCCAATCTTGAAAGAACCTTTTGCATCACCGATGGAATTGTATGATGAGGGAGGTTTGGATGCTGTCCTGGAGGGAGCAAAATCCAAGGTTCCGGTTCTAAAGGATTTAGGTATTTCAGCGGGCTTTTTCCCGATTGCTGATGTTGTAACCAATCCCAGTTCACCCATTTATGAACGGACACTAGGCCAGGATGCCATGACAACATCTGACTACGTTCGTGAGGTCGTCACATTGCTCAAGGAAGAAAATTTTCTATCTACCTTGAAGCATTTCCCTGGTTCGAGTGAGACGGGTGATGCGATTACGGGGCTAGTCTATGATGACCGTCCTGTAGATGAATTGAGAAAGCAGGATTTCTTACCGTTTGAGGCAGGGATTGAAGCAGGGGCGGACTCAGTCATGGTCAGTCACATTATTCTGACTGCTGTTTCGGACCAACCGTCCTCTATATCACCTGAGGTGATGGCTATTTTACGTCAGGAGCTGGGCTTTGAAGGGGTTATTTTGACAGATGATTTTGATAAATTGGGTTTGTCAGAATTTCTTGATCAAAATGAAGCAGCCCTTCAAGCAATCGAGGCGGGGGCGGATATGATTTTGTCTTCCAACTTTAAGAGTCAGATTCCCTATCTTTTGGACCAGGTAAAAAGAGGAAAACTAAGCGAGGACCGCATTGAGCAATCAGTGGAACGGATTTTGGGGATGAAATACGATTTAGGTTTGATAAAATAAAAGAGGTTAGGTATCTGTCTAACCTCTTATTTCGTTTGGTAGACCAATCCGGTCCTGATGCCGTCCACATCGACAAAGGCGACTTCTTGGGTGGCAAGGTGCAGGTCAAGTCCTGCGGTCTGGGCACGTTTAATGGTGGCTTGGAAGGCTTGGATGTCTGTATAGACTAGAGTGTAGTAGGCTAGTCCTGGCATGCCTTCTTGTCTGATTTCCAGATTTTTTCCTCCCCATTCGTTGACTGCTAGGTGGTGATGGTAGTCGCCTGATGCCAGCCAGGAAGCGGAGGTGATGGAAAATTTATCCTGGACTTGTAAGACCTCTTGGTAGAATCGGCTAGAAGCGGCGCTTTCTCGGACAGATAGATGGACATGGCCCATGCGACTGCCAGCTGGCATCTGATAGGTTGCGTCAGCTTTTTTCCCTAAAGCATAGATCGTTTCAGCATCCATAGGTTCGGTCTTGCCAATGATACGACCGTCAGAGCGGACATCCCAAGTGTCTTGAGGCAGGTCGCGGTAAATTTCGATGCCGTTGCCTTCGGTGTCGGCTAGGTAAATGGCTTCGCTGTAACCGTGGTCGCTGGCACCTTGGAGGGGAATCTTATTGTCGATAAAGTGGCGGAAAATGTTGCCCAAGTCTTCACGGCTAGGTAGGACAATGGCTAAGTGGTAGAGTCCGTAGTTGTGGCTAACTTCGCCTTTCTGCTCTGTTTGAATAAGTCGAATAAGGATGTTTTTTCCAACGCCTAGGTCAATCTGGTTAGGAATTTGGGAGAGAACTTGGAGACCTAAGACTTGTTGGTAAAACAGGCTTTGGAGTTCCAGATTGCGGACGTTGAGGGCGACGTAGCCCAGTTCAAATTTGGAATTGTACATGGGAATACCTAGCTTTCTGATACAATTTATAGGAATTTTCGAGTTACTTAGTATCTTTTGGTGAAGTAATGTGTGACGAATAGACTTTTGAAAATTGATTTTTATCTCATAGCTTTCTCAACAAGTGCGCTATCTACGATTTGGATAAAGTGTGTAATTCTATTTTCAGCATTAAAATCGTAAATATGGACAAAGTCTGCTTGAAAGGATTTCTCAGTAAGGTTGTAGGCCCCTTGTAGTAGCCATAAACCATGACACGGTTTCCTGAAAAGGCGTAATCAACAGGTGTGGCACTATAATTGGTCCATTCAGAACCTAGTCTTGCATGGACGTTTTCAATCACTGCATCTGGACCGATATAGGTACCAGCATAGGGAAAGCCTGCTGCTTCTGTCCAAGAGATATCAGCAGCCAGATGGCTTTTGAAATCTTCTATTCGACCTTGAGCAGTAGCTAGATAAGTCTCTTCTAAAATATTTTTATATAATTGATTTTTTGACATAGGTATTTTCTTTTCTATTGAGCAACTGCCTCTTGGAAATTTTTTTCCAAATCGTCTACTGTGCGAACTTTATTGATAAGATTAAAGAAGTTTCCGTCTTTTTCAAGTAACAAGGTTGGGAAAGAGGTTACCCCCATTTCATAAGCCTTGATAAAGTCTGGGTGTAGACTTTCTGGTTGATTCAAGATGCTTGATAGTTCTTCCATAGCCTTTGTAGGTAGCTGATAGGTACCGATTAGGCTGGTGTAACTGTCTGCTTGACTGAGATCTAACCCATCTTCAAAAAATAAGGCTTGAATGTCTAATGTTAGCTGAGCATGGTTAGGTGTCTCAACATAGTTTTTCAAGACTGAGTAGGCTCTAGCAGGACCAAGGGAGTCCATGGTAAAGTCCTTATCCTTAAACAATTGATTGTAGTTATCGCCAAAAGACATTTGGTAATAGCTTTCGATTTGTTTGTTGATGGTCTGTGCCTGCTGAAAATCAACCATTTTCTTTTTGTTATCTCCGACAAACAAGCCTCCGTTAATGACCTCTATTTCTATGTCAGGATGGTCTTGCATGAATTTTGTGAAAATGTGGTTAAAGCCGTAGGTCCAACCACAATAAGCATCGATGATGTAATATAGTTTCATATTAAATTTCTTTCATTTCGATTTCTTGGTTTTTGATTAGAATTTAGCATTGCTATTGGAAGTTTTGGAATTTTCCTCGATTGGCTCAACAAGATCCCAGAGTTCTGCAATTTTATCATCTTCAACTCGATAAAGATCATAGAAGGATGTATATTGACTTGTAGAATCTAAGCTTCTAACAAAGCTTGAGCTTGCGCTTGTAGACCGGCGATGGCTTCCTCTGACAATACCAACTGTCCAGTTCCCCATGCTTCTGGATTGACAGTTGTCCCTGTAAACTCACCAACGACTTGCATACGAACAAATGGTAGGAGAGCCTGATAGCTAGTGAACATTTGGTCATGTCCAGCATTGGCAACAGATGATACAGTAACAATTTTGTCCTGGAGAGCTGACGGGCCACGTGTTTCTGACAAGTCTAGGGCACGGCTGAGCCAGTCAATCAAGTTCTTCACAGTACCTGGAATAGCAAAGTTGTGAACTGGTGAGAAAATCCAGATAGCATCTGCAGCCATAATCGCATCGCGTGCAGCTTGGACAGCTGGCAAGACTGGTGTTTCAAGGTCTTGGTTCATAAGTGGAGTATCCTTGTAGTCAAGGTAAGTCACAGTTGCTTGACCTTCTAAGATACTTTCAGCTTGCTTTGCCATTTGGTGATTAAATGAACCTTCACGTAGTGAACCGACGATAAATAGAATGTTTTTCATGATCTTATACCTCTAACAATTTTTTCTTCCCTGCTCTCGCAGTTTATGGTATTATTGTATCAGGTACTAAAAATATTACAAGTACGATTTTTTTGAATAGTCACTATCTTTTTGTAAAGCAATGTGTAGTATTAAGGGAAAATAAAGGAGAAATTATGGCAACTTTCACACAACATACGGTTCCGGAGTGTCCTTATGTGACCACTCAGAGTGTCTTATCTGGGAAATGGAGTATCTTATTACTACATCATATCGAAGAAGGTCCCATTCGGTTTAATGAATTGCATCGTCGTTTGACTGGAATTTCCCAAGCAACCTTGACCAAGCAGTTGCGCCAGCTAGAAGATGATGGTTTAATCATTCGGAAGGTTTATGCACAGGTTCCGCCAAAAGTGGAATATGAACTGAGCGAGATTGGTCAAGAATTTAAGTTGGTTTTGGAGCAAATTGAAGTTTTTGGGGATAAGTACATCGACTTTGTCAAAGCAAAAAAATCTGAATGAGTTCGTATCTCATTCAGATTTTTGTCTTTTATAGTTCGTCATCCTTAACGGCTTCTAGCCAGCTAGCAGCAGCCTTGGCTGTACTTTCAAGGGCACCTTCCTTGAATGGTGATTGGAGGTTTGCGGCTTCAACCACTTGCAAGAAGGACTTGGTGCCGCCCAAATCACAGATGCGGATGTAGTCTTCCCAAGCAGTTTCATCATGGTCCACCTGCGTGCGTTTCCAGAATTGGAGGGCACAGACTTGAGCCAAGGTGTAGTCGATGTAGTAGAATGGGCTGGCAAAGATATGCCCCTGACGGTACCAGAAGATACCACGGTTGAGGGCTTCTGATTCAGAATAATCACGGTCTGGCAAGTAGAGGTCTTGGAGTTTTTTCCAAGTCGCCTTTCGTTCAGCTGGAGTCATCTCTGGGTGTTCATAGACTTCGTGCTGGAAGTGATCCACCAAGACACCGTAAGGCAAGAAGAGAAGGGCACTTGCCAAGTGAGTAAATTTATATTTATCGACTTGTTCCTTGAAGAAACGGTCCATCCAAGGCCAGGTCATAAATTCCATAGACATGGAGTGGATTTCACAGGTTTCATAGGTTGGCCAAACAACTTCTGGACTTTGAATCCAACGCGAACGATAGACTTGGAAGGCGTGACCTGCTTCGTGGGTCAAGACATCAATATCACCGCTGGTTCCATTGAAGTTGGAGAAGATGAATGGGCTCTTGAAGTCAGGGATATAGGTACAGTAACCACCGCTGTTTTTGCCTGGTTTTGCAACCAAGTCCAAGAGTTCATGCTCAATCATGAAATCGAAGAACTCGCCTGTTTCTGCTGACAATTCACGGTACATGTCTTGGGCTTGGCTGACGATAAAGTCGGGGTCACCTTGTGGGACCGCATTGCCGTCTAAGAACTCAAGATTGAGGTCGTAGTGTTTCAGGCTTGGTACTTGCAAGCGTTTGGCTTGGCGTTGACGCAGATTTTGCACAATCGGTACGATATGCTTGAGAATTTCTTCACGGTACACCTTGACCATGTCACGATTGTAATCGAAACGGTTCATCTTGAGGTAGCCGTATTCTACATAGTCCTTGAAGCCGAGTTTGTGGGCGATTTCCGTGCGGACCTTTACTAATTCATCGTACACACGGTCAAAGTCGGCTTCCTTGCTTTCAAAGAAGGCAGTTGTAGCAGCAGAAGCAGCCTTGCGGACTTCACGGTCGGTTGATTGACCGAATGGCCCCATTTGTGCCAGGTTGTAGGTCTGACCTTGGAAATCAATCTCTGCACCAGCGATCAGTTTACTGTATTCATCAGATAATTCATTTTCTTTTTGCAGTAATGGAATGACGTCTGATGAGAAGGTCTTGAGCTTGTTCTCGGCCTGCATGAAGAAAGTTTCTGGCAAGATGTCAGACAACTCTTCCTTGTAAGGGGTCTGGACTATGACACGGTAGTAGTTGGTGGTCAATTCTTCAAAAAGTGGCGAATATTCATTCCAAAACTTGGTTTCTTCATTGTAAAACTCATCGTTCATGTCGATAGTATGACGAATCATCCAGAGGTTGTACTGGGTATCGACCAAGTTGAGTAATTTGGTAACGGCTGCCACAAGTGTACGAGTTGTTTCCAGGTCACTTGCCTGAGCCAACTGGTCTGTCAAGTCAGAAAATTGAGCCTTGATAGTTTCATAATCTGGACGGACATAGGTATAGTCTGAAAATTTCATATGTTTCTCCTTTTGTATTGCTACCTTCTATCTTACTCTTTTTGAAAACGTTTGGCAAATTTAGTCAACGATTGTTTGTTTAAATATGCTTTCTTTTTTCTCTTGGTCTATAGCATGAAAGTATGCGTAGAGAATATCTAACATGATCAATAGCGGGATCTGTGGTGAAATACGATTGCCATAATTTAAATTACGAACAGAGGCAACAGGGATAAGGGTGTCAATAGGAGTTGTATCAAATTCCCTGGTTGTCAAGAGGGCTGTCTGAATACCTCGCTCGGCTGCCAGAGTCAGGTGGTCGATGATATCCTCAGTATAGCCAGACAGGGAGAGCCCAATCACTAGGCAGTTGGGATCCAGGATATTGGTGGTCCAGATCAGGTTATTGCGGTCGGTAATGGCGTCGCAGACAACTCCCAGGCGCATGAAACGAGACTTAATCTCCATGGCAACGAGGCCTGAACTGCCGGTGCCGTAGAAATAAACCCGCTTGCTTTGGTCGATCAGGTGGGCGATTTCTTGCAGTTTTTCCTCGTCCACCAGCTGGCTGGTCGCAGTTAGAATTTCGTCGTAATCCACCAGGACCTTCTTGGTCAGGTTGTTTTGGACATGTTCAAATTGCTTGTCTAGCTGTTGTTGCTGGTTTTGAAAGGCAAAGACAAATTCCCGATAGCCTGAAAATCCGCACTTTTTAGCAAAGCGGGTCAGGGCAGAAGGAGAAATATGCAGTTCCTGGGTGACGATTTCCAAGCTCAAATCCATGGTCTTGGAGTCCAGGCTTGTAAAGTAGGTCGCAATTTCCCTTTCCAGCTTGGTCATCTGTTCCAGATTGCTGTCGATGATGGCAATGATATTCTGTTCAGCTTTCATATTAGTTCCCTGTAATAATATAGTGTATTTCTATTATACCATAAAAAAGAATCTTTCTGCCATTTGTGATATAATGTTAAATAGTAAAGGGAATGTATGACCATGTATATTGAAATGATTGATGAAACAGGGCAGGTTTCTGCTCAGATGCAAGAGCAGATTACAGACTTGCTCCAATTTGCGGCGGAGAAAATCGGCAAGCAAAACAAGGAAATGGCTGTGACCTTTGTGGATAACGCGCGTGTTCATGAGGTCAACTTGGAATACCGCGGGATTGATCGCCCAACAGATGTGGTCAGCCTTGAGTATAAGCCTGAAAATGAGATTTTCTTCGATGAAGAAGACTTATTGGATGATCCTGATTTGGCTGAAATGATGGAAGATTTTGATGCCTATATCGGTGAGCTTTTTATCTCCATTGACAAGGCGCGTGAGCAGGCAGAGGACTACGGCCATAGTTTTGACCGCGAAATGGGCTTTTTGGCTGTGCACGGCTTCCTCCATATCAACGGCTATGATCACTACACGCCTGAGGAGGAGGCGGAGATGTTTGGTTTGCAAGAAGAGATTTTGACGGCTTATGGACTTACGAGAGAATAATTCAAAGAAACGCTGGAAGAATCAGAACCTGGTAGCCAGTATGGATTTTGCGGTTTCCGGCTTGATAACGGCCTTTAAGGAAGAGCGCAATATGAAAAAGCATGCGGCAACGGCCTTTTTGGTGGTCTTGGCTGGCTTGATTTTTCAGGTATCGGCTACAGAATGGCTCTTTCTCCTGCTCAGCATTAGCCTGGTGATTGCCTTCGAAATCCTGAATTCGGCTATTGAAAGCGTGGTGGATTTGGCCTCGGACTATCATTTTCACATTTTGGCCAAGAATGCCAAGGATATGGCGGCAGGAGCGGTCCTTTTTGTCTCAGGCTTTGCCCTTTTGACAGGATTGATTATTTTTGTGCCGAAGATTTGGGCCTTGATTTTTTAAGATATAAGGAGAATACATGACATTTAAGTCAGGATTTGTGGCGATTTTAGGTCGTCCAAACGTTGGGAAATCAACCTTTCTCAACTATGTAATGGGGCAAAAGATTGCCATCATGAGCGACAAGGCTCAGACAACCCGTAACAAGATTATGGGGATTTACACAACGGACGAGGAACAAATTGTCTTTATCGACACGCCAGGTATTCACAAGCCAAAGACGGCCTTGGGAGACTTCATGGTTGAGTCTGCTTACAGCACCTTGCGTGAGGTGGATACGGTCATCTTCATGGTGCCTGCCGATGAAAAACGGGGCAAGGGTGATGATATGATTATGGAGCGTCTGCGTCAGGCCAAGGTACCGGTTATTTTGGTGGTCAACAAGATTGACAAGGTCCATCCGGACCAGCTATTGGAGCAGATTGATGATTTCCGCCAGCAGATGGATTTCAAGGAAATTGTGCCTATTTCTGCAACCCAAGGCAATAATGTCAATCGCTTGATGGAAATTCTCAAGGAAAATCTGGATGAAGGTTTCCAATATTTCCCAGCAGACCAGATTACCGATCATCCAGAGCGCTTCTTGGTGTCCGAGATGATTCGCGAGAAGGTCTTGCACCTAACTCGCGAGGAAATTCCGCATTCGGTGGCAGTGGTTATCGAGTCCATGAAACGGGATGAATTTACAGACAAGGTTCATATCCGCGCGACCATCATGGTCGAACGCGATAGCCAAAAAGGCATTATCATTGGCAAACAAGGAGCCATGCTCAAGAAAATCGGCTCCATGGCCCGACGCGATATTGAACTCATGCTGGGGGACAAGGTCTTCCTGGAAACCTGGGTCAAAGTCAAGAAAAACTGGCGTGACAAAAAACTCGATCTGGCAGACTTTGGTTATAATGAGAAAGAGTATTAAAAACGTCCGGGGGAGTGAAACAGTCTGGGAATAGACTGTTTCAGCTGGTCACCTAAAAATGCGAAAGTGACCATGTGAAAACCCGAGCCAAGAAATTGGAGAGCGAGGAACGTCCAGAGGACATGATCGACGTTTCTAAAATCATTCGATTTTAATGATTTTAGAAACTAGTAGGTCGCCTAGGCAATTCCGCAGAGAATTGCCATTAGTTGAGTAGCGTTTTAATGCATTCAACTTTGGCAAATTGAACCCGAGCTTGAAAATTGGAGAGCGAGGCAGTCAGGGCGTGACCTCAATAGCCCGCTAGCCTTGAAGTAAGAAGACGGCTGTGAGCTTATGGATAGTCTCTAATATTCCAATTCCAGAAATCCGAAAGTGACGCAATAATGCCATGTTGCTACATCTTTGAGGTAAAAACATATAAAGAAACATTGAGACACCACGTTAGTGGTGTTTTACGTCGCAAAGGTGAGAAAGTATGTCAATAAAATCTGTTACGGAAGAAACAGTTTCTGTTTGGGGTTCATTTGCTAGTTCGGTATGGCAGACAGATAAACAAGTTTTGATGGAACAATTTGCTGAGGGTAAGTTTCCATTTGAGTTTCTTTATTATTCTTCGTCAGGCATAGCGGTGGCATGGATAAGTTTGTCACTCCGTCATGATTATGTGGAAGGCTGTCAGTTTAGTCCAGTTGCCTATGTAGAAGGAATTTTTGTTCATCCTGATTATCGTGGACAGGGGATTGCTGCCGAATTACTCGATTTTGCAGATTCGTGGGCTAAATCTCATGGAGCATGGGAACTGGCATCGGATACGGATTTTGAAAATAGCCACAGTCAGGCTTTTCATACCAAGAATGGTTTCAGAGAAGTAAGCAGAAATATACATTATGTCAGAAAGGTTGAGGTGGAATAGTATGCCCGAACTTCCAGAGGTTGAGACGGTTCGTCGTGGGCTCAATCGTCTTGTCAAAGGTAAGAAAATTGAACGTGTCCGGGTGGACTATCCTCGTATGATTGTGACTGGTGCGGACAGCTTTCGTGAGCAGTTGGTTGGTCAAACCATCATGGAGGTGGACCGTCGGGGTAAATATTTGCTCCTCTATCTGACAGATTTTGTGCTGATTTCCCATCTGCGTATGGAGGGCAAGTACAATCTTTTCCATGATGTGGTGCCTGCTAGCAAGCACTTTCATGTCTTTTTTGCATTGTCAGACGGTTCTACCTTGGTTTACCAAGATGTCCGCAAGTTTGGCACCATGGAATTGTTGCGGGAAGTGGACTTGGATGCCTATTTCTTGTCTAAAAAATTAGGTCCTGAGCCGACGGAAGAAGACTTTGATATGGCTGTTTTTCAGACCAAATTAGCTAAGTCCAAAAAGCCAATCAAGTCGCACCTGCTGGACCAAACCCTAGTGGCTGGTCTGGGCAATATCTATGTCGATGAGGTGCTTTTCCGAGCACAGGTTCATCCTGCCCAGGGAAGTTCAACCTTGACAGCAGAACAGGTGGCGGGCCTTCGCCAAGCCACCATTGATGTTTTGGCTCTGGGAGTTGAAAAGGGCGGTTCGACCATTCGGACCTACAAAAATGCCTTAGGCATGGATGGGACCATGCAGGATTATTTACAAGTTTATGGAAAGCAGGGGCAGGCCTGTCCGCGTTGCCAGACGGAGATTGTCAAAATCCAGCTGGGCGGTCGGGGCACGCATTTCTGTCCCCAGTGTCAGGTGAAGCATGGCTAAGGTAATCGGATTAACAGGCGGTATCGCGTCGGGTAAGTCAACAGTGACAGCTTTTTTACGAGAGAAGGGCTATCAGGTCATCGATGCAGACGGGGTGGTTCATGACTTGCAGAAAAAGGGCGGACGGCTCTATCAGGTCTTGCTGGAGGAGTTTGGTCCGGCAATTCTAGCAGCTGATGGTCAATTGGACCGAGTAAAATTGGGCCAGCAGGTTTTTGCGGATAGCCAGTTGCGGGCCCGCTTATCCGAACTGCAGGACCAGATTATTCGGCAAGAACTGTTGGCACGACGGGATTTGCTAGCACAGACAGAAGAAGTGGTTTTCATGGATATTCCCCTGCTCTACGAGTTGGATTATAGCGGGGAGGTCGATGAGGTCTGGCTGGTCTATGTCGATGAGCGCCAGCAGTTGGCACGGCTCATGGCTCGCAACGGCTATAGCCTGCAGGAGGCGGAGAATCGCTTGGCAGCGCAGCTTTCTTTAGAAAAGAAAAAAGAACGGGCAGATAAGGTGATTGATAACAGTGGGTCGCGGGAGGCGACCTTGGCGCAGGTGGCGTCTTTGGTAGAGGAGATTGGAAATGGACGAGGGTAGTAGTTACTGGAAGCCGAATTTGAAGGTGGCCTGGATTGGGAATTTTTTGACGGGGGTTAGTTTTACCTTGGTCATGCCTTTTATCTCGGTCTTTGTGGAGGAGTTGGGAGTGACTGGCAGCCAGGTGGAGTATTTTGCTGGTCTGGCTGTGTCGACCAATGCCCTGGCAGCAGCTATTATGGCGCCGATTTGGGGGAGTTTGGCGGACCGTTATGGTCGCAAGCCCATGATGGTGCGGGCGGCTTTTGCTATGATTTTCACCATGGGTGGGATGGCTTTTGTGCCAAATGTTTTTTGGCTGATTGTCCTGCGTGTGCTGAATGGGATTTTTACCGGCTATATTCCCAATGCGACGGCTCTAGTGGCCAGTCAGGTGCCCAAGGAC
Organism: Streptococcus sp. A23; assembly: GCF_043674155.1. NCBI lineage: Bacteria > Bacillati > Bacillota > Bacilli > Lactobacillales > Streptococcaceae > Streptococcus > Streptococcus sp. A23. The sequence goes on along the minus strand of NZ_JBIMJP010000012.1, from coordinate 4,605 downwards.
AAGACAGGCTATGCTCTGGGAACCTTGTCAACAGGGGCTGTGGCGGGTAACTTGATTGGCCCGACTCTGGGTGGTTTTTTGGCGGAAATAGTGGGGATTCACAATGTCTTTCTGCTGGTCGGTTTGCTCTATCTCTTGGTGGCGGTTTTGACAGTTTTATATATTCGTGAAGATTTCAAGCCGATGGAAAAGGGGCAGCAGATGATGATTGCAGAGCTCTTTCATCAAATCAAGGACAAGCAGATGATGGTGGGGCTGTTTATCACTTCCATGATTATCATTGCGGCGGCTCAGGCTGTCGTGCCGATTTTGACTCTTTATGTGCGGCATCTGGGTCAGACGGACAATCTGCTTTTTGTAGCTGGATTTATTATTTCCCTGCCGGGCATGGCCTCGCTGGTGACTTCAGGTCCTTTGGGGAAATTGGGGGACCGAATTGGCAATCACAGGTTGCTGCTCATGGCCTTGGCCTACAGTCTCTTGATCAATGTCCTCTGCGTCTTTGCCCAAAGTCCTTTCCAGCTAGGTGTACTGCGCTTTCTCTATGGTTTTGGTACGGGAGCTCTATTGCCGTCGGTTAATTCCCTCTTGACCAAGTTAACGCCCAAAGAAGGGATTTCGCGCATTTTCTCCTACAATCAGATTTTTAATAATCTAGGTTCGGTTGTGGGACCCATGATTGGGTCAACGACTGCTGCTCATCTAGGCTATGATTGGGTGTTTTATGTGTCTAGCGCTCTGGTTTTGTTTAATCTGATTTGGTCCTTGGTGAATTTTAGAAACTACTTGAAAGTAAGGGAAGTCTAGTGAGAGTAAAAATCAATTTGCAATGTTCTGAATGTGGCAGTAAGAATTATTTGACTAGCAAGAATGCCAAGACCCATCCGGATAAAATCCAGGTCTTGAAATACTGCCCCAAGGAGAGAAAAGTAACCCTCCACCTTGAAACGAAATAGATTCTGTGGTATAATAGCAGGAGTTATTTAAGAAAGTGAAAAAAGTATGTATCAAGTATTATTAACCATTCTGTTGATTTTATCTGTTATTCTTGTGGCGGTGATTTTTATTCAGCCAGCTAAAAACCAATCAAGTAATGTCTTTGATGCTTCTAGTGGTGCTCTTTTTGAGCGGACAAAGGCGCGTGGGTTTGAGGCAGTGATGCAGCGTTTTACAGCCATTCTAGTTGCCCTTTGGTTGCTCAATGCGCTGGTTCTGGTTATCATTTCAAGTAATTAATAGAATCAAATGTAGACTGGGGCAATGCTCTTGGTCTATTTTTTTAGGAGTGGGACAGAACTTAACTAATCAAAAGAAGTTCAACTGAACTCTCGTGTTTCTAGGTTCAGGCTAAAACGGTCTATTCCCAGATCATTTTACTCACATCCTGTACAGTTGATTAGGAAATTTTGGAGCATAAAATGCGAACAAAATTTCCAATCAACCACTGCGCTGAAATGATGACGCAAATTTAGAAAAGTAGAGCTAGGGATATTCCTAGCACTTTGGTAAAGATAAATGAAAAAAGATATTTTAAACTATATTACAGAAGCAGGTCCTGTGACCATGGACCAACTAGCGGACCACTTGCAGGCTAGTTCAGCCAAGGCGTTTACTGACTTGGTCAAGCTGGTTTCGAGCATGGAAGGTAGCCGTCAGCTTGTCTTTGACAATGCGGGTCGGATTGCTATGCCAGTTCCAAAAATTTCTAAAAACAAGGTAACCTTACAGGGTATTTTTCGTGCCCACAAGTCTGGTTTTGGCTTTGTGACTATTGATGAAGAGGAAGATGACCTCTTTGTCAGCCGTGACGATGTCAACTTCGCTATCGAGGGCGACCGAGTCGAAGTGGCTATCAAGAAAGTAGCGGACAGGCTCAAGGGGACAGCTGCGGAAGCGGAAGTCATTGATATTTTGGCACATAGCCTGAAAACAGCGGTGGGCTTGATTGTTTTTGACGAAGATAAGCCAGAGTATGCAGGCTACATCAAGTCTAAAAACCAGAAAATCGCTCAGAAGATTTACATCAAAAAGTCACCTTTGGTATTGACCGGAACGGAAATCCTAAAAGTTGATATCGAGGCTTATCCAAACAAGAAACGGGATCACTTTGTTGCGACCATTCGGGATGTGGTGGGCCACAAGGATGATGTGGGAATCGATGTCTTGGAAGTCTTGGAATCCATGGACATCGTGTCGGAATTCCCTGATGAAGTTTTGGCGGAGGCCAACCGAGTACCAGAAAGTCTGTCTGAGAAGGACTTTGAAGGACGCTTGGATCTGCGGGATGAAATCATCTTCACTATCGACGGTGCAGATGCCAAGGACTTGGACGATGCGGTCCATATCAAGCAACTCAAGAATGGCAATCTGGAGCTGGGTGTTCATATCGCTGATGTCAGCTACTATGTGACGGAAGGCTCTGCCTTGGACCAGGAAGCTGTCAAGCGTGGGACCTCTGTCTATGTGACCGACCGTGTGGTACCAATGCTGCCAGAACGCCTGTCAAACGGCATCTGTTCCCTTAATCCAAATGTGGATCGCCTGACCCAGTCGGCTATTATGGAAATTGACCGCAAGGGCAAGGTAGTCAAGCACTGGATTGGCCAGACGGTCATCAAAACCACCTTCCGCATGACCTATTCCGATGTCAATGACATGATTGCAGGTAACAAGGAAAAGCTGGCTACATACAAGGCAATCGTGCCGAGTGTTGAGCTCATGGTCAAACTCCATGAAACTCTGGAAACCATGCGCTACAAACGCGGTGCCCTCAACTTTGACACGACAGAAGCCAAAATCATCGTCAACAAGGACGGTCTGCCAGTCGATATTCAACTGCGTCAGCGGGGCATTGCCGAGCGAATGATAGAGTCCTTCATGCTGGCTGCCAACGAGTGCGTTGCTGAGCATTTTGCCAAGCTGGACCTGCCTTTCATCTATCGGATTCACGAGGAGCCCAAGTCGGACAAGCTGCAGAAGTTTATCGACTATGCGACCAGCTTTGGTCTGACCGTCTATGGGACGGCTAGCTCTATCAGCCAGGACGCCCTTCAGGACCTCATGGAGAGGGTCAAGGATGAACCCTATGCGGATGTCCTCAACATGATGTTGCTGCGTTCCATGCAGCAGGCACGTTACTCGGAGCACAACCACGGCCACTACGGACTGGGTGCGGAGTTCTACACCCACTTCACCAGTCCGATCCGCCGTTATCCCGATCTGCTGGTTCACCGCATGGTGCGGGACTATGGTCATAATCCTGCGGAAAAAGCAGAGCATTTTGAGCAGGTTATTCCTGAGCTTGCCAAGTCTTCGTCCAGTTTAGAACGCCGTGCCATTGAGGCAGAGCGGGAAGTCGAAGCCATGAAGAAGGCAGAGTTCATGCAAGAATTTGTCGGGCAAGAGTTTGACGGTGTGGTGTCTAGCGTGGTCAAGTTTGGTCTTTTTGTCGAGTTACCAAATACGGTTGAAGGTCTGATTCATATCACCAACCTCAACGAATACTACCAGTTCCACGAGCGAACTCTGACCTTGCAGGGTGAGAAATCTGGTCGGGTCTTCCGTGTCGGTCAGCCAATTCGTATCAAGCTAACGCGGGCGGACAAGATGACAGGGGAGATTGATTTTGCCCACGTGCCGTCCGAGCTGGATATTGTGGAAAAAGCTTTGAAAGCCAAACGGAGAACGGCTAGTCACTCCAACCGTGACCGTGATGATCGGTCAGGGCGAGGACGAGGTAAGCACCACAAACAAGAAGCTGCTGGTCGCGACAGCGGACGTCACAAGTCTGGGAAAGACCACAAGTCAAAAAGTGGTAAAAAAGACAAGAAAAAGAAACCATTTTACAAAGAAGTGGCTAAAAAGAACAAGAAGAAAAGGAGATAGGCATGGCCAAGGGTGAGGGCAATGTGATTGCACAGAATAAAAAAGCCCGCCACGACTATACCATTGTCGATACAGTGGAGGCGGGGATGGTCCTGACGGGGACGGAGATTAAGTCTATTCGTGCGGGGCGGATCAACCTTAAGGATGGCTTTGCCCAAATCAAGCAGGGCGAGGCTTGGTTGGTCAATGTCCATATCGCTCCCTATGATGAGGGCAATATCTGGAACCAAGAGCCAACGCGGACCCGCAAACTTCTATTGCGGAAAAAGCAAATCGAGTCCTTGGGCAATGAGGTCAAGGGAACAGGGATGACCCTGGTGCCCCTCAAAGTCTATATCAAGGACGGCTTTGCCAAGGTCCTGATTGGGCTTGCCAAAGGGAAGCACGACTACGACAAGCGAGAGTCCATCAAACGCCGTGAGCAAGACCGTGATATCAAACGGACCATGAAGGCTATCAATAGTCGCTAAGACCGGGAGAAATCCTGGTCTTTTTGTTATAGGAAAATGAAATACAGACTGTGTGCCCGTAATGTTCGGAGAAAAAAATGTGCGAATGTTGTTAATATTGATATGGTGTGTAGCTTTTTTTATACTTCTAGTAAACATCCACTATATTATTATAACACCTTGTTGTTTACTTATCGCACATTGTCAAGTCAAGTGCAACAAGTTCATTGATAACTAGAGATCCAGAGGTTAAGCTGTCTGGGCTAGCCCA
>NZ_JBIMJP010000011.1:0-80875 GCF_043674155.1 Streptococcus sp. A23 | reverse complement strand
GGGCTAGCCCAGACAGCTTAACCTCTGGATCTCTAGTTATCAATGAACTTGTTGCACTTGACTTGACAATGTGCGATTTATTACTTTCTTCTCTCCAGCACCACTATCTGATCATAGTCTGCCTCATGATATGAACGATGACTAATATGAATGACCGTTGTCCTCTCCAAGTCAGGCAGGGCTTGTTCCACCATGGCAAAGGTCCGATCATCTAAACCTGAAAGGGATTCATCTAGGAGCAAGACAGGTTTGTGGAGCAAGAGGGTCCGCACCAAGGCCAAGCGTTGTTGTTGCCCACCTGAAAGAGTTGATTCTGCATCAAATAGCTCACTTTCCAACTGCTGACGACTTGCAAAACGTTGTCCCAAGCCTACCAACTGCAACCAAGTAAGAACCTCCAACTCGTCAATATCCCTTCCCAAACTAATATTCTCCCAGATGCTGGCATGGAAGAGTTTCACTTTTTGTGGCAGAAAGGCAAGATTAGCTTGAACCACCTCTTCTACCACTTCCTTCAAAGGCTGCCCATTCAGATAGACCCCTTCATCACCCTGACCCATTTGTCCCATCAGGAGGTAAGCTAAGGTCGATTTACCTACGCCGCTCTCTCCCTGAATCAGATACTTCTTCCCAGGCTCAAAGTTTAGACTCAACCCCGAAAACAAGGGAGTTCCCTCTACAGAAAAAGAAAGATTGCGCACCTGAAGAGAGGTGAATGGGTGTTTGATTTTTTTGGAAAAAGGCGGAGCTGATTCCTGTTTTAAGAGCTGTTCACGTAGATTACGAACAGAAGCCATATCTGCGATAGACGATGCAATCAAACTAATCGGCATGGTCAATTCTAAAGAAATACTATAAATTGCCACCAAGGCTCCTACTGTCATTTGACCTGCCAAAATCCTTTGACCTCCCAAAAAGAGAATCAGAACCGTCAATAGATAGAAGAACAAACCAGATAGGACATTCAACAAGGCTGACAGAAAAGCCCTCCGGTCTTCCAGTTGATAGATTCGTTTGTATTGATCATTTGTCTTGTCAGAAAAAATACTGGCTACGATTGGCATTTTTGATAATGGCTAGACCTGAAAGGAGGTCATTGAGCAGAATCTGATAGACAGCCTTCTCCCGCGAGATGGCCTCCTGAACCCTTTGCCGACTATTTTGAAAAAGGTAGGGTAGCCCAATCGGTACCAAGGTCAAAAGCAGGATTGCTATGGATACCTGGCTATCCAAACCAAAGAGAGCCAGACAGGCAAACAAGAAGGACACCACTCCTTGATAGAGGGAAAACAGGGTATCATAGTAGAGTTCCTTGACCATCTCGCTATCATTATGAATAGCTGAAACCCGTTCCGCTACTTCTGATTGCTTGAGCAAGCTGGGCCCCTGCAAAAAACGATTGACTAGAGTAGCCTGAATCTTGTAACCAACCCTATTCAAAAATCGCTGATTGCAGACTTGACGAACAAACTCTGCCACCAGCATCAAGCATAAAATCCCAAGCAACTGCCAAATCTGTACAATAAAACCAGCCCTATCCCCACTAGTTAAACTATCGGTTATTCCTGCTATCTGGTAGTTAAAGAGCACGTTTAATCCTGCTACCAAGCTAATCGCCACCAATGTCGCTATAAAATGAAGATTCCTCACTCCTTCCCCCTCCTTTTCCTAGATCACTCATTGCACATATTAAAAAGCTTAACAGAATCCACCAATTCGTCAAGCCTTGCTCCAAAAAGTTGAGCATCCTAAGGGTGCTCAACTCAAATGCGCTTGTCAATACTTATTTGCTTTCATTCTCAACTGCAGCTGTGACAAAGGCAGTATAGAGTCCTTCAGGACGATTTGGTCGAGATTGGAGTTCTGGGTGATACTGACAGGCCACAAAGAACTTGTTCTCAGGAATTTCAACAATCTCAACCAAGCGGTTGTCTGGCGATACACCAGAGAAGACAAAACCAGCTTCTTCAAATTGCTGACGGAAGTCATTGTTAAACTCGTAGCGGTGGCGGTGGCGACGCTGGACAACTTCTTGGTTGTCATAGGCTGCAGCAGCCTTGGAGCCTCGTTTGAGCTTGCTTGGATAGAGGCCAAGGCGGAGGGTACCGCCCAAGTCTTCCACGCCAATTTGATCACGCATGATGTCAATGATTGGGTATTTGGTTTCTGGATCCAACTCAAAACTATTGGCTCCATCTAACCCAAGAACGTGGCGAGCAAATTCCACACAGGTCAACTGCATGCCCAAGCAGACGCCTAACATAGGCACATCATTCTCACGCGCATAGCGAATGGCTTGAATTTTTCCTTCGGTACCGCGTTGACCAAAGCCACCAGGTACGATGATTCCCTGGGCTTGTCCAAGTCGGTCAGCTACATTTTCTGCTGTCAGGTCGTTGGCATTGACCCAATCCAACTCAATCGCAGCATCGTTGGCATAGCCAGAGTGTTTCAAGGCTTCTACAACTGAAATGTAGGCATCTTGGAGTTCGACGTATTTTCCAACAAGGGCAATCTTAACTGTTTTCTTGAGGTTCAATACCTTGTCAACCATGGCAGACCAGTCTGTCATATCAGCTGGTGGCACATCCAATTTCAAATGGTCACAGACAATCTGGTCCATATTTTGTACCTGCATGTTGAGCGGGATTTGATAAAGATGCTCCACATCGAGTGACTCAATAACCGCCTCCGGTGCCACATCGCAGAACTGGGCTAATTTATTTTTAATCCCTTGGCCGGCTGGCGCTTCTGTACGAATGACCAACATGTTGGGCTGAATGCCCAATCCGCGCAATTCTTTGACCGAATGTTGGGTCGGCTTGGTTTTCATTTCCCCAGCCGCCTTGAGATAGGGCAAGAGCGTCGTGTGAATATACATGACATTGTCCGCGCCCACGTCTGCTTTCATCTGACGCAGAGCCTCAAGGAAAGGCAGACTTTCAATATCACCGACAGTTCCACCGACTTCTGTAATAATCACATCGGCATCTGTTGTCCGAGCAGCGCGTTTAATTTTATCCTTCAAAGCATCCGTTATATGTGGAATAACCTGCACAGTAGCCCCAAGGTATTCGCCCTTGCGTTCTTTTCGAAGGACTTCGCTATAAATTTTCCCTGTTGTCACGTTGGAATATTTATTAAGATTGATGTCAATAAACCGCTCATAATGTCCCAAATCCAAGTCCGTTTCCGCACCGTCATCCGTAACAAACACTTCACCATGCTGGTAAGGGCTCATCGTCCCTGGGTCAATATTGATATAGGGATCAAATTTCTGAATGGTCACCTTGAGACCACGATTTTTCAACAAACGACCCAGACTTGCCGCCACAATTCCTTTACCAATCGACGAAACCACACCACCAGTTACAAAAATATATTTTGTCATGCAAACTCCTTTCCTCTACTCATGTCGCATGGAGGGGGTAAGCAACATGAAGAAAAAACAAAAATAGCTCCCTATCAACTAGGGAGCCCAGACCTCAAAAGAGGTGCCCGATAATATACTAACTCAATTCGATGCGTTTGTCAATCTTGAACTTAGTCTTCTGTCGACTCGTCGTCAGAATAGTCGTCATCTTCTTCACCAACATCAACTTCTTCATCATCTGTCAATTCCTCATCGAGGATAATTTCATTGATTTCTGAGTCGTATGATTCTACTTCATCCTTCTCATCATCTGGATTTTCATCATCGTATTCTGAACCAGGCTTGTCTTCGTAATCATCTTCATCTTCTGGATCATCGTTGCCATAATCGATAGCATCCTCATCACCATCCATGAAGGCATTGACACGTTTTTTCTTACGTTTTGGCGCATCTTCATCATCTTCTTCGAGAGTAATAACTTCCTCATCAATCTCATCGATGGCATACCATGAACGAAGACCCCATTTGTTTTCGCCTAGCGGAATGAAACTACCGTCCACATTCAAGTCAGAATAGAAAGTTGGCAAGGCTGCACGAATCTCACTGTTTGATTTTTCTAAATAATTCTGTATTTCATTGACCAAGTCATTGAAATACATTTCATTGTCACGTCCACGTTCTTCCAAAATAGCACGAGCTACTTCAATCATGGAAAGTTCGCTTTTTTCTTGTCCTGCAAATACGTTAAGTTCCAAGGCTTTTCTCCTTTTTTGTCTTTCCTTTCTATTTTACGCTAAAAAAAGCAAATAGTCAAAGATAATCTTTATCGTTTTTCTGTAAAAAAATACCTGCAGAGCTCAGCGCTACAGGTATTTTGTTTACTATACTTGTTCTTCTAAACTTGGAAGGGAGATTGTCCGTTTGACCCCATCCTTATCTACAAGTCGAACAACTTTGCTTGCTGCATCATATTCGAAAGCTTCAAAAGAAACTCTGTAACGGTCTGAGAGTGTGACCAGACTTTGTTCAAAGGTTTTGAAGTCCATGCCAAACTCTTCTGCTCTTCGTTTTAATTCTTCTGTAAACTCGTCAATTTCCTCGGTTTCCTCAGAAATAATTTCTTCATCACTTTCTTCCGTCTCTGTTTCTTCTGTCGATTCAGATGGTGTATTTGGTGTAAATACTCCCCAGCCATCGTCTGAAACTGGGCGTTCTTGTGGATTAGTCATGTAGTATTTAACCGTTGCTAGGAAATCTGCTAGACTATACCCTTCAGGACTTCTTGCACTACCTTGGTCAAACCATTTAAAGGATACATAGTGATAGTGATCTTGATGCGGAATTACCAGAGTCCCGTTACGTACTTCGGTCGCATAGCCAGCATTGTAGGTCAGTGCTTCGAAAGGAACGACTTTCTTCGCTTCAACTCGGTTGTAAATTTCCTCTGCTGTTTCTTTGGCAACTTGCGGCTGTTCTGGCGTTGTTGTCTCGCCTGCACTTGCTTCTGTTTCAATTGGTACAGGTGTTGACGGTGAACTAGAATTAGATTTCTCACGTTGAGCCACCATAGCCTCTGCTGGGATTAGCTCGCTTAAGTAATTCAAATCACTCTTGTTAATCCGACGGTAACCATCTGTAATCACACGTGGGATGCGATAGTTATCCGTACCTATTTTCACTTTGGGATCTAATAGGTCTGCTGGATCAAAAATATAGCCATCTTTTGTTGTGTATTTCCCTGCAGACTTAGCTTCAGCCAGTTCTGTTGCAGAGTGAACAATCTGCCAGTTTTTCAACCCTTCACGTTTTTCAATCGGTGTAACATTTTTAGCCAGTATTTCTGCATCACGCTGGTCCAAGAGAGCCTGGACTGCCGCCAACTCCTGGTCTGACAGCTCTTTTTTGGCGATAGATCGGAGGGAACCACCGGTCGCCCGTGGCAGGCTGAAGGCGCCGCTGAAGATAAAGCTGGCCGGATCCAGGACGTCCTCTGGGGTAAAGATATAGCCGTCGTTGGTAGCAAAGCGGCCCTGGGCGCGTGCTGCTGCCACTTCCTCAGCCGTGTGGATAATCTGCCAGTTTTTCAGGCCGGTACGCTGAGCCTGGTCGGTCGCATTGGCAATCGGTTTCAGGGCATTTGGATCCATGACATCATCGCCATGACCTGCTGTGGTCCAAGCTGCAGGACGAACCTCTGGGTGCTGCATAATGTAACGAATGGTCGCGATCTGCTCCTTGCTCAGCCAGCTATAAGGCAGGATGTGGATATGGTCGATATGGGGAATGACAAAGGACTCGCCTGTATCGTAGGTCGCGTTGGCTCCCTTCATTGGGATCTTGTCAATGCTGACGTGCATAGCTGGTGCCAAATCTCCAGCAACCTGTGGAGCCGTGTCAAAGCGGTAGTCCTTGTCCAGTTCCATCAGGCGCAATTCTGCAAAGGAAATTTTCATCAGGTCCAATTCATCTCGGCTGTAACGGTAGCTTTTGCCGTCCAGCTGAACTTGGTAGAAGACCTTGCCTGCCTCAAGCCGCTTGCCAGTCACGGCTTGCGGATCAAAGACTGGTTTGTTTACGCTCGTATCAACTGGACTTGGTTGAGTCGGTTGTTCAGGAAGAGCTGGTTGGCTTGGCAGGACTGGAAGTGTCGGCGCCGTCGGCTGACTTGGTTTTGGAGTGGCTGGTTTATTAGCAGGCTTAGTATTTCCTGTCAAGCCTTGCTTTTCCCGAACCCATTCTTCGACTTGCTTGATTTCAAAGTCTTCTAATTCGCCAAAGCCGATATAGTGGAAATGGTCGCCGTGGCTACCAATCAAGCCCTGGTCATCAACAGATGTGATGCTGGCCTTGCTGAAGGTGTAGCCGTCGCTGGTGAAATAGACCTTGCCATCCAATCCCTTGCCGTAGGCAGGGATGCGACGACCTAGATAGGTAACAAATGGCTGGTTAGTGGCTTGGGAATCAGTAGGACCTGGTTTTGGTGCAGGACTTGGCTGGGCTTGATGAGGGGGATTGGCTGGTGTGGCTGGCTGGGTTGTGCCTGTCGGATAGTCAGTCCGCGTCGGATGGGTAGCTGTATGCCCTGAGCCTGCTCTGCTATTTTCCCCAATCATCCGAGCAATCTGAGCCTCCAGTGGCGACATCTGGCTGTAAGGGATGAAATGATAGTGGTCGCCGTGGGGGATGATGACGCCGGCAGCGGTCTTTTTACTAATCATGCGTGGGTCAAAGACCAGACCGTCGGCCTCTACATGGCGCTGGGAGAGCGGTGTAGCATCCAGCTGGGCCAAGAGGCTGTTCAAGTCTTGACCTGAGTGGCTTGAAAGGGCGGTCGAGCCAGTCTGGCCCTGAGACGGGTAAGTGGCCTTGGTCGACTGACCCTTGTTTGAGGACTTGCCGTCAATAGAGGCCTGGGCTGCCTGTAACTCGGACGGAGACAAGTCCTTCTTAGGAATAAAATGGAAGTGGCTACCGTGAGGCACGATGAAGCCGTCTCCCGTGTCCTCAATCACATCAGTAGGGTTGAAGACATAGCCGTCATCGGTCTTATAGCGACCATCTGCTGTCCGGCCGCCACCAGCCTCCTGATAGGCCCTGTCAGAAGAGGATACACCCTTCTGTCTCTGAACTTCCTCCTTGGTTCGCACATTTTTCTGCTGCTTTTTATCTTTGAGATAGAGGTAATACTGGCCATCTACCTTAATCACATAGCCATCCTGGACTTCATTGACAATGTGGTTGTCTTGGAGGACATAGGCTGGGTCGGTCATAATCAGCTCTTCGCTGAAAATCGCGTCGAAGGGCACCTTGCCATTGTAGTAATGGAAATGGTCACCGTGAGAAGTCACATAGCTCTGGTCGGTGATTTTGACCACAATCTGCTCGGCGTCGATATTTTCCTTGGCAGAAACTTCCTCTGGCGTCAACTGTTCAGCCAGCATACTCTTTTCTGTCTGGCTGTCTTCGATGTAGGCTACTCGGTTCTTGCTGTCTTCCGTGGCTTGGTAACGTCCCAGCTGGTAGCTACAAATGCTCATGCCCAGAACCAGGGCGGCTACTGAACCAACTAATTTCTTGTTTTTCATGTTTTCTCCTTTACTGTAATTCCTTGGCGAGGGTGTCTAAGACGGCATCTAGATTTTCCAGATAGGTTAGATTGTTTTCTGGATCTGCCTCAAGCGGGTCCAAGATTTTCAGGTCAACACCTGTGGAGCTCTTCAAGGTCTGGGCCAGCTTGTCTGACTTGCCCTTTTCCACAAAAATGGTTTTGACATCGTAGGTATCGACAAATTCCTTGATTTCTGCCAATTCTCGTGGATTAGGCTCTTCCTCTGACACACCAGCTATGCCCAGTTGCTGGAGGCCGTAGCGCTTAGCCATATAGGAAAAGGCTGTGTGCTGGGTGACGAAGGTCTTGGATCTTGTTTTTTCAAAGATAGGCTTGTATTTGTCTGCCAAATCCTGGTATTGCTGCTGGAGCTTGCTGGCATTTTCGTTGTAGTAACTAGCCCGCTCAGGGTCTGCCTCAGCCAGTAAATTACCAATCAAGACCGCCTCCTGCCCCACCAGAACTGGGTCCAACCAGGTATGGGGGTCGTATAGACTGGCCTCGTCCATGCCCTCTGTCGCCTCCACATCCTCCAGACCAGGAACTCGCTGTAGCTCTAAACCACTGGAGGCCTCCAGGACCTTGACCTTGGAACCTTGCACATTCGGCTCCAGGCGACCGGCCCAGGACTCCAAAATCTTAGAATGGTAGATAAAGACATCTGCGTCGTATATTCCCTTGACATCTGCTGGCGAGGGCTCATAAGAATGAATCCCATTTCTGGAGCCAATCATACGGATGTCATTGTAGTCACCAGAAATTTCCTTAACCAGTGAATAAATTGGGTAAAAGGAAGTCACAATCCGCAGACCAGATTGGACTTGGCTAGACTGGCTCTGCTGGCCACAGGCCGAGAGGACTAGTAGCATGAGTGATAAAAAGAGATATTTCATCCACTTCATTAGATTTCTCCTTGTTTTTTCGTTAACCAGTTAACTATAACATAAAAATAGTTAACTGGTCAAGTATTTTTAATAAAAAAGACAAAACAGTTGTTAACTGTTCTGTCTGATGGATATTATAATTCTGCAATCTGGCTCAAATTCACTTCTGCAATGGTATCATTACCAAACATGGAGATAACCATCTTAACCTTGTTATTATCGATTTCAGTGATTTTACCAGTGTAGTCTGTGAAGGCACCGTCAATGATGCGGACTGTGTCGCCCACCTTGACATCGATATCTCCTTGGACTGTTTGTCCCATAGATACCAGGATTTGGCGGATTTCTTCTTCTAAGAGTGGAGTTGGTTTGGAACGATTACCGTGAGAACCCACGAAACCTGTAACGTTTGGCGTATTACGAACCACGAACCAAGCCTCGTCAGTCATGACCATCTCTACCAAGACATAACCTGGGAAGCGATTTTCTTCCACTTCTTTCTTCTCGCCGTTCTTTTCTACCTGAACCGTCTGGGTTGGGATTTCCACGCGCAAGATGTTTTCCAACATATTGTAGGTATGCGCACGTTGGAGAAGGTTTTCTTTTACCTTGTTCTCGTATCCTGAATAGGTTTGTAGAACAAACCAGCCTTTATCAAAACTATCGTACATAGTCGTTCCTTTCTTTTGAAAGCTGTATTGAAGACGCTAAAAAAAGCCCGAAGGCTTTCGCTTTTCTTTATTATACCACTTCCATTTTACAAATGGCAAGTATTTTACTAGAAAAGATTGATCAAGCTCATCAAGCCCTTGGACAAAATGAGGTCAAATATATACACAAGTACCACGAAGAAGGCTGTGTATTCTACGACTGAGAAGAAATCTTTCCAACTCTGCTTGCGCGTTGGCCAGGCAGTGTCTTTTAAAATACGGAAAATATCTGCGACGAATTTCACCTGCTACTCCTATCTAGTTTCCTTGTGGACCGTATACTGACCACAGTGTTTACAAAATTTATTTACTTCTAACCGTGTTGGCTTGGGATTGCTCGATAGGGAAATAGAATAGTTACGAGATCCACAAACTGTACAAGCTAGGCTTGCTTTTTTTAGTGCCATATAGCCCTCCAATAAACCTTATTTTATCATGTTTTAGCTCATTTGACAACTACTCAAACCAACTTCTTATATTGTCTATGAGGGTGCGTGCTCGCTCAGGTAGCTGGGCATCAATGATTTGTTGCTTGGTTTCTTCTAGAAGCTGTCTTGCTCGGTCACTGATTTCCTGGATTTGCTCTGGGCTGATGACCGGCTCTGTCGGTCCTGTCTCCACTTGATTGATAGGCACAATGCCATTCATGGCGTAAGCATTGTCCACTGTAAATGGTGTCCCGCTGGTCTGACTCAAGAGATTGGCCGCAACTGTTTGGAAGAGCACAGGCGCCTTCCAGGAATTATTGGCATCGATATAGTGGGTCTCGTCAGTCTTTTCAAAACCAACCCACTGGCTGATAACCAAGTCAGGTGTATAGGCGATAATCCACTGGTCATTGATAAGAGAGACATCAAAGTTGGTCTCGGTAGTCCCCGTCTTTCCGGCTAGATTGTAGCCGTAGACATCCGCATTGACCCCTGTACCGTTGGTAAAAGTTCCCAGCATCATAGAGGTCATCTTGTCTGCCACTGACTTATCGATCACCTTGGTCGACTGAGAACGGTGGTCCACAATGACCTTGCCATTGGCCGTTTCAATACGGCTAATCAGATGAGCATCCTTCATGGTCCCATGGTTGGCAAAGGCACCATAGGCCTGGGCCATTTGCAGGGCATTGGTCTCCACACCAGATCCTATAGCCACTCCTAGTACCTTTTCAACCTTATTCATGTTCAGGCCAAATTTTTTCCCGTATTCAAAGGCGGTGTCAATCCCCAAGGTGTCGACAATGGATGCCACAGGCAAATTGTAAGACAGGGCTAAGGCTTGGTACATTGGAATAGATTCCGATGTAGACAGGTCATTATTCTGCAAGGTATAGGTCCCGTAGGTCGTCGTGTGGTTGTCCAGCTCTTTATCAATTTCCCAGCCTGCCGACACTGCCGGAGCATAGGCAACCAAGGGCTTGATGGTCGAACCCGGACTTCTCTTGGCCTGGGTTGCGAAATTGAAGTTACGGAAGGCATAATCTTCGGATGAATTAACCCGCCCAACCAGCGCTCGAACGCCACCTGTAGACGGATCCAGGGCCACGCTTGCCCCCTGAGCATAGGAACTATCATAGGCAGACTGCGGGAAGAGACTCTCATCATTAAAAATCACCTGGAGATTAGCCTGAGAGGTCTGGTCCATCTCCGTATAAATCCGGTAGCCGTTGTTGATAATGTCACTTTCTTTCAATCCATATCGGTCAATGGCCTCTGCAATAACCGCATCAAAATAAGAGGGATAGGCATAGTTGCTAGCCTTGCCCGCATAAGCATCGTAGAGCTGACTGCCCACGTCCACCTGCATTCCTGCATCAGCAGTTGCCTGATCAATAAACTGGGCATCCACCATGACCTGCAAAATAGTATTACGGCGGTTGGTCGCATTTTCAATGGAATAATAAGGATTGTAAATCTCAGGCCCCTTGAGCATGCCGGCTAAAACAGCCGATTGCTCCAGACTCAAATCGCTAGCATTAACCCCAAAATACTTGAGACTAGCATCCTGAACCCCCCAGACCCCGTTGCCAAAATAGGCATTGTTGAGGTACATGGTCAGGATTTCCTGCTTGCTATATTTTTTATTGATTTCAAGGGCCAGGAAATACTCCCTCGCCTTCCGGCTAATGGTCTGGTCCTGAGTCAGGAAGGCATTTTTGGCCAACTGCTGGGTAATGGTCGAACCACCGCCAGACCGGCCCAAGGTGAGGAAGGCCAGTAGGGTCCGCTTGTAGTTGATACCAGAATTTTCATAAAAAGTCCTGTCTTCCGTAGCGATGACGGCATTTTCCAGATTATCCGAAATGGCATCCAGCTCCACATAGGTTCCTTTCTGCCCCGACAGGGTACCAGCTTCCAAACCGTCCTTGTCATAGATAACCGTCTTGGCCTTGAGGGCCTCCTGCAAATCGCCAACATTTGCGGTCTTGGCTAGGAAGAAGAGATAGCCTCCCACCGTCAGTATCAAAACACCCAGAATAATCAGCAGAATTTTAGTCAGCTGGTAACGGCGCCAAAATTTGCGAACAGGCTCTGGAATCCGACTTTCCTTTTTAGGTTTATCCGACCTGTCACGATTGCCCCGGGCTGAGCGACGGCTAAATTTGGTTTTCTTCCCACTTTCTAAATATGGCAGGTCTATGTTTTTCGTTTCTCCCATGTCAGACTCTGCGCTTGTAAATTGGTCGCTAGTATAGGCCTTGGTCTGGTCCAGAGACTCAAAATCCTCTGGTACTTCAATGGGATCAAACTGCAAATCGTCCTTGTCCATGCCCCCTCCTCTTTCTCTAGTTTTGGACTATTATACTATATCGGCCCAAATTTTTCAGCTACCAATCCTTTGGTTGAACTGTGACAGCCCATAAAATCGGTCTCAGGACTGAAAATATGGTAGAATAGGACTATTCTCTATTGATAAGGAAAAGACTATGACTGAAATCTACGACATTACCATTATCGGCGGTGGTCCTGTTGGGCTCTTTGCTGCCTTCTACGCCCATCTGCGCCAGGCCAAAGTCAAAGTGATTGATTCGCTGCCCCAACTCGGTGGACAACCCGCCATCCTCTATCCTGAAAAATCCATCCTGGACATTCCTGCCTTCCCAAGCCTGACTGGTCAAGAATTGACGGACAACCTGCTTGCCCAGTTAGCCCCATTTGACACCACTATTTGCCTCAATGAAACCCTGATAGCTATCCAACCGGGTGAAGTCATCACTTTGACAACCAACAAGGACACCCACCAGACCAAGTCGGTCATCATCGCCATGGGTGGCGGAGCCTTCAAGCCCCGTCCTCTGGAGATTGACGGAGCTGACAGCTATGAAAACGTTCACTACCATGTGTCCAATATCCAGCAGTACGCAGACAAGGACGTCCTTGTCTTGGGTGGTGGCGACTCCGCTGTTGACTGGTCTCTGGCCTTTGAAAAAATCGCCAAAACCACCAGCATCGTCCACCGACGCGACAATTTCCGTGCCCTAGAGCACAGCGTCGAGGACCTGAAAAAGTCTAGCGTCGCCATCCACACTCCCTATGTTCCTAAGGAACTTTCTGGGGAAAATGGCAGAGCTGCTGCTATTCGTTTCGACAAGGTCAAGAGCGAGGACCAGCTCACCCTGAACTTCGACCACCTCTTTGTCAACTACGGTTTCAAATCATCGGTCGGAACCCTGAAAGAATGGGGATTAGACCTGCATCGTCACCGCATTTTAGTCAACAGCAAACAGGAAACCTCACAGGCCGGCGTCTATGCTATCGGCGATTGTTGCTACTACGAAGGCAAGGTTGACCTGATTGCTACTGGCTTTGGCGAGGCTCCGACTGCCGTCAACAATGCTATGAACTACATCAATCCAAACGAAAAAGTGCAACCAAAACACTCAACCAGCCTATGATGAAAATTAACATTCGCATTCCCCAAGCCTTTCCAGAATTGACTGTCAAAGAAGTCTTGGAAGATTATTTTCTCATTCCCAGAAAAATCCGCCACTTCCTCCGCACCAAAAAACACGTCACCGTCAATGGGCAAACCGTTAACTGGCAGAGTTCCATTGCTCCCGGTGACCTGCTAGAATTGACCTTTGATGAGGAAGATTATCCGGAAAAGACGATTCCTATGGGGCAGGCAGACTTGGTCGAAGAGCTCTATCAAGATGAACATCTGATTATCGTTAACAAGCCCGAAGGAATGAAGACCCACGGCAATGAGCCGACGGAAATCACCTTGCTCAACCATGTATCAGCTTATGTCGGTCAAACCTGCTATGTGGTCCACAGGCTGGATATGGAGACCAGCGGAGCCATTCTTTTTGCCAAAAATCCCTTTATCCTGCCCATTCTCAACCGTCTCTTAGAGGATAAGGTCATCTATCGCGATTATCTAGCCCTCTGCCAAGGTCATCTCAAGCAGGAGAGTTGGACCATTACAGACAAAATCGGGCGCGACCGTCATGATCGCAGGAAACGATTGGTCGATCACCGCAAGGGTCAGGAGGCTGTCACTCATGTCAAACAACTGGAAAAAGTCGGCAAGAACAGCCTGATTTCCTGTCGCTTAGAAACTGGACGCACCCACCAAATCCGCGTCCACCTAGCCCACCACGGTCATGCCCTCATTGGCGACCCACTCTATAGCAAAGTCAGCGCTCCCCGCCTCATGCTCCACGCAGCCCGCCTCAGCCTGACCCACCCACTGACACTCGAAGAAATTAGTGTAGAAGCAAGGTCGGAGAGTTTTGAGAAAGAACTGAAAAAAAGCTGAAGTTTCAGCTTTTTAACTTACATATAATTTTATGTTAATTACCCGCTTTACTCATACTCAATGAAAATCAATCTAGCCCAGCTTCAACTGTTTGGGGAACAGTTGAAGGCTGGAAATAGAGCGAACTTGTTCGCCTCAAAAATGCCGAAGGTAGAACTCTGTCGCTCTCTCGTTTCAAGGCGACAGGCTGAAAACCTCCCCCGGATCTTTTCACTCACCAAGGCTCTTGACAACGGATAAGATGATTTTCGAAGAGTATCAAATCCCCTGGCCAATCAGCTGCTCCGTCCACATGACATCATCATAGACAAAACCAAGATTGGTCTCACCGTCCAAACCATAGATAAGACGGACAGATATCTTCTCACCGGCCTTTATTTTCTCAGCCAGATTGACATCATAGGTCCGTAAGTCCAGGGTCAAAGGGAAGTCCGTTGAAAGGTCAATCAGGTTAAAATAATATTCGTCAAAGTAAATATCTTCCTGACCAGGATTTTCCACTTCCAAATCTACCACATAGGCCGAAGGGTAATAATCATCCACCAGATCCACGCTGTCGTCTTGTCCCATGGATTGCACCGTCACGCGCAGGCCATCCGCAAAGTCAACACTTTCTCCGACCTCGTGCTCTCGATAGGTCCTGGTGCTATCAAATTCCGTAGAAGGCTGGTCCAGAGAAAGCTCGCTAAAGCCAAGACCAATGATGAGTAACAAGCAAGTCACCCCTAGCACAAGACTGGCTACAGCGCCAATTATGGTGGTCCAAAAGAGGGGCTGTTTGTAGAGAGCTTTCTTAGGATAGTACATATAGCCGTCTTCGACGACGAAATCTTTCTGCTGCATAGGAACTCCTTATTTCAAGCTGGCTGTAGGCAGGTCGATGCCTGCCTGGCGTAGGGCATCTTGATAAAATCCTAAAAATTGATGGTAGATATTGCTTTGTTGACCATGTGCTACAAATAGATTGACACGGAAAACAAACTGACCATTGGTCGTATTTTGCGGTCCAAGAACTGTCACACCTGTAATCTGATCAAAGTTGCCAACTTCTCTACGGTTGACTTCCTCAATTACTCGACTTACCTGCTCCAAATCGGTGTTAAATTTAAGCGGAATATCTACCTGAGCTCGCATATCTCCACGAGATTGATTGGACACGACAAGGATATTACGATTGGGAATAAAATGCAAGGTCCCATCTGCATCACGTACTTGTGTCGTCCGAATACCCATGCTCACAATGGTGCCTGAAATAGTAATGGGACCGTTGGTTAACTTAACCACATCTCCGACGTCAAACTGTCGTTCAATTAAGATAAAGAATCCATTGACCAAGTCTGAGAGAAAACCTTGTGCCCCCAGCCCAACAGCTACCCCGGCAATCCCGGCTCCTGCAAGAAGACTAGATACCGGTAAGCCTAAAATGCTCAAGATACAATAAATGAGAATAAAGTAGAGCAAATAATTCAGAATACTCTCCACCAGACGGCTAATCGTTTTTTGGCGACCAATGTCTTGTGTAGATACCTTTAGAGAGGGAACCAAAACCTTTTTCACAGAAGCTTTGGCTATCTTCTTGATAATGTAAAATGCAACAAAGAGTAAAACTAGCGATAGAACCTTATTTAGACCTGCTGTCACAATGACCTCAATATTAAATTGAGAAAAATACTTGATAATAAAATCATTCATGAGATAATTATAGCAGAAAAAACTATAAAAACCTAAAAGACAGCCAAATGACTGTCTTTCATCTTATTTCTTCTTTGCAAAATACTGGCGTGTCTCCTTGATGATAACAGGCGAGAGAGCCAGTAAGGCAATCAAGTTTGGAAGAGCCATGAGCCCGTTCACAATATCTGCGATGGTCCAAATCAAGTCCAACTTGAGGAAACCACCTAAGGCAACCATAGCTACAAAGACCAGACGGTAAGGTAAGATGGCTTTGGTTCCAAATAGAAACTCAATACAGCGTTCCCCATAATAAGACCAACCCAGAATGGTCGTATAGGCAAAGAGAACTAAACTGATGGTCAAGGCCAAGACACCTGGCTGTCCAAATACTGTCGAAAAGGCTGCCTGAGTGAGCGGAGCCCCTGCCAACCCTTCTATAGACCACTGACCAGTTACTAGAATCGTCAAGCCTGTCAAGGTACAGATGATGAGTGTATCGATAAAGGTACCCGTCATTGAAATCAAGCCCTGTTCTACTGGATTATCTGACTTAGCTGCTGCTGCTGCAATAGGCGCCGAACCTAGACCAGATTCATTGGAGAACACCCCACGCGCAATCCCACGCTGGATTGCCTGTTGCACGGTCGCACCTGCAAAGCCACCCACAGCTGCTGCTGGGGTAAAGGCTGATGTAAGAGCCATAGCTATGGTTGGCAAGAGCTGATCCCAATGCAGAGCCAAAACGATTACACTTGCCAAGACATACAAAATCGCCATAAATGGGACAATTTTAGTTGAAACATCAGAGATTTTTTCAATCCCTCCGAAGATAAAGAAAGCGATGGAAATGGCAGTTACGATGCTGACCAACTGGGGAGCCAGACCAAAGCTAGCAGACATGGATGAGGCAATGGAATTAACCTGAGAAAAAGTTCCCATCCCCAAGAGGGCCACTAAAACTCCTGAAATGGCAAAGAAAACTGCTAAAGGCTTCCACTTTTGTCCCATCCCCAAGGTGATATAGTGCATCGGACCTCCTGCTGCTTGCCCATTGGCATCCTTGGTACGGTATTTAATGGCTAAAAAGCCTTCTGCATATTTGGTTGCCATCCCGAAAAAGGCCGCCACCCACATCCAGAAGAGGGCACCTGGTCCACCTGTAGTAATAGCTGTCGCAACTCCGACAATATTTCCTGTACCAACTGTCGCTGCCAAAGCTGTACAAAGGGCCGCAAAGCTGGACACATCTCCCTGACCAGACTGGTCACTGGAGAAAATCAAACGAAAGGCCGTTGGCAACTTACTGATTTGAAAGATTCCCAACCGAAGGGTAAAATAGACACCCGTTCCGACCAATAGTAATAAGAGGGGCAGACCCCACACAAGGTTATTAATGTTTTGCATCAATTCTAACATAGCTTCCTCCTAAGTATGATTCCTAATCCTATAAAGCTGCCGGAAAAACAAAAAGAGGCTGAACACTTCAACCTCTAGAATCAACGTGAAAAATACAGAAAAAGCCTATTTTTTCAACGCTCTGTCCTTTTACCTGAGAGTTTCAGTAGCTCTACTTTTCCAAGCAGGACTACCTTGCCCCTTCGGTGCCAAAATGGTCTCTCCAGAGTTCCGTCCATTGAACAGTCAGTTTCCCTTCTACCCAATATCAACCGGTTATTCAGTTTTATCTTGCTCTATTCTAGACTATTTTTCAGGAAAAATCAAGCAAGTTTTCAAAAAATTATTGCAACAACTCCAAAAACAGTCCATATCCTGCTTCTTCCATTTCCTCTCTCGGGATGAAGCGAAGGGCTGCGGAGTTGATACAGTAACGGAGACCGCCTTTATCACGTGGTCCATCATCAAAGACATGACCTAAATGAGCATGACCAGCCCGACTGCGGACTTCAATACGGTTCATGCCGTGGGACTTATCTTGGAAATAAGTCGCCACTTCCTTGCTGATTGGTTTGGTAAAGGAGGGCCAGCCGCAGCCTGAGTCGAATTTGTCTGTCGAGAGAAAGAGCGGCTCGCCAGTCGTAATATCGACGTAGATGCCAGCTTGGTCGCTATTCCAAAACTCATTTTCGAAGGGTCTTTCCGTCGCAGCTTCTTGAGTGACTTGGTACTGGAGGTCGGTCAAGCTATCCTTTAAGACTTGTTGGTCTGGCTTTTGGTAGTCTGCAACATCAATCAGAGGGATTTTTGCCTGCCCAAGATCGATATGGCAGTACCCTTGGGGATTTTTCTTGAGATAATCCTGATGGTAGTCTTCGGCGGGGATGTAATGCGCGAGTGGCTCCACTTCAACGGCTAGGGGGCGTCCGCCAAAGAGCTGGGACTGCTCCGTCATGACCTGCTCGATGGTCGGCAAATCAGCCTCATCCGTGTAATAGATACCAGTCCGATACTGGCGACCTTTGTCAGGTCCCTGCTGATTGATAGAGAAGGGATCAATGACGCGGAAATAGTAGAGGAGAATTTCCCGCAAATTGATACGAGTCTCATCATAGGCTAGATAGAGCGTCTCTGCGTGGTCTGTTTGTTTGAGGAGTTGATAATTGGTCGTCTCCACCTGTCCATTGGCATAGCCAACGCTGGTGTCAAGAATACCATCGATCTGGGAAAAGTAGCCTTCCATCCCCCAGAAACAACCGCCTGCTAGGTAAATTTCTTTCATGTTTGTCTCCTCCTATATCATCTAATCTATTCTTAAAAGTAGGACGCATATTCCTCCCGCCTACTCTATCTCATCTTGAATTTCTTCATTTTTTGTATCTGTGTTGGACAACTTTTGCTCAATATACTGGTCAATATACTGGTAAACCTCCTTAGCATCTGCCTGTGACAAGCTGGCAACCTGGTTGACCTTGACCGTCAATTTCTCTAATCCGTATTTCGACTTTTCCTTGACTAATTTTTCCAATTCTTGTTCGGTCAGTTCTTGTCCGACAATGGTAATCTCCAACTGATTTTTAGTTTTATTATAAGTCCGGCTAAGAATAGTGTGATAGGTAAATTTCTCACTAATGTATTGATTCATGGCATCCTTACGGGCATAGTCTAAGACCAGATTTCCTGCTGAAAGCAGACTCGGAATGGTCAAGGCAAGGACTAGAGCCGTCATACCATATCTCAATTTTGGGTTCAATTTGTTCAATTCAACTGCCTTGGTCCGTCGCATCATAAAGCGGGAGCCGAAAAAGGTGGTCAACATGATGAAGATACAGTTGATCAAAAAGAGGTTAGAGGGCTCCAAAGAAGTACTGGGTATTACCATGAGCCAAGCCAAAACCTGCTGTACAAATAGGAGGCATGAGGGCTGTCGCAATGGCAACACCGGGCACAATATTATTGGCCTCTTTTTTCCGACTGCCAATCACTCCAGCAATTCCGCCAGCAATGGCAATAATAATATCCCAGACTGTCGGCGAAATTCTAGCAGTCAACTCTGTACTGGCTACTGTAATCGGCGAAAGATAGAAATAGATGCTGGATACCAACAGGCTAATAACAACTTCGACAGCCAGCAACTTCAACGCCTTCTTCATCAAGGCAAGGTCATAAATCGCCAAGCCCAGACCAAGCCCAACAATCGGTGTCATCAAGGGGGAAATCAGCATAGCACCGATAATCACTGCCGTGCTATTCATATTTAAACCAACAGAAGCAATAAAAATCGCACACATTAGGATAACCATATCACGAGTCTGTAAATCCAACTCTTCAAAGAGCTTATCACGGTATTCCATGGTTGTAAAATACTTGTTTTTCATATTCTCCACTCTCAGTTTTTTAGGTGACTTTATTATAACAATCTATTTTTTGATAGATAAAAAGGACTTTTCTCAGTCCTTCCTAGCTAGGCAATTTCTGCCAAGATTGCTTTGATTTGGTCTTTGGTATGCACACCTGCTACTTGTTTCACAACCTGTCCGTCTTTTTTGAACAATAGAGTTGGGATAGACATGATTCCAAATTGACGAGCTGTGTTTGGATTCTCATCAACATCCATCTTGTAGATACGCAGTTCATCTTCATCCACTTCGCCTGCTAATTGCTCTAAGATTGGTGCTTGCATGCGGCATGGACCACACCAAGGTGCCCAAAAGTCAACAAGGACTACGCCTTCTTGTGTTTCAACTTCAAAGTTTGCATCTGTAATAACTTGAACCATGATTTTCTCCATTTCTGATTTTGGTACTATCATTCTACACCAAATGAAGAGAGAATGCGAATTTTTGCTACGGGATGAGAGTGGAGATAGGCATGTCGAAAAAATAGTGACTTAAAACGGACTATTGTCAAGCCAAGCTAGACCGCAGGGAGCAAGCGTGAAATAGAAAATGGTTCTTCCTGTCAAATCCAGTTGTAGCAACGGGACAAGATGACGGAGTAGGTGCTACGGAGCAAGAAATTGAATAGACATACTTTGGATATCTTAAATTGAAAAGCAGATTGAACAAGTGAAACTAGACCGTAAGGATACCAGAGGGGACTAATAATCCCTTTGACTTGCCAGGTTCATTGCCAAAAGAAAAAAGTTGAACCTTTTCAACTTTTTTCCGTCAAATCCACCACGTAGGTCAATTCTTGATAGGCATCTTCTATGTCAAAGAGACCCAAGCCAGCTTCTTCACTGACTACATAAACACCTTCTCTCAAATAGTAGGGAACTTGCTGACCTTCAATATCTGAAAAGGACAATCTACCTCGCTCTAAATCAATTCCAAAACGGATGGTTGGGATGTCTTTGGGTGCTCCGACGACTAGATAGTCCGAGCAAACTAGCTGTCCGCCCCATTTTTGATACAAGTGATTGGCTACATCTCCCTCTCTGGTAAAGATGGCTAGTTTCTCTACACCTTGCTCTCTCAACTCCTGCTCTGCTTTTTCAAAAAGCGCCTGGGCAATACCCTGACCTTGAAAATCAGGGTGGACTGCTAGGTTAGTAAAATAAGCTGTCCGCTTACTTGGTGCGTAAATATAAGACTGGCTGCACTCTTCCGTGTAAATATCGATGTCGATTAGACCAACAATTTGTCCGTTTACTTCAGCCACCCATTCCACGCGGTAGTCATAAACGTCTGTCATTAGTTCGGGCTTCTCTGTTTCTCTATCATCAAAGAATGGGGAAAAGAGGTAGCTGAGTGCCTTGCAATAAACCCAGCCTTTTTCATCACTGGTTTGATAGTTTCTGATAATCATAATGTTACTCATAGCTCCTTACTTAAAGGTCACAATGGTACAGCCTGATCCACCAGCATTTTGTGGGGCGTAGCCGAACTCCTTGACCTGCTTGTTGCGACGGAGGTACTTGGTCACTCCTTCTCGGATGACTCCAGTACCGATACCGTGAACAATATCGACTTGGGCCATATTGTTAAGCAGGGCCTGGTCGATGAATTCATCCAATTCCATCATAGCCTCTTCGTAGCGTTTGCCACGGAGGTCTAAGCGGGCTTTTGGTCCTCGTACATTGGCACGTTTAACTGTATGAACCTGGCGCTTCTTAGGCTGCTCTGCCTTCTCCACCTTAACTAGCTCAAACTCCTCCTTAGTCAAGGTCATCTTAATCAAGCCCACCTGTGCTTCCCAACGGCCGTCCTTTAGTTGATTGGTCAAGGTACCACGTTGTCCATAGGCTGTGACGATAATATCATCACCCACCTTGGCAGCACGCTGGATTTTGGCTTTTTTCAGCACCTTGTTTTTAGACAAATCCACCACTTCAGGCGCCAATTTTTTCAGCTCGGCCTTGGCTTCGATAATCTGATGGGGTTTGAGGCTGGCTGCTGCATGGAGATTTTTGAGAATGTCCTCACTTTCTGCCAAAGCCAAGTCAACGATTTCCCTAGCTTCCAGACGGGCCTTATTGAGCTCGTTTTCTCTCTCACGATTGAGTTCGTCATAGAGTTTGCGGAGAGCCCTGTTCATCTTAAAGTTTTCTTGTTCTACTTCATGAATCTTATCTAGTCGATGGCGACTTTCAACTGTCTGACTTTCCAATTTCTCGATAACGCGGTTCACATCGCTATCTGTATCGGTCCAAGACTGGGCTGACTGGATGATGATATCCGATAAACCTAAACGCCGGGCAATTTCAAAGGCATTGGAGCGACCAGGAACACCCTGCATAAATTTATAGGTCGGACGCAGGCTATTGGTATCAAATTCCATGCTAGCATTTTCAATACCTGAGGTTTCTATCCCGTAAGCCTTGAGCTCAGGGTAGTGGGTAGTCGCCATTGTCTTGATCCCCCGCAGGCGAAGGTCATCCAAAATAGCCATTGCCAGCGACGCACCCTCTTGGGGATCTGTACCCGCCCCCAACTCGTCAAAGAGAATGAGGGAATCCTGATCCGCCTCCGCCAAAATCGCTACCGTATGGGTCATGTGACTGGAGAAGGTCGATAAACTCTGCTCGATGGACTGTTCATCACCAATATCCGCAAAAATTTCCTTGAAAACAGCGACCCGACTACCCTTATCAGCCAAGATTGGTAAGCCAGACTGGGCCATAAGATGGGTCAAACCCAAGGTTTTGAGCATGATGGTCTTACCACCCGTGTTGGGACCTGTAATCACAATAGCCGTCAACTGACTACCAAAATAAAGGTCGTTGGGTACAGGCTGGGCAATCAGAGGATGGCGGACATTGAGCAGGGCAATATCCTGCTTATCAGAAAGCCTAGGAACCACCGCCTTGTACTCACGCGCAAAAAGATGTTTGCCACGAATAAAGTCCAAATGACCAATGACCCAAGCATTATTCCGAATAATACCGCTATGTGGTCGCAACATATCCGACAATTCCTGCAAGATCCGACTAATTTCATGCCGTTCTTCTGCACGCAAGTGACTAATGTCTTCATTTAAACTCACTACAGCCCGTGGTTCAATATAAACGGTCGAGCCAGAAGCGGAAATATCGTGGACAACCCCTGCAATCTTATTCCGATAGGTATTTTTTACAGGAAGAACATTGCGACCGTTCCTACTAGCCAGGATAGTATCTGACAGCATATCGCTCTTGTTCTTCAAAATATCCTGCATGACCTGACGGACCTGATCCTCTGCTTCACGGATTTTCCGGCGGATTTTTGCCAGTTTTTCAGAAGCAAAATCCTCTACAAAACCAGCATCATTGATGGACTGGAGCGAGCCTTGCAAGTGAGGAAAGAGCTCAATTTTTTCAAAGAGCTTGTCCAGCTGACTGAGGCTGACATTTTCAAGATTGCCATAAAAATCCAAGAGGGACTTAGATACTTC
This sequence comes from Streptococcus sp. A23, assembly GCF_043674155.1. Lineage (NCBI taxonomy): Bacteria > Bacillati > Bacillota > Bacilli > Lactobacillales > Streptococcaceae > Streptococcus > Streptococcus sp. A23. The sequence continues at coordinate 58,105 of NZ_JBIMJP010000011.1, read as the reverse complement.
CAAGACTTTCTTAACTGCCAATAGCTCACTGATATTCAGGTCTGTATCCAATTCCAAACGGCGCATAGCTGGATTGATGTCATTGGTCGCTGAGAGGCTAAAGTAAGGACTTTCGACAAAGATTTGCCCCATGTCCGATAATTCATCAAAGGCCTGCTGGATACGGTTGATGTCCACCATGGGCTCCAGTTGCCGTAATTCGTCCAAGCCCTGGTCTGTCAGCAGATAGGGCTCAATTTTTCGTCTTACCTTGTGAAATTCAAGGGTTTCAATAATTTTATGATTCATACTTTCCTACTTAGAAAAAGAGTAGGTTCCCCTACCCTGTAATATTACTTAGCCAGACAGCCTTGAAAAAATGAGCCGTCGGAATGTACTGGATTAGCAGATTTGCTAGGAAACTTTTCTGGAGTTGCTCCTGTACCAGGTCCACAGGAATAGTCGCCACCAGGACCAAGACCATTTGCAGAGAAAGCAAGGCCACCACTACCGCAATGGCACCACTGATAAGGTTTGATTGGATTGTATCAGGATTGTAGGCTTCCAAGAGGTGGACAAAGATTCCAACAAAACGCATGATGGCATAGACCAGGAGATAGACTGTCAGAAAGGCCAAGCCTGCATAGAAGACCTGGTCCAAATCAAACAGGTATTTTTCATCAAAATAATAGTTAAAGCTACCCTGGGTTGCATTGGCAAAGGGTACCCATAGATAGAGAATCCCTGACAACTTCTTATAGGTCAAGGCCGCCACCAAGATAGCAAAGAGGCTAGAAACACCGTAAAAGCCTTGAAGGACCAGTCCTCGACTATAGCCGATATAAAAACTCCAGGCTAGGAGGATAAGAATTGCAATTGATACCATGTCTACTCCTCAAGCTCATCTAGGTCCAGCAGGGTCACGTTCTTTTTTAAGACCTTTTCTTTCATGGCCGCCAATTCTGCCTCTGTCTTTTCAAAGGCCATCTCGCGGGTCAGCTGGACTGAGAGGGAATTGATAGCCAACAGCAAGGCCAGGGTTTCAGGGTCTGCCTTGGGCATTTTCTCCTTGATGGCCTGGTATTTTTCCTGGGCTAGCTTCTCCACTTCCGTCATAAAACGATTGTCATGCTCGGTCGTCAGGGTTAATTGTTTTTCACCAAATGTAAATTTATATCGATTCAGATTTGCCATTGTACACCTCGCTTCCTATTATACCTCAAAATGGCTATTTTCGCCAATTCCTACTATATAGAGTATTTTCTACGCGCAAAGTCTACAAAGCGGAATTTGTCGATTTTGTGCTTGCTTTCAGTGTATTGGAATTGCTTGGTATCTCCCAGATAGACGCGGGATTTGATGAGGACCAGATAGTCATCTTCATTTTTCATGAGCTCTCGCTCCTCACGGCTGGTCGGCTCAACAGTAATTTCCTTTTGGGCATAGGCAATATCCAGCTTGAGGGTCTTCTCCAGATAATTGTAAATGGAAGATGCAGCAATTTCCTTGGTAATGGTCGGCACAATATCCGCAGACAGGTAGTCAGTATCCACAACCGACACCTTGCCATCAATAGAACGTGTACGGACAACTTTCCAGACCTTGCTATGGGGTTCAAACCCAGTCAAATTCGCCAAGTTGCTACTGATAACAATCTGATCCAGGCTGACTACTTCTGTCTTGGTCTCCAGCTGCAAAGACTCAGCCAATTCCTGGTAGGAAGTCAGACCAGAAACAGGGAAATTCAGCATTTCTTGCTTGAGAACTAGGGAACCTCGGCCCTGAACTTTCTGAATCATACCTCTTTCTGTCAACATAGACAGGGCCTTGCGGACAGTATCACGACTGACACCGTAAATTTCTTGCAGGCGCTGCTCGGTCGGCAGACTGGTTTCAGCAGGGTAGGTATTTGTACGGATTTTTTCCTTTAAGTCATTGTAAATTTCCTGGTATTTCTTCATGATGTCTCCTTAATTTGTAGCCACTTTATCATACAACTACTCTAGTATAACAGAAATTTTATGAAATTTTATAAAAAAATGTTAAAAACGCTTGCAATATTTTTTGAAATCGGATACAATGGTCTTTGTAAACAAAATTTGTTCGTACAAATTTTAAAAAAGACATACTTTTGGGAGATGTCTAAAAATATAAGGTGACGGATTCCATAAGCCGTCTAGAAGGAAAAATATATGGGAAAATTTGAAAAAGAAGCCAAACAGCTCTTGGACGCTATTGGCGGAAAAGAAAATGTTAACGCAGTTACTCACTGTGCAACACGTATGCGCTTTGTTCTTGCGGATGACAAAAAAGCAAACGTCAAAGTCATCGAAGACATTCCTGCTGTAAAAGGAACCTTTACAAACGCAGGTCAGTTCCAAGTCATCATCGGTAACGATGTCCCTCTTTTCTACAACGACTTCACTGCCGTATCTGGTATAGAAGGCGTTTCAAAAGAAGCAGCCAAGTCTGCTGCTAAAAGCAACCAAAATGCCATCCAACGTGTCATGACGATGCTGGCGGAGATCTTTACACCAATCATCCCAGCCCTTATCGTCGGCGGTTTGATCCTCGGTTTCCGCAACGTATTGGAAGGCGTACAATTCCAAGCACTTGGTCAAGCTATGAAAGACGGAGAACTTCTCTTCGATGCAAGCGGCAAGCCAATCTGGAATACCATTGTTCAAGTATCACCATTCTGGAACGGTGTCAACCACTTCCTCTGGTTGCCAGGTGAGGCGATTTTCCACTACCTACCAGTAGGTATCACTTGGTCTGTATCTCGTAAGATGGGTACTTCACAGATTCTTGGTATCGTCCTTGGTATCTGTTTGGTTTCTCCTCAGTTGCTCAACGCTTACGCAGTACCAGGTACAGATGCTGCAACCATTGCTAGCGACTGGTCTTGGAACTTCGGATTCTTCTCAATCGCTCGTATCGGTTACCAAGCACAGGTTATCCCAGCCCTCTTGGCAGGATTGGCCCTTTCTTACCTAGAAATCTTCTGGCGCAAGGTTGTTCCTGAAGTGGTATCGATGATTTTCGTACCATTCCTATCACTTCTTCCAGCAATTATCTTGGCTCACACTGTCCTTGGTCCTATCGGTTGGACAATCGGTCAATGGTTGTCAACTATCGTATTGGCTGGTTTGACTGGCCCATTGAAATGGCTCTTCGGTGCTGTATTTGGTGCTCTCTATGCGCCATTCGTTATCACTGGTCTTCACCACATGACAAACGCCATCGATACACAATTGATTGCAGATACTGGTGGAACTGGTCTCTGGCCAATGATCGCTCTTTCTAACATCGCTCAAGGTTCTGCAGTATTTGCTTACTTCCTCATGAACCGTCACAATGAAAAAGAAGCGCAAGTTTCTCTTCCAGCAACAATTTCTGCATATCTTGGTGTTACTGAACCAGCCCTCTTTGGTGTCAACGTGAAATACGTTTACCCATTTGTAGCTGCTATGATTGGTTCAAGTATCGCAGGCTTACTCTCTGTAACCTTCAACATCCAAGCTGCTTCTATCGGTATCGGTGGTCTTCCAGGTATCTTGTCTATCAAGGCTGAATACTGGGGTGCATTCTTTATGACAATGATTGTTGCGATTGTTGTCCCAATGATTTTGACAGCTGTTTTCAAACGTACAGGTGCATTTTCAAAAAAAGAAGAAACTGTTGAAGAAGTTGTAGTCGTAACTGAAACTGTCGTTGAAACTGGTTCTGCTATCGAATTGATCAGCCCCCTAACTGGTCAAGCAAAAGAATTGTCACAAGCTACTGACCCTGTATTTGCATCAGGTGTTATGGGACAAGGTGTCCTTATTGACCCTAGCGAAGGTCTCTTAGTTGCTCCTGTTGACGGTGAAGTATCTGTCCTCTTCCCTACTAACCACGCTGTTGGTATCACTGCTACAAACGGAGTTGAACTCCTTATGCACATCGGTATGGATACTGTTGGATTGGAAGGCAAAGGTTTCACAGCCCATGTCAAACAAGGTGACAAGGTAAAAGCTGGTGATAAATTGATCAGCTTTGACATCGACGTCATCAAGGCTGCTGGTCTCGTCGCTGAAACACCAGTTATCGTGACCAACCAAACGGATTTCAATACAGAGGTTCTTGGAAACCTTCCTCGTTCAGTAGAACGTGGCCAAGCTATCTTGAAAGCAACAAAAGCATAAACAAAAAGTGTAGAGAGTTGGTGACCCCAACTCTTTGCCGTTGATTACATCATTTTTGAGAAAGGAAATGCTACTATCATCATGACCATTGACAAACGTAAAGTCGTCTATCAAATCTACCCCAAATCTTACAAGGACACGACCGGAAATGGTGTCGGGGATTTACGAGGAATTATTGAAAAACTTCCATATCTAAAAGAGCTAGGCATTGATATGATTTGGCTCAATCCCTTCTACCCAAGTCCGCAAAGGGACAACGGCTATGACATTTCCGATTACACAGCTGTCAATCCTGATTTTGGCACCATGGCTGACTTTGAAGAAATGGTGGCCGTTGGTAAAGAGCTGGGTATCGAATTCATGCTAGACATGGTCCTCAACCACTGCTCAACCGACCACGAATGGTTCCAAAAAGCCCTAGCTGGCGACAAATACTACCAAGATTTCTTTATCCTACGTGACCAGCCAACTGACTGGGTTTCCAAGTTTGGTGGCAATGCCTGGGCTCCCTTTGGAGAGACTGGGAAATATTATCTTCATCTCTTTGATGTGACCCAAGCAGACCTCAACTGGCGAAATCCTCATGTCCGCGAAGAACTGTTCAAGGTGGTCAACTTCTGGAAAGACAAGGGTGTTAAAGGCTTCCGCTTCGATGTCATTAACCTGATTGGTAAGGACGAAGTCCTCGAAGACTGCCCAATCAATGACGGTAAGCCTGCTTACACCGACCGCCCGATCACCCACGACTACCTCAAGATGATGAATAACGCCACTTTTGGAGCAGAAAAAGGCTTCATGACCGTTGGGGAAATGTCTGCCACCACCATTGAAAACTGCATTCTCTACACAGCTCCTGAACGGGAAGAATTGTCCATGGCCTTCAACTTCCACCACTTGAAAGTGGATTACAAGGACGGGCAAAAATGGACCATTATGGACTTCGACTTTGAAGAACTCAAACGCCTCTTCCACACTTGGGGCGAGGAGATGTCAGTTGGAAATGGCTGGAATGCTCTATTTTACAACAACCACGACCAGCCTCGTGCCCTCAACCGCTTTGTTGATGTGGAGAATTTCCGAAACGAAGGAGCAACCATGCTGGCTGCCTCTATCCACCTATCACGTGGCACACCTTACATCTACATGGGCGAGGAAATCGGCATGATTGACCCTGACTACGATAGCATGGACGACTATGTCGATGTGGAGTCTATCAATGCCTATCAGATGCTCTTGGACCAAGGTCACACACCTGAGCAGGCCTTCAAGATTATCCAGGCCAAGTCCCGTGACAATTCCCGCACCCCGATGCAATGGGACGCTTCTGACAATGCAGGCTTCTCAACAGGCACCCCTTGGCTGAAGGCTGGCAAGTCCTACCAAACGATTAACGTTGAGCAGGAAAAAACTGGCCCAATCTTTACCTTCTACCAAGAACTCATTCGCCTGCGGAAAGAACTTCCTCTCATCTCAGAAGGGGACTATAAGGCAGCCTACAAGGATAGCCAGAAAATCTATGCCTTTGAACGCTTGCTAAGTGGCGAGAAACTATTGGTCCTCAACAATTTCTTTGCAGAAGAGGTTGAACTAGACCTAGCAGACGACTACGCCCACGGCCAAGTCCTCATTGACAACTACAGCGACACCAAACTCGGAAAAACCATTCGACTGAAACTTTATCAATCCCTTGCCATTTGGGCCGATTAAAGACCAAGACTCGGAAGTTTCTCCCGAGTTTTTTAGTGTTTCTTTGATTGTAATCGCCTTTTGATAAAAAAATAAAGGCTACCAAAAGCATAAATCACAAACAAGATTGTGCCAATCAGAAAGAGGATGTACAGAACATAGGGATGGTTGGACCATAAACGTCAGAACCAATACCACCAGCCAGCGCTGTCCCCAGGTCATCTTACGCTGAAGTAACCAATAGAGAAAATCCTCTCCTGCATTGGTCCGGGTTTCCAGATATTCCTTCCATAAGCCAGATACAAAATTTGGCACAACCAGCCCTCCTCTTATTTTTAAACAGTATATCCTATTTTTGCAATCAAAAACAGAAAAATCGAACCTGTTTCGATTCGATTTCCCGTATTTTTATGGATTGAAAGACACGTGGACGTGGTCATAGTGGTTTTCTGTTACACTTCCGCGGTCTGGCATTGGATTCCAGGTATAGGCTGGTCCGTAAATGCTTGGATATGGTGAGTAGAAACGTTGCTTCCAAATGATGTAGGAAATGTTGCGGGCACCCATATTGGCAATGGCATAGTCAGCAACCTGGTCACCGAGGGCTGAGCTCACTGGCACCATGAAATCAATAGCCAATCCTTTACCGTGGTCTTGGGGATCTCCAGGACGGTATCCTGAAAAAGAAGTAATACCGAAAGTATTTGCAACTTCTTCTTTAAATGCTGCAACCTGGGGCTGGAGGCCACTATTATCATAAACTACCGTAGCAACTGGTGCTGGTGTTTCAGCCACTGGAGTCTCTACCACCGGCTCTTCTGCTACAACAGACTCACTTGCTGGCTCCACTACTGGAGTTTCAGCTACTGGCTCTGCCACTGGTGCTTCAACTGGAGCAACCTGTTCTGCTGCTGGAGCTGCCACCGCTTCTGTTGTTTCGGGTATAGAAACTTGGGGCACTTCTACTGTAGCCACCTCGGCTGGAATATCGGCAGGGACTTCTGTTTCAGCTACTGGAGCAGTCGGTTCTGTCGCTGGAGCAGGGACTTCTACCTCGTCGAGATGAACAACTGTATCGTCGATGGTCGCCTGGTTTGTCTGCAAATCCACCGTCGCTTGAACAGGCTCTTGATTGGCTGTCTGGGCAGGTGCTTCAATTTCGATTTGGGTCACTTGGTTATTTTGGTCAACTGTCGTGGTCAATACCGTATCTGGGAAAATCAGGTTGACATCTGTAATTTGATTGACCTTGGCTAGGATTTCCATATCCAGATTCATGGCATCAGCAATGGCACTCAAGGTATCGCCATACTTGATGGTGTACGTGAGTTGGCCCCCTTGATTGACCAATTCAGCGCTAATCTCAGAGACATTGCGTGGTGTCCATTCCAAGGCGGAAATTGTCGGAGCTGCCAGGCCAGTTGCCAAGAGTGACAAGGCTACAGAGGATGCGTAGAACATTTTCTTATTCTCTTTCAGTACAGATCTTTTTCTCTTTCTTTTCATATAAACCGGTTTGTTTGTCTGTTTACGTTTCACAAAACATTCCTTCTTTCTTTTGAGATAGACCTATGATAGCGGAATTTTTTTTGCAAAACAAGCCTTTCCCAGGCTTTTAAACAAGCTGTAAACAAACCAAATTGATTGTCACTTAAGCATTATATTTGTCACAAGATTGTCATAGTGACCTGATATGTGGCTTCAAGACTGACTATCTCCTGCCATAAAGAAAAAAGGTTGGACTTCTCCAACCTCTCAAAACCTAGACTAACTACATCTCCTCCGGATACACCAAGCCCCACTCTTTTCGGAGTTGGGTCATGATCTCCATAACATCTTGGGTGTAGGCTAGGTGCATAGTATTTTCGATGCCCGCGACAGCTTTTTCCATATCCGCCACTTCATAAGAGAGGGCCTTGGCAGTCTCGCCCGCTTCGATTACCTCTTGACTACCGTCTTCAGTATAGGTAATAACCGCCTTCTGCCCGCGAGGGTATTCATAGAGTTCGATATAACCCTTATCATAAGCAATGGTCCCACGCTTAGGCTGTTTGGCATGGAGACTGAGGGCAATCGTAGCCATCTCACCCGCATCATTGGACAGGAGAATACCGACCTGTTCATCGACACCCGTTGGAGCCAATTTGACCTGCGAAGCGACTTGATTTGGTTTTTCAGTCATGAACCAGCGAACAAAGGACAGGGCATAGACACCGATGTCCAAAAGGGCACCTCCAGCTAAGTTCTTATTGAAAAAGCGGTTGGTCATGTCATATTCCTTGTAGCTGCCAAAGTTCATCTGAATCATCTTCAACTCTCCCAGCTTGCCACTTGCAGCCACTTCGCTCAACTGACGATAGATTGGCATGTGGAAAATGGTCATGGCTTCTGCCAAGATGACCTGGTTTTCCTCCGCCAGTTGAATGGCTTCTGCCAACTCATCCTTATTTAGCGTGATGGACTTTTCACAGAGAACATGCTTGCCCCCAGCCAAGGCCTTACGTAAGTAGTTAATATGGGTATTGTGCGGCGTTGAAATGTAGATAATATCCACTTCTGGATCCTCAAACACCTGATCAATGTCCTCATAGACCTTCTCAATGCTATATTTTTGCGCAAATTCTACACCCTTGTCATAGGTACGGTTGGCAACGGAGTAGATATTCCCTCCCATAGCCTGCAAGGCCTGAACCAATTCGTTGGCAATGACACCTGTTCCCAGAGTCGCCCACTTATATTGAACTTGATTTTCCATCTTAACCTCACTTTCCTATGCATAGTCAAGTTTCTTACTGTGCATACAGGTTCTAAAACTATTATAGTAGATTCTACTCTTTTCCGCACACTCCAAGTCGCATTTATGATACAATAAGAACATGACGACCGCTGTACTTAAAGTGACTGCCTCAGACAAGGCACAGATGCTCCACCACTACGCCCGCTACCAGCAGGCCAGTAAAAATCCTTACATCGAAGCATTTTTCAAACTTCCTGGCGCCAGCCTTTCCATCTACACTTCTGGAAAAGTCGTTTTCCAAGGGGAAATGGCAGAGCAGGAAGCCAGTCGTTGGGGCTATGAGCAGGCTCAGACTGATCAGACCATCTCCGGGCAGAACCTGCCCATGATTGGGACGGACGAGGTGGGTAACGGGTCTTATTTTGGCGGTCTGGCTGTCGTGGCTAGCTACGTCACACCTGATGACCATGCCTTTCTCAAGTTGCTGGGCGTTAATGACTCTAAAAAAATGACAGACCAAAAAATCTGCCAAATCGCCCCTCTCTTAAAAGAGAAAATCTCCCACCAAGCTCTGCTATTGTCCCCGAAAAAATACAACGAGGTCATCGAGCAAGGCTACAATGCCGTATCAGTCAAGGTAGCACTCCACAATCAGGCCATCTACCTGCTACTCCAAAAAGGGGTACAGCCGGAGAAAATCGTCATTGACGCTTTTACATCTAGCCAAAATTATCAGAAATATCTCAAAAAAGAGGCCAATCACTTTGCCAACCCTGTCACCTTGGAAGAAAAGGCTGAGGGCAAATACCTGGCCGTCGCGGTATCATCCATTATCGCACGCGCCATGTTCTTGGAAAATTTGGCTCAACTAGGGGACCAACTAGGCATGAATCTGCCATCCGGTGCCGGCAGCAAGTCCGACCAGGTCGCAGCCAATATTTTGCAGAGATACGGAATGGCGGGGCTCAGCCAGGCCGCCAAACTCCACTTTGCCAACACACAAAAAGCAGAAAAATTATTGAAATAAGAGGAAACCACATGCGTTCAACTAAAAAAAATTCCCTTGCTCGCTTCCTAGCTGAGTGGGGCATCTTCTCTCTGATTATTATCGGCTTCTTGCTCTCACGGCTCTTTATCTGGCAGCCTGTTTCTGTCGATGGACATTCTATGGATCCAACCCTTCATGACAAGGAGCGCTTGATCATGGCGCGCACGACGACCATTGACCGTTTTGACATTGTCGTGGCCAGCGAAGTGGACTCGCAAGGCAAGGAGAAGCTGATTGTCAAGCGGGTTATCGGTATGCCTGGTGACTCCATCCGCTTTGAGAATGACGTTCTCTATATCAATGAAGAGGTGGTGGATGAGCCTTATTTAGCAGAGTACCTGGCAGCCTTTAAGGAAGATAAACTCCAGTCCACCTACTCCTATAATAAGAGCTTCCAAAACCGTGCGGCAGCTGCTACTGCCTTCACACTGGATGCCAATGGCTACCCAAGCCTGTCTTATGTCGTACCCGAAGGACACTACTTCCTCATGGGAGACGACCGCCTGGTTTCTCTAGATAGCCGTAATGTTGGTCCATTCACCAAGGCCAATATCAAGGGAGAAGTCGTTTTCCGCATGTGGCCCCTCAACCGCATTGGTACCGTAAAATAAACTAATTAGGAGTGAGACAACTGTCCCACTCCATTTTGATAAGGAAAAATCATGCAAGAAGTATCTTTCACCGGAACTATCGACCGGATTATTTTTGAAAATCCCAGCAATTTTTATAAAATCCTGCTCTTGGAAATCGAGGAGACCAATGCGGATTATGACGACTACGAAATTATTGTGACCGGCACCATCGCAGACGTTATTGAAGGCGAAGATTACCGCTTTTACGGCAACTTGGTTACCCATCCCAAATACGGTCAGCAGCTGCAAATCTCCCGCTACGAACGCAGTAAACCAACTGCCTCTGGACTGGTCAAGTATTTTTCCAGCGACCATTTCAAGGGCATCGGCCGCAAGACAGCTGAGAAAATTGTCCAGCTCTACGGCGAGGATACCATTGATAGAATCCTAGCCGAACCTGAAAAATTGACCCAGATTACAGGATTGTCCAGCAAAAATCGGCAGGCTTTTGTGGAAAAACTCCGCCTCAACTACGGCACAGAGATGATTTTGTCCAAACTAGCCGAATACGGCATTCCCAACAAACTCGCCTTTCAAATCCAAGACCAGTACAAGGAGAAAACTCTGCAAATCATCGAGGAAAATCCCTACCAGCTGGTCGAAGATGTCCAAGGAATGGGCTTTACCATTGCCGATAAAATCGCTGAAAATCTGGGCATCGAGAGCGACTCACCGCAGCGTTTCCGAGCCGGCATGCTCTATTGTCTGCTCCAGCGCTCTATGGAGACGGGCGACACTTATGTCGAGGCGCGTGATTTGCTAGAGGCCAGCATTGACGTGCTGGAAAAATCCCGCCATGTCGAGTTGGACCCGGCTGCCGTAGCGCAGGAATTGACCGGTCTCATCAATGACGGCAAGGTCCAGCAGGCAGGCACCAAAATTTTTGACAACAGTCTCTACTTTGCTGAGGAAGGTATTCACAAGAACCTCAGCCGCCTCATGGGCAAAAATGGTTTCAAGCCCTTCCCACTCAAGGACGTCGAGACTGCCATTGCAGAGCTGGAAAGCATGTCATCACTGACCTACGATGCTATTCAGAAAGAGGCTATTGTCCGAGCTATTACCAATCCGCTCTTTATCCTAACTGGCGGACCCGGCACAGGCAAGACCACAGTCATCAACGGTATCATCGCGGTCTACGCTATCTTGCACAAGATTGATTTGACGAAAAGCCGTGACGAATGTCCTGTCCTCTTAGCTGCTCCAACCGGCCGAGCCGCCCGTCGGATGAATGAATTGACCGGCCTGCCAGCTGCGACCATCCACCGCCATCTGGGCTTGGTTGAAGGTCAAGAAGAATCCTACCGCGATGATTATCTGGATGCGGAATTTATCATCGTCGATGAATTTTCTATGGTCGATACTTGGTTGGCCAACCAGCTCTTCCAGAATATTTCCTCTCAGACGCAGGTCCTCATTGTCGGAGATGCGGAGCAATTGCCATCGGTCAGCCCCGGTCAGGTCCTGGCCGACCTGCTCAAGATTAAAAAATTACCCAGCCTAACGCTGGAGAAAATCTACCGCCAGTCCGACGACTCGACCATTGTCACTCTTGCCAGTCAAATTCGGCAAGGCAGCCTTCCAGCTGATTTCCGTGAGAAAAAGGCAGACCGGTCTTATTTCGAGGCGCAAAACGAACAAATCCCTGCCCTGATTGAACGCATTGTCGGCGCAGCTATCAAGTCCGGTATCCCCGCAAACGAAGTCCAAATCCTCGCTCCCATGTACCGAGGAGCAGCAGGTATTGACCAGCTCAATATCATAACCCAAAACCTGCTCAACCCAAAAAGCGAGGGGCAATTGGAATTTGCTCATAACGATCAGATTTTCCGCCAGGGCGACCGGGTCATCCACTTGGTCAACGACGCTGAAAGCAATGTCTTTAATGGCGACTTGGGCTACATCACCGACCTCCTGCCTGCCAAGTATACCGACAGCAAGCAGGACGAGATTTCCATCAATTTTGACGGTAGCGAAGTGACCTACCCCCGCAATGAGTGGTACAAAATCACTCTGGCCTATGCCATGTCCATCCACAAATCTCAGGGGAGCGAGTTTCAGGTGGTCATTCTGCCCATCACCCGTACCAGCCACCGCATGCTCCAGCGCAATCTGGTCTACACGGCCATCACCCGCTCTAAGAGCAAGCTCATCCTGCTGGGAGAAATCTCCGCCTTTGACTACGCGGTCAAGAATGCCGGTACCCTGCGCAAAACCTATCTGGTTCCCCGTTTCCAAGGGGATCTTGAAGAAAAGGCAGAGCGGCCAGAGCAGATTTCACCAAATCTGCCTACAAAATCTGACCAGTCTATCTCGTCTGAACAGCCCGCACCAACCAAAGTGCCTGTGGAAAAAAATGTATCTGCACCCAGTCAACTTTCCCTACTGTACCAAGAACCTGTGGAAAACACCCCCATCCAGCCCACTAGCTACATTCTGAACGAAAAAAATATCCTCACCATTGACCCCATGATTGGCCTGACCGATGAAGATATTGCTCTATTTTTCAAATAAACCGCCTTTTGTTACAGAAATATTACAAATGTTACAAAATTGTGTTGACACTATCCTTCTGTTTTGCTATACTAAAATCAAACAGGAGGATTTTTATATGAAAAAGAAAATAACAAACGGTATTCTACTCTTATCTGCAGCTATTTTATTAACAGCCTGTGGAAAAGAAACTACCCCAGCTACATCCACTAAGACCAGTGAGAAAACAGAACAAACCAGCTCTAGTAAAAAAGCTACAGACAATTCTACTAAGAAAGAAACTGATACAAGCTCTAGCCAAGCAACCGAATCTAGTACTGCAACAACTACTTCGTCTCAAGCAGAAAGTAGCTCATCTTCAAGCCAGACCAAGCAAGAAGAAACTGCTAGCCAGCCTAGCTCAACAACTATGACAGGAGACCAGCTATTGGCCTTGCCATCAGTAGCTCTTCCGACAGAACTTGTCGGTACTTGGACAGGCACTAGTCCACAAGCACGTATGGTCGAGGTAACCGTCGCAGCTGATGGGACTTTCACTGTTACTCAGGACTTCCGTCAAAGCGAAGATGAGGAAGTAACCGACTGGAATGTCCAACACCGGACTGCTGTCATTACAGACTTGATTTCACCCAAACCAAACCATTACCTAGTTCGCAAGTCAACAGGAGACGGAGTAGCTCTACTTCCTGGTGTAACAGGCATTGGTGGTGCTGGATTTCAACTCTTGCCAGGCTTCATTCTAGAAAATGGACAATACAAGGTCATTATGGAAGGTGTTTCAACCAACCCAGCATTTCCAACAACTATTGATTTAACTGCACCTGCTCAAATAATGGCAACCCTGAATAAGGAACAATAAGTCCTACCAACTAAGCTCGACTAGACCTGTCGGGCTTTTTCATTTTTTTCGATGACCAATCTGAGTACAAAAAAACTAGGCCTAAACCTAGTTTCCATTGCTTGTTTCTTCTGAAGATGCTGTCACCTCTTGTGAAGGAAGTTCCTTAGCAGGATTCATATTGACTCTGTGCCACTCATTGATGACGTAGGCGAGGGCGACCACTTGATTGTAACCCATAGGATCGATTTCGGTATCGTCCTCAGATGCGCCACCAAAATGAGCTGTATAAATGGCAATGCTGTAAGGTGTTGCCTCCATGACAATGGCATCCAGATTGAGGGCTTCACGGACATAGCCGGGTTTTTGGTAGATGGTCACCCCGTGAACATACTCTTCAAACCAAGTTCCCGGAAAGGCATCATCTAGGTACTTCATCAGGTCTGCGTATTTGTCCTGACGCTGATAAAGGTAATCCAAGACCTGCGAATAGTAGCTCGTTGTCGTCTGATTACCATTAGCAGAAATAGTTGGCACGTCAGGATTTTTCGATTTACCATAGCGGCCAAACATGGTGTAGGCCTTGTCCATACCACCGATGCGCTCCGCCAAGGCATAGGCTGGAGTATTTTCAGACACTACAATGGAGCCGTATTGCATATCTGCGATTGTCATCATCCCATTATAATTGGCAACATAGGCGTCATGCTCAGGCTTGTATTCATAAGTTGTGCCAGTAATATCGTAAGCCTCTGTCGCTGAAACTTCACCTTTTTCCACCGCATCTACCACCAACATATTGAGGGGTAACTTATAGGTGGAGCCAGCTGTCATAGGCTGGGTATCGTTCATGGAGAAGACTTCATTGGTTTTGAGATTCTTATAGGTAAAGGCCACCTGTGATGGGTCCAATCCCTGCTCCAAGAGATAGGCCTTGACCGTATCTTCTAAACTCAGATTAGGATAATCATAATAGAGATAGAGACTGTTCATGTAAGCCAAATCTTCCTGCATGACCAAGTCTTTGGCCTCCTGAGACTTATGGACAGGCTTGACCACTTCTTTTTTGGTTTCTGTTTCCTTCGATCCACTCGTCGCTGCTTGGTTGGAAGAATCGGCTTTGCCTATCCCTTTCTTGGTCGAATCCAGATTGAAAAGGGCAACCATACCAAGCGTAAGGAGGACTAGTAAACCTAGAGCGATAGGAATATAGTCTGTCCAAACCTGCTTTTTACCATGCCGCGACCCACGTTTTTTTCTTCTTTTTGGCAATTTCCAAAATGAAAGAAATTTATCCACAGTCGGTTTGACAACTCCCTTAATCCTGTCTGTGTTTGGAAGAAGACGCTTTTCTGCAAGTCTTCCTGGTACAATCTGCTTCTCTCTAGACTGATCTAGCGCAATCGTTCTTGGAAAACGCTGATGAATCTGACCACGATTTCTCTTAGATGGAACTCTTCGGGGATATTTTCGCTTGGCAGACTTGGTCCAAACCTGTCGCCGAGATTTTCTTTGCTCATTCTCTCTTGTCATAACTCTACTAGTATAGCTGATTTACTTGGTCAAAACAAGCATTTATCATTAGAAAAGAGCTGATATAAGAAATTTTAGAATATCAGGCAAGCAAAAAAAGGCGATAGGCAGTCATCCACCAATGGAAAACTACCTTATCCGCCTTTTTATAAACAGATTCTATCTCTTCACCAAGGTCTTACGAATATCGAGGGCAACTGCCACCACGATAACGATACCTTGGATGACGTTGGTCATATCTGGTGTGACACCCAGGTAGGTCAAGCAGACCTTAAGGAGCTCAAAGACGAATACCCCTAAGAGAATGCCCGGAACGGTACCCTGACCACCGGCCGTTGAAACGCCACCGATTGTCGCTGAGGCAATGGCATCCAGCTCGTAACCCATACCTGCACCCGCACCAGCAGAACCTGTCTTGGCTGACAGAAGGAAACCTGCCAATCCGTAGAGCAGACCTGCTAGAAGGAAGATCTTGATTTTGGACATGCGGACATTGACACCAGACACCTCAGCCGCATTTTCATTACCCCCGATAGCGTACATGTACTTACCATAGCGAGTCTTATTGTAGAGCACCCACATAGCCAGGCCGACCAGACCTGCGATAATGGTAATGTAAGGGATAAAGCCGAAGAGCTTGCCTTGCCCAATCGCTACAAACTCATCCTTAAAGGTACCAATCGGCTTAGACTGGGAATAAATCAAGACAAAACCATAGGTCATGATTTGGGTACCCAGTGTTGCCAAAAATGGCGGCACACTGAGGAAGGAAATAATGGCACCATTGAGCAGACCGAGGATGGCACCCACCGCTAAAGCTGCCAAGAGAGGGACAAAAATCGGTAAATCCGGCAGATTTGGGAAGAATTTCTGAGCAAAATCAGGACGCTGCACCAGAGTTGCTGTGATGATAGCTGTCAGGCCGACGATACGACCAGCTGACAGGTCAGTACCACGGATAATCAAACAGCCCGACACACCCAGGGCAATGATAAAACGAACAGAGGTATTGGCCATGATGTTGGCCGCGTTCCCCAGGGTAAAGAAGTTGTTTTGGGTCAATCCTGTATAGAGAATCATAGCCGCTACCACGATGTACATGGAGTTCTTGGTTAGAAATTCTCCTAGGTTAAAGGATTGAGTGGCTTTTGTTTCTAATTTAGGCATTGTCATCTCCTCCTTGATTGCCAGTCATAAATTTAGTTGCCAGTTGCATCACAGCCTCCTGGGTTGCCTCTTCCTTATCCAAGAAACCAGAAATCCGTCCTTCACACATGACCATGATGCGGTCAGACACGCCCAGAAGTTCAGACATTTCAGACGTAATCATGATAATGGACTTACCTTCGGCAGCCAGATTGTTGATGATTTGGTAGATTTCGTACTTGGCACCAACGTCGATACCACGGGTCGGTTCGTCCAGGATGAGAATATCTGGGTCATTGGCCAACCAGCGAGCCAGGATAACTTTTTGTTGGTTACCACCTGACAGGCTTTCGATGTGGGTCTTGGTCGACGGTGTCTTGACGCGCAGACGATCAACATTGTGATCAACAACATTCTTAATCTTTTTGTCATCTAAGAGACCGAAGGCACCCAGGTATTGGTTGAGAGAAGCTACAGCGGCATTATCAGAGACCGATAGAACGCCGAAGATACCGTTGAAACGCCGGTCTTCTGTCACCAGGGCAATCTTATTGGCAATGGCTGTGGCTGGATTTTTAATCTTGACTTCCTTGCCCTTGATGTAAATCTTACCTTGTTTGAGGGCCCGAATACCGTAAAGGGCCTCCATAAGCTCGGTCCGTTGGGCACCAACCAGACCACCGATTCCAAGCACTTCACCTTTTTTGAGGTCAAAGCTGGCTTGCTTGAAGGATAGAGGATTTGGCGAGGTCATCTCTTCTAAATGAAGAACGACTTCCTCCTCAACCTTGTTGGTCTTAGGTGGAAAGAGGCTGGTCAATTCCCGACCAACCATGGCCTGGATAATCTTAGCCGTCGTCATCTCAGCAGCTGGCCAGGTACCAACGTACTGACCATCCCGCATGACTGTGATGTCATCTGAAATCCGCAAAATCTCATCCATCTTGTGGGAAATGTAGATGATTCCAATGTTTTTGGCCTTAAGCTGAGCAATAATTTCAAAAAGTTTCTCCACTTCTGAGCTAGTCAGAGAGGAAGTCGGCTCGTCCATAATGACAACCTTGGCATTATGCGAAATGGCCTTGGCAATCTCCACCGATTGCATCTGTGATACGGTCAAGGCATTAAGCAAGGTTTTGGGATCCATGTAGAGACCGACCTCTTCCAGCAAAGCCCTTGTATCCTGGTTCATCTTGGTATGGTCAACCAGATTGAACTTGCCCAGAGGGTAATTGCCTAAAAAGACATTTTCAGCGATGGTCATCATGCGGATGGGCTGCAATTCCTGGTGGATCATGGACACACCTGCATCAATGGCCTCTTTGGAATCCTTGAAATCCACTTCCTTGCCATCAAAGATGATAGTGCCACCATCTCGATGGTAAATTCCAAACAAGCATTTCATGAGGGTGGATTTACCTGCACCATTTTCACCCATCAGGGCATGAACGGTTCCCGGACGGAGCTTGAAGGTCACATCGTCCAAGGCCTTAACACCCGGAAATGTCTTGGTAATATGTTTCATTTCTAAAATATATTCACTCATTCTCCTAGGTCTCCTTTTCAAAAAATAAGAACCTGCATTCACAAGTAAGGCACATTTAGATAAGAGATAGCTTTTTGCTAATCAAGGCCGTTTTTCACTGGAATACTGGCTGTATTCCAGTGAAAAACGAACGATGAGTGGCAGAAAATTGGCCTTAGCTAAAAGTGCCGGGTTGCGAATACAGGTTCTAAGTTCTCTCTATACTAATCAGGACCATTGTTACTGGATATCATAGAATAGTGAGAACGCACTGTCGTTTACCAAAATTGATTACACTAGTTAGTTTGCTTATTTATCGGCATCACGTTTTGCATAACGCTCTTTGATTTCGTCGATGGTTTCTTTTCTAGCTTCTGCTTCTTTGAGTTCAGCATCTTCTGCTTTTGTAACTTTCACATAGTTAACCCAGTAGTAAGGTGAAACGTCTTTACCACTCATCAACTCAACTGCGATATTTGCTGCGGTGTGAGATTGGTTGAAGTGGTCGTTCAATACTGTACCTGTCAACTCGCCTTTACCAAGAAGTTCCATAGCATCTGGAATAGCATCTACACCGACTACTAGGATATCTTTACCAACTGTACGGCCAGCAGCCTTGATAGCCGTTACCGCACCGACAGCCATACCGTCATTGTTAGCAAATACAACTTCCAATTTGTCGCCGAATTGTTCCAAAGCAGCTGCAGTCACTTCTTGACCTTTAGCAGTATCCCAGTTTGCAAGATATGGTTCAGCCAAGGCTTCGCGTTTGATACCTGCGTCGTCAAGAGCTTTGACAGAGTAAGTAGTACGTTGTTGGGCATCTACGTTAGCTGGGTCACCGAAGAGAGTAATATAGGTCACAGTACCGTCACCGTTGATATCCCCTTTAGAATCAGTTGCTGCGATGATTTCACCTTGATAAGTACCTGATTGAGTTGCATCAGCACCGACATAGGCAGTCTTACCAGGCCAGATTTCCAACTCAGCTACTTCAGGCTCACGGTTGATGAAGACAACAGGGATATTTGTAGCTTTTGCTGAGTTAATGATGGTACCTGCCGCTGTTGGGTCAACCAAGTTTGCAAGGATAATATCTTTACCTTGAGCGATAAAGTTATTGATTTGCTCTGTCTGGGTAGCCTGGTCTTGCTTACCATCCTGGATATCCAAGTTGTAGGTATTACCAGTTTCTTCGCCTAATTTTTTGAAATATGCGTCCAATTCTTCACGATAGAGTGTCATGAAGTTATCGTTAAATTGATAGATAGCAACGCCGACTTCAAAGGTTTCTCCAGTTCCACCTGAACCTCCGTCAGAATCTGAACCCGAATTTTGAGCTGCCTGGCCACAAGCAACCAAAACCAAACCTACAAAAGCAATTGCTAAAAATTTCAATACTTTTTTCATTCCCTATTCCTTTCTATTTATGAGAAGCATAAACCTGTATTGCAAGCAATTTTTGTAAACGTTTTCTTGTATATCAATATAGTAAACTTATTGGCTTTTTTGTCAATAGTTTTTTACCATTATCGATATATTTATTTTTTCTGAAAATTTTTAACATAAAGCAAAGCATCCCCGTTTCCGAGGATGCGATAAGGAATGACTAGACTAATTCTTCAAATTGAACTTCTGCTAAGATTTCTGCGAATTGCTCTGGCGCAACTTCTGGGAAATAATTGAGGCAGTTGGCAGTTGCATAGGCAGCAGCCTCCTTGAGGAAGATTTCTGGCTCTTGGTTTTGGCTGATCCCCTTGACAAGGAGACCCAGATAGAAATCTCCAGCTGCAATTGGATTTTTAGCCTCTTTCTTAGGGGATTGGATACGGAAAAAGCGTTGACCGATTTTGGCCAGACTTCCCTTGCTGCCCAGGGTCACGATAAGATTTTCGTGAGGAGTCACTTCTTTGAGGATACGCAGTACATCTTCTGGGTCATGTTCATCCAACTCTGGATAGATGTCCTTGAGCTCCTCATTGTTAATTTTAATCAGGGCTGGACGAGCTTCGTAAGCGGCACGAAGGGCTGCACTACTGGTATCCACAATGGTGCGGACCGCAGGGAATTTTTCAATAAACCGCTGGATATAATCATCCGGCATCCCCTTCATCAGACTGCCTGAAAAGACCAAGGTATCACCTGGTTGCAGGCTTTCCTCGATTTGCTTAGTAAATTGATCCAGAAGTTCTACAGTCAATTCCAGGCCTTTTTCATAAAAGAGAACCACATCCCCTGTCGATGTTTCAACGTAGATATTGCAGGTGCGGGTGTTTTGCCCAGACTGAACCACCTTGAGGGCATTGCCCTTGTCAGCATTGAGCTCCTCGATGTAGCGACCAATCGCTCCACCTAAAATAGTATGGATAACATAGTCCGTCTGGCCGTTTTCCTTGAGGGCATAGGCCACATTGAAACTCTTGCCACCTGGATAATCCCGGACTTCAAAGGGACGTAGGGGAATATTTTTCTCAATAGCCTCAACCAAGAGGGTTCGGTCAAGAGCAGGGTTGGGACAGACAAGATGAATCATAGCAATCTCCTTTTTTGATGTGATGTTCTATGATTATTATAACAAATATGTTGATATATGGTTGAAAAAATTATAAAAAGAAACCAGAAATTTTCTGATTTCCCTATTTGAAATTGGTAACGGTCACACCCAGCAAACGAATGCCCTTTTCTGGCTGGCCGACTTCTTCAAAGATTTGTCGGACTTCCTTCTCAATCCTATCGGCCTGGTCAGTCGCCTCCGAAAAACTATGGCGCTTGGTCAGGGTCGAAAAATCTCCGTAGCGGATTTTGAGGACAATGGTCCGTCCTTTTTTCTGGTGCTTGGTCAGACTAACCGCCACCTTCTGACAGAGCTTACCCAACTCTTGCAGAGCATCCTCTTCACGATAGAGCAACTTGCGGTAGGTCCGCTCCTTACCGATAGACTTGCGGATGCGATTGGTTTTTACGGGTGAATTGGAAATACCCCTGGCCTTGCGGTAGAGATCAAAGCCGAAGCGACCGAAAGTGTCAATCAAAGTCATCTCCGATACATCTAACAAATCTGCCCCAGTATAGACTCCCATCTGATGCAGTTTTTCGACGGTCTTCTTACCAACTCCGTGAAATTTCTCGACAGGGAGACTGGCCAAAACCGGCACCGCATCCTCCGGCTTAATCAGGGTCAATCCATGCGGCTTTTCCATGTCCGAGGCGATTTTAGCCAGAAATTTATTGTAGGAGACGCCAGCTGATGCCGTCAGGTGTAGCTCCTTCCAGATATCGTACTGGATGAGTTTGGCAATCTTGACAGCCGAAGTGATGCCCAGCTTATTTTCCGTCACATCCAGATAGGCCTCATCGATGGACATGGGCTCGACTAAATCCGTATAGCGGTGGAAAATTTCGCGGACCTGGAGACCAATTTCCTGGTATTTATCATAGTTCCCTGAAATGAAAACCGCCTGGGGACAGCGTTCATAAGCTTCTTTGGAGGACATAGCCGAATGAATTCCAAAGGCACGCGCCTCATAACTACAGGTGGACACCACCCCCCGACCACCAGACAGTCTCGGATCCGCCCCAATGATAACCGGCTTGCCCTTGAGACTGGGATTGTCCCGCACCTCAATAGCAGCGAAAAAAGCATCCATGTCAATGTGAATAATCTTGCGGGATAGGTCATTGATGAGCGGAAAAACTAACATGATGCTCCTTTCTGGTGAAATCTATTTTCAACCATTATACCCCTTTCCGCACAATATTTCATCACAATCGATTTTTTCACAAAGAATCTTATTATAACAACACATAAAATCATATTTCTTACCAAACACTTACAATCCGCATACTCAGGCGTTTTCTGAAATATTCCGAAACAACTTTCACAAACTTTCATTGATTTTTGCCTTGAAGAAAGCGTTTTATAGTGTTATAATAATCACAAGCATATTATTTGCAAAAACTCAAAGGAGAACCCTCATGTCAACAAAAGTAAAAACTAAAAACGTTACTGAAGACATTTTCGCCCAAGCCTGGGAAGGCTTCAAAGGTACCGACTGGCAAGATAAGGCTAGTGTAACTCGTTTCGTACAAGCTAACTACACGCCATATGATGGTGATGAAAGCTTCCTTGCAGGCCCAACTGAGCGTTCACTACATATTAAAAAAATTATCGAGGAGACAAAAGCAGGCTACGAAGACACTCGTTTCCCTATGGATATCGACCGTGCAACTTCTATCGCTGATATTGGCCCTGGCTTCATCGATAAAGAAAATGAGCTCATCTTTGGTATCCAAAATGATGAACTCTTCAAGCTTAACTTCATGCCAAAAGGCGGTATCCGTATGGCTGAGACTACTCTCATCGAAAACGGCTACACTCCAGATCCACTCTTGCATGAAATTTACACCAAACACGCAACCACTGTAAACGACGGTATCTTCCGCGCCTATACAGCTAACATCCGCCGCGCCCGCCACTCACACCACGTTTCTGGTCTGCCAGATGCTTATTCTCGTGGTCGTATCATCGGTATGTACGCACGTTTGGCACTTTACGGGGCTGACTACCTCATGGAAGAAAAGGTAGCCGACTGGAATGCTATCACTGAGATTGATGAAGAATCCATCCGTCTCCGCGAAGAAATCAACATGCAGTATCAAGCTCTCCAACAAGTTGTTCGCTTGGGTGACCACTACGGCGTTGACGTCCGTAAACCAGCCATGAACACCAAGGAAGCTATCCAGTGGACCAACATCGCCTTCATGGCAGTATGTCGTGTCATCAACGGTGCTGCAACTTCCCTCGGTCGTGTACCAATCGTTCTTGATATCTATGCAGAACGTGACTTGGCTCGCGGAACATTTACAGAATCAGAAATCCAAGAATTTGTTGACGATTTCGTATTGAAACTTCGTACCGTTAAATTTGCTCGTACAAAATCATTCGACGAAATCTACTCTGGTGACCCTACCTTCTTGACCACTTCTATGGCAGGTATGGGTAACGACGGTCGCCACCGTGTTACCAAGATGGACTACCGTTTCCTCAACACGCTTGACAATATCGGCAACTCGCCAGAACCAAACTTGACCGTTCTCTGGTCTGACAAATTGCCGTATGCCTTCCGTCGCTACTGTATGGCTATGAGCCACAAGCACTCTTCTATCCAATACGAAGGTGTAACAACCATGGCCAAAGACGGCTACGGCGAAATGTCTTGTATCTCTTGCTGTGTGTCACCACTTGACCCAGAAAGCGAAGACAAACGCCACAACATCCAGTACTTCGGTGCTCGTGTCAACGTTTTGAAAGGTCTTCTTTCAAGCTGGAACGCTGGTTACGATGATGTCCACAAAGAATACAAGGTATTTGACGGTGTTGAGCCAAACCAAGAAGAAATCTTCACCTACGACCGTGTCATCAAAGACTTTGAAACTGCCCTTGACTGGTTGACAGATACCTATGTGGATGCCATGAACATCATCCACTTCATGACCGACAAGTACAACTACGAAGCAGTTCAAATGGCCTTCTTGCCAACTCACCTTCGTGCAAACATGGGCTTCGGTATCTGTGGATTTGCTAATACAGTCGACTCCTTGTCAGCTATCAAGCACGCGCAGGTTAAACCAATCCGTGACGAAGATGGCTTTATCTATGACTATGAAGTAATCGGTGACTTCCCACGCTACGGTGAGGATGATGACCGTGTAGATGATATTGCGAAATGGCTCATGGAAGCATTCTATACTCGTCTTGCAAGCAAGAAACTCTATAAGAATGCGGAAGCTGCCGTGTCTATCTTGACTATCACTTCAAACGTTGCCTACTCTAAACAAACTGGTAACTCACCAGTTCACCGTGGGGTATTCCTCAACGAAGATGGCTCAGTCAACACTTCTAAAGTAGAATTCTTCCCACCAGGTGCCAACCCAACTTCTAAAGCTCGTGGTGGTTGGTTGCAAAACTTGAATACCCTTTCTAAATTGGACTTCAACCATGCCAACGACGGTATCTCATTGACAACTCAGGTTTCTCCAAAAGCGCTTGGTAAGACCTTCGATGAGCAAGTAACAAACTTGGTGACAATCCTTGACGGCTACTTCGAACAAGGTGGTCAGCACGTTAACTTGAACGTTATGGACTTGAACGACGTTTATGAGAAAATCATGGCTGGTGAGGACGTTATCGTTCGTATCTCTGGATACTGCGTAAACACTAAATACCTCACTAAGGAGCAAAAAATGGAATTGACCCAACGTGTCTTCCACGAAGTTCTCTCAATGGACGACCACGCAGCTGAAGTTTCAGGTGTGAATGCTTAATCAAAACAAACTGAAAAGGACTTGCAATGCAGGTCCTTTTTGTTGTATCAAAAAATCCTCCCGCACATTGTGGAAGGATTGTCAATGTTCGGAAGGAATTATGGAGGATTTACGGAAGAATACAGAACCAGTTCATAAAAAAATCCCTGTTATACAGGGATCATCATTTGTCATCCTTCAAACTTCTATAAACATCGTCTATAAACAGCTTGGCAATTCTCTTTTTAAAATCATCGTTATTAAGCAAGACACCAAAGAAATCTTGATTTTGCATATAACCCTCAGTCAAAGCATTGTCAATCTCATCCTCAAAAGAAAACTCGAAATCTTCACGAGAATTTACCTTAGCAGACTGCTTAAGTTTCTCATTTTTCTTCATGAGTTCACGAATAGAAACTGCTCCGCTAACACCGATTTGAGGATCAATCGTCAAATCAAGTTGCTCATTGATTTCATCAATAATCTCTGAAAGACGTTTTTCCTGTTCTTCATCAATAGGTCCGATTTTAGGTTTATTAAGCGAAAGAGTGTATTCTCCTTCCAAGTCAGCTACAGTATGGATACCTGTTTGCTTGTGCTTCATGTAATCAACCACAATCTTATCCGCAATGGTAAAATCCGTCCCACCAAGCCGAACATCAATCATCTTCACCAATTCTTGTAGATAATTATAACGCTCATGCAGAACCTCATTTTGATAGGCAGTAGCTTGAATCAGGAAAGTATACATTCGAAGAAAACCTCGGAAAACTTTTTTGATTTCCAACTGCTCCTTCGCATCAAACTCCCGAACACGACTGCAACCTTTATTCAACAATGCTGTCATTTTTTGTTTGTCCCGACTAGAGCGTTTCTCTTGATAAAGGAATTGATTAAACTCATGGATAACATCACTGTCAAGAATACCATATTCGTCTATCTTACGCACCAAGTCAAATACATCACTTGGCGTAATCGTTTCTGATAAAATCGTTTCCTTATAGTAAGGAGCAAAAGCCTTGTTTATATCCTCATAGGTATTTTTAAAGTCTAGTACAAAAGTTTTCTTATTGTAGCCTCCCACCGTACGATTGAGGCGAGATAGAGTTTGTACAGCTGCTACATCTCGCAACTTTTTATCTACATACATAGCCACCAATTTCGGTTGGTCAAAACCTGTCTGGTATTTATTGGCCACAATCAAGACCTGATAATCATCTGTATCAAATTTTCCTTTGAGTTTGTCTTCCGCAAATCCATTCATAGAAGTTTCAGTATACTCTTTATCATCCATACTCACCTTACCTGAAAAAGCAACTAAAGCTCCAATACTGGTGATATGATGCTCTTTGAAATAACGTTTAAAGGACTTTTGATACTTGACCGCTACTTCACGACCCGATGTAACAATCATAGCTTTACCTTGACCGCCCAACTCAGCCATAATGTCATGACTGATGAAATGGTCCATGATGATTTCAACTTTCTGGTCAATATTTTCATCAGATAATTCAATAAACTTGGCAATCTTTCTCTTGGCAAGACCTTTCTTAAACTGAGGATCCTCCTCAACAGCCTTGTTCAATTTGTAGTAAGTCTTGTAAGTAGTATAGTTATTCAAGACATCCAGAATAAAGCCTTCCTGGATAGCCTGTTTCATAGAGTAGACATCAAAAGGACCTTTTGAACCATCTGGTAAGGTTTTTCCAAACAACTGGAGGGTTGTCGCTTTAGGCGTAGCTGTAAAAGCGATGATCGAAATGTTGTCTTGCTTTCCTGTCCGAGCGATTTCTTGTTCAATGGCGTCCGCCACTGAAACCTCCTGCACCTCATCGATCGTTCCGTCTTCCACATCTGTTTCTGTCAAAACTTGACTGACAGCACTCATATAGGAGCCCGTCGTCGAACTGTGGGCTTCATCAATCAGAATGGCAAATCTTTTCTGGGCAGTTGGACCAGCTGTCATCCAATCTGACTTATTGATTTGGGCAAATTTATGAATGGTTGTTGCGATAATCTTGGTATTTCCAGCCAAGGCATCCGCCAAGTCACTGGAAGTCGCCTTGTCATCCATCACCTTGATAACCCCAGGCTGATGCTGGATAGCCTGAACAGCATCCTGTAGCTGCCTGTCCACAACAATCCTGTCTGTCACAATCAAGACCGTATCCACAACATTTCGGTCTTCGTAGTCATGCAGACTGACCAAACTATGTGCCAACCAAGCAATCGTATTGGTCTTGCCAGACCCTGCCGAGTGTTGAATCAGGTAATGGCTATCGGTGTGATTGACCTTCATATCCTCTAGGACACGGTTTACTGCCCGTCTTTGCTGGTAACGAGGAAAAATCAGTGTTTTCTTGCTTTTTTTATCCCAATCAATCTTCAAAAAGATAAAGCGTTCAATCAACTGAAGAATACTATCCTTAGTCAGCACTTCCTTCCAAAAATAGGCTGTGTCTGGACCAGATTCATTGTGCGGATTTCCAGCCCCCTGATCAACCCCTTCACCATTTCCCATATTGAAGGGAAGGAAATAGGTATCTTGCCCCTTGATTTCGGTCGTCATGTAGACTTCTAAGGTATCTACCGCGAAAGAAGCCAAAACGCCCGCATTAAACTTAAACAAGCGATTTTTGCTGTCTCGCTTTTTCAACTGACGAACGGCATCATCTACCGATTGACCACTGGAATTGAGCTTCAACTCAATCGCAAACAAAGCTAGACCATTCAGAAAGATAACCAAGTCTACACGTTCCTGATCCTTGTAGACAACCTCTTCCATAACTGTAAAACGATTTTGCTCATACCGCTTGACTGCCTTGGCATTAAAGGAAGTGGCAGGCTTGGGATAGACCAGTTTCAATTGTTTATTTTCAATGTAAACCCCCGACTTCAAGGCAAAGAGAAGACCTCCCTTGATAATTTCTTGGTTAATCAAGTTGAGAATAACCTCTTTGTCCAACTTCTTCAAGAGATAGTCCATCTCGTCTTCTTGGGTTGCTCGCAGAAACTCCCACAAGATGTCTGTATCCATTGCCAAGCGTTGATTATACTTACTCTGCGGTCTGTGAGTAAAACCATTTTCTGTTTCTAAATCCTTGATAATCCACTGCTGAAAATCATAACGTTCTGTAAGGTCAAAATGAGCCATAGGTATTCCTTATTCTTCCTTGTACTTACTCTACACCATCGAGGGAGAGGATAGACAGATACATGTCCAATCTCTCGTTCAAATAGCGGGCAAACAAATCTTCCATTGCTGACAGGCTTCCCTTAACATGGAAGTCATCAAAGGCCTGATAATAGGCTAATCGATCTGAAAATTTAATATCAATGGGAGGATAACCAGCCTTCATCAGCTCCAAGTTGACCAAGAGCCGTCCAGTTCGACCATTTCCATCAATAAAGGGATGAATGCTTTCAAAGGCAATGTGAAAACGAGCCATCTTGGTCACGATATTTTCCTGACTCTGAGCATAGTCCGCCAGCCACTGCTCCATCAAGGGACGGATCATAAAGGGCTGGGCAGGTTCGTTGGCAGCACCCATGATACGAACGGGCACCTTTCGATAGACACCTCTATCGTCCTTCTTATCGGACAAAACCAGATAGTGAATATCCTTTACAACCTGCTCCGTCAAAGGTGTGCCCTCTGCCACCAAGGTCTGTACGTATTCAAAAGCTTCCCTATGACCAATAGCCTCAAGATGATCCTTTAAGGGCTTCTGGTCAATGGTCAAACCTCGCAAAACCATGTCCGTTTCACGCAGGGTCAGGGTATTTCCCTCAATAGCGTTAGAATTATAGGTGAACTCCACTGTAAATTCTTCATTGAGCCGCTCAATCTCTCCTCTGGTCAAGGGACGAAGGGTCGCTAACCTTGCCATCTTTTCATCAATCAAGGGCAGGAGGCTTTCCACCCTTTTATAACGACCATCAACTGGCTTTGGGGTATCTTGAGGAATCTTCCATAAACGCCCCTCACGGATAGCACCTTCCACCTTTCCCTGACTACACAAGTCACGAACACGGCGGTCTGAAATCCCCCAGAGCTCCGCCGCCTGCTTGACAGACATATACATAGGACACCTCACCTTCTAACCAAAACAGTCCCTTTTTCTAATACTATTATAGCACAGTTCGGAAGGATAGACGACAAACGGAAGGATGTTTAGCAGATTTTCGGAAGGATAGGGATAGCGTAATAATTTTGACAGAATAATCAATCATCAAAAATGCAACTATTTTCTATGTAGGTATGCTATAATTATTTATGCAGAAGAGTTTCTCAAATGAGTGGGGAGGTTTTATGTTTCTAAAGCATAATAACCTCTCGAAGACGGTGGCTCTAATTTCTGAAAGGTAGGTGGTGCCTATGGGCAACTCATCAAAATCTAACAGAAAGGAGCAGATTGTTGTCAGTTTACGAGACGATGCGACTGATGCTGGGATTCGGTAGTTTCCTACTCTCCCTTATTGGCTTAGTGATTATCATCGTAAAAATGAGCAATAAAAAATAACCGTCTAAACTTTGACCGGTTGACGATTATTTTTTAGTAATTATAAAACTAGTCACCGTCTTAAACGGTTCTGCATTGGGTAGTTGTGAGTGCAACTACCCTTTTCTATTCTCATTATAACCTAACTAGAAAAAATAGTCAAACGAGATCCTACTTGGCAGTTAGAGCTCCTAACTAAACTGGTGCTTATTCTAATACAGTTCGAAAGGATAGAGGAGAAAGGATGGATAGGTCTTAATTATTGAATTTGTAAAATACTTTCAGTGTATTTTACATTTGGTGCGTATTTATCTAAAATCATTTGCAACATTTCTTTCTGAGCATCTGAGCACTTAGGTCCCGTCAGTACCGAGAGTTTTTCAAATATACTTTCATTCAGTTTAATGTCAATGTGTGACAGTAAAGGCTTTTCTTCTCTTGCTCTACTCATCATTTTTAAATGAGCTTCCATATCGCGCCTATCTAATATCTCCAAATGATCTTTCATTGTCCAGGGAGTCAACATTACCTTGAACCTAGTTTCCTTTTGAAAATCCCATGCTGTTGGTTTGAAAATCCCAATTTGGGTAAAATCAACCCTCTCTTCATAATTTTTTTCATCATATCCATACCTTGAATAGACATTCGGGATGAGATAGCTCTCGTCATCTGTATAAATCACTTCTTTGTAAATTGGTTTATATGGTGGATTACTTCCCATTATTTCCATATTTTCTGGGATAAGCGAACTAGAAATTTTATCCTCTTTATCATCAAATTTATACTCAATTAAATCAAAAATATCTTCTACACTATCAAATTCAATGCCTATTCGAATACCAGTCATATCTCTAGAGTACATACTCCACTGAGGGATTGATTCTTCTTGTATCTTTGTCCAACAAGAAACATAACAATATTCTGCTAAAAAACCATAATCGCTAGTTTTTGACTCATATAAATCATCCACCCACCCCAAACTGGTAAAGCGTAATGTTTTGTACTTTAAAATATATAGTAATGTATCTAACGATGTATAATGATAAATTTTAGTCAATCGCTATTCTCCTTTTAAACTTTACTAGTAACCTCGGTAAGCATGAAGTCTATCTGATAGCTCCTCATTGAGTTTTATGAATGTCATTAGATATTCTTCAGTTATCTCAAATTGTACTCCCGATTTTTTACATTTTGTTGCTATTACTTGTTCACTATTAGAGGATGTAATCCTGAAACCATGTATAATGCGATTTCTCATTTCAATAATTTCTGAAAATAAAATAGCAATTTCATCTCCAGCTTTTTTAGTAATAGTTGTTGCTATAATTGGTATCAGTCTTCCCGATTCTTTATCAATCAATTCATACCATGAATACGTTAAGTCTGTATTTAAAATATTTTCGATCACAAAACCATTATTAGAACCGAATACACTAAGTGCAGTTCCTAATAATAATCTATACCTTTCTGACGGTAAAGACTGTCTAGTTAATGAATCATCATACATCCTCACACCCTCCTTTTCCCTGTCACATAGTCATAAATCAGTGTTTGGCGTTGTTTGTTGATATTTTCAGTTTGTTCTCTTTTGATAGCAATCATTTGGTTGATTTGCTCTGTCTTTTTATCTAAGAAGTCAGCAATTTCATTGGCTTCCTCAATACTTGGTAAAGGTGACAAAAAATTACCTATTTGACCACTAGAAATATTTGGCTGTGCAGAACCATTGGAATTAAGCAAGATATATTCAGTAAAGCTTGTTGTATATAGCCAATAGTATAAATATTTCCCTATATTGGACTTTATTATTCCTACTCGCTGATTTATTAAGTTCGCATTTTTAGGATTACTTTCTACATAAGCAATTTTTCCAACCGTAGCTCCACTCATTGCAATCAAAATTTGTTTTTTTCCAATTCTAAAGTGAGATAAATTTTCTATATTTACGTTATTCAAAAATACAGCACTTACAAAATCAATGCCTGCTTGTGTAAAATCACCGATCCGAATCACCTTAACCTCTGTATTTTCTCTAGTAAAGTCACTGCTATTAAATGCGTAACCATTTACAAACTCACTCAAATACTTTATCGGCTTCACTCTCCACCTCTCTGGTATCTGTCCTATCCAGTCAACACCTGAGTCTTTTAGGGGAACGGTTTTATCCAGTCCTTTTGTGACGGTTTCGTAAATGAGGCTTTGGCTGTAGTCTTCCAAGGTCTTAATTTGCTCTTCCAGAAGACTTTTGACACTATCCAGTTGAGCGACTTTTTTGTCAAGAAAGTTAGCAATTTGGGTTTGTTCATACAAACTTGGCAGTATCAAACAAGTTTCTTGCAATATTGATTGTGTAATACTGTAGACTTTAATTCCACTCACCTTATTTTGAACTTGTTTTCTAAATGCCAAAGAGTCAAAGTAGTGCATAAAATATCTAAAGTCATGTTCTAAAGCATTTTTGAGTTTGGCTTTAATTGTATGATAACCAGCAAATAGTTCTCCATTATCATCAATTCTTGTCGAAAAATTTCCCGAACCATCAATATCTTCCGACGTATCTGCAAAAACAAAGTCACCTGGTTTTAGAAGTGATTGCTTGAATTTTAGATAATTAGCTGAAACTTGCGGTAATTCATCTCTATCCGCACTTACTGACTTGCCATATTTCGAATGAATTTGACCATAGTTAATAACTGGTATTCCATCTTCAATTAAATTCTCTTTGGTGATAGTCAAACCTTTATTCGTATCTAAAAAATACTTAAACTTCGTAATCCCCCACTCCTCTGGCACTTCCCCAATCCACTCGATACCACTATCTTTCATCCTAGTCATGTTTGAGGTCCTCCAAGAGTGCTTGTAGTTGGTCTTCTAGGTCATAGAATTGTTTGAGTAGGTCTTCTGCATTTTCTGGGGCTTGGTACTGGTAGAAATAACGGGTAAAGGGGATTTCTGCTCCCAGCTTGTTTTCCTCCCACCAGTAGTGAGCATCTGGCACATGGGGATAGACTTCCCGTTCAAAATAAGTCTCCACTTCTTCCGAGAGCTTGACAATCTCAGAATCCTTAGTAGTCTTGTCATAGACGATACCGTCCGCAATCTCACCCAGCTTGTCTTTCTTCTTAGTTGTGATAACCTCGGCAGTCTTGTCCATCTCACTCATAGCAAGGGCCAGGGCATTGAGATTGGCTGGGGTCAGCTTGACTTCTGACAAGAGGTCTTTCAGTACAGCTGTAAAGGTCTCAAAGTTTGGATAGGTAGCTTCCGACAGACCTTGACGGAGGGCTTGGAGGATTTCCTCTTGCTTTTTTCTACCTTCTTCAAGCTTTTGCAGTTCCTTATCTTGCTTGGCTGTGCGTGGCTCCATTTCCAGTAATTCTTGGTACTTGTACTCATCAAAGAGCTTGGCAAAAAACTGGACCGACTGGACACTTTCAAGACTTTTCTCTGTAATTTCTCCACGACGTTGTAGAGGCTGCATGACCAGGTATTCTTTATAAAGAAATTCCTTGCTGTCAAAGATTTTCACACGGTCATTTTCCGCAAAGTCATGGTACCACTGGAGAATATCCTTGATATTGTCCTGTGACAGCTCACGGCGTTTTTGCCCCAGCGACTTCCGCAAGGGAACAAATTCATTGGTCGCATCGATAAACTGTACCTTACCCTGTCTTTCTGGACTCTTATTTTTATTGTAAAGCCAGATGTAAATCCCGATTCCTGTATTGTAGAAAAATTGACCTGGTAGGGCAACAATGGCCTCCAACAAATCATTTTCTAAGATATACCGTCGGATTTGGCTTTCCCCAGATGTCGTTCCTCCTGAAAATAGGGGTGAACCGTTTGAAATGATAGCAGCTCTGCCATTTTCATCCAACTTCGCCAAAGCATGTAGATGAAAGAGCAACTGAGCATCACCTGTCGTGGGAGTATTGACAAAACGACCTTCCCTACCTTCTGTCGACTCAAAGAGTGTCTGATCAGCCTTGACCGCCTGCTCTACTCCGTCATCCGCATCCTTCCCTCCCCAAGACTGACCAAAGGGTGGATTGGCAATGACAAAGTTCATCTTCTTATCGTGAAATGGGTCTGAATCCTTGAGCGTATCCGTCTTAACAAAATAATCCGACTCTTCCTGACGAATCAGCATATCCGCCTTGCCAATACCATAGGTTTCAGCTAGATACTCCTGACCAAACAAGCGAACGTTGACCTTGGGATTGAGCTGTTGAATATAGCTTTTGGCAGTTGCCAGCATACCGCCTGTACCTGCCGCCATATCTAAAACCTTAATCTCTTTATTGTCAACAAAAAGCTCTTCATCTGCCTCCATCAAGAGCAGGTTGACCATAAGAGCGATGACTTCCCGTGGTGTGTAGTGAGAACCTGCCTCCTCGTTTTCAGAAAAGCGACGGATAATATCCTCAAACATATAACCCATCCGCATAGAATCAATGGAACTTGGTGATAAATCAAGTTCCGAGAATTTCTTCACTACTGTAAAGAGACGCCCTGTACTTGCCAAGGTATCCACCTGCTCCTTAAATTTCAAATTCTCAATAATATCCTTGACTCGTTTGGAATAACCATCTAGGTAATCCAAAAAATTATCTTTGATGGCATCGGGTTCGTTCAAGAGATTCTTCAAAGTATGTTTGCTGGTATTGTAGTATTTATAGCCTGTAAGAGACTCAAAGATTTTCTCTGGTGTTGACGGATTTGACTGGAACTGATCCAACACTTTTTCCTTGGTCGGTAAAAGGGCAGCTTCCAAGCGAGCCAATACAAACATGGGAATAATGACATCACGGTATTTATCCGCTCGGTAAGCTCCTCGTAGGGTGTTTGCAATAGACCAGACTAAATTGACATCCTTGCTGATGTTGATATCATTTGCTTGAAACAGAGGGAGTTTCCCTTTTATATCGACCATAATTTCTCCTAACACTCGTCTAAAATATATCTCTATTATATCAAAAATCGTACACTACTATAGGAAGCACGAAGCGTTTAGCAAGAGATTTTTTATCGTTTTCTTACCACTTACTTGATGGGCAATAAGTAAAAATCCTCCCACACATTGTGGAAGGATTATTCCTCACTAAATCACTCCTCCTCCAAAACCTGTTTTATCAATTTCATGACCTGATTGCGATCCAGCTTCCACTGAGCCCGCTCGTCCTTATCGTAGGTCCGATTAGACAGGAAAATAGCCGCCAGCTGCAAGGGACGATTGTACATGATAAAGGTGCCTGTATAGCCTGTGTGAGACAACCAGTTCCCCTTCTTATCCCAGGCTAGCGACCGCTTGCGCTTGTCGTCAAAGCCATAATCCTGGGTCAAATCTGCTGCAAAGTCCGCTGTCAGATAATGCTCCAAGAAGATTTCCAAATCCCTAACCGTCGAAAACAGGCCTGCACTCCCCGCGTGGAGCCCCAAGACACGCGCCTTAGGATCATGCACTACACCCGCCTCGATACCACGCACCGTCGGCACCGCCTGACTGACTGGTCCATAAGAGGTTTGGGACATGCCAAAGGGCTCTAGAACGCCTTGACTGATTAGCTGGTCCAGACTAGCTCCACCCAGTTCCTCCAGCAAAAAGCCCAGCAGGAGAAAATTGATATCAGTATAGAAAAAGTCCTTCTTCTCCGTCACCCTAATCTTCAAAATCGCTTCTTTTAATTGGTCTGCATCCAGACTATCCCGATTGGGAATAAAAGGATCAATACCGCTGGTGTGGGTCAATAATTGCCGAATGGTCACTTGACTATTCTGAAAAGCAGGATAGTAAGACTGCAAGGTCCTATCTAGCTCCAAAGCTCCGCTATTGACCAAAAAAGTCGCAAGAGTGCCTACACCAACTACCTTTGACACAGAGGCCAAATCATAGGTCAAACCCGCCTCAACTGGTGTCTGACCATCCTGGGTCCCCAGATAGTACTCCTGCCACTGACCCTTAGAAAAAAGAGCCAGACTGGCACCAGGATAGACTCCTGTCGCAATCTGCTCTGAAATCTTGTCTAAGATTGTTTTTCTCATTTTTCAAACCACAATTCAATACCGCTTGGGTCTGTTGTTTGGATAAAGGTCGCTTTCTTGTCTTTGAAAAATGGAACGTCCAGCTTGCTCTCCAAATCAGACCAATCATAATCACTCTCTACCGCAAAACGGAGGCTGTCCAAGTCCCAGATCTCTTCTGCTGGTGTCAGTAAATCTTCACCCTCTGCCCCAACAAAACGCAAAAAGACCTGGTTGGGCAAGATAGTCTCATAAAAATCCTGGCTAACTACTGGATGAGGGCTGTTAATCCAAACAGACTCCACCTCAAAATGACTTAAACCAGCGAAATCAGCATCCCCCTTAAAAGGAACTGGTGGCAGAATAGCTGTTAAATCATCGATGCTTGCCTCACTGTGGAGCAAAAAAGTATCTCCCTCAGGCGATACTGCCTCAAAACCATAGCCATTGTGTCCCTTGTAGAGCTTGCTATAAACCGTTCCATTAGCCAACAGAGCCTCAATTTCGTGAACCTTCTCGACCTTGATAATGATTTTATTGAGCTTCTTCAGTCCACGAACAGCCCGGCTACGATTGCCTGGCGATTCCTGCAAAACCAGCCTAATCTCGCTGTCTTGATGACCAGCAAATTCCGCAAATGGGCCGTCTTCCAGCTTGGTTTTCATCCCCAAATTATCTTCTAGGAAGGCTTGATTAACACTTCTATTATTGACCCGCAGCACAGGTACTACGGCTTGATTTTCCCTTAACACAATCATTTCCCTCCTAATATCATTCCTAGATATTATATAGAATTTTACTTAGTTTTACAAATGATTTCCTGTAGATTTCGACATTTTTCCTTACAGAATTTCTAACTATTCTTAGACAAATTTGCCCCTTTTCCGCTATAATGGAAGGTAGATAATTTCAGAAAATAAGGAGCTCCTATGCGTTTTAATCAATTCTCATACATCCCACAAAATCGGGAAACCATTGTAAACGAACTCCATTCTATCGGCTTTGCGGTCGATAGTCAAGCAGAAATAAAAGAAATCCTGGAAATTTTTGTAAGAACCTGTCATTTTCTGACAACCAACACAGACTTTGCCCTGTCCAATATGATTGCAGACTGGGAGACAGACCTCTTGACCTTCTTTCAGTCGGACCGCCAAGTCACTGCGGAAGTTTTCTACCAAGTAGCCTTTCAATTGCTGGGCTTTGTGCCAAACTTTGACTATACTGATGTTGCAGCTTTTGCCGAGAAAACCAATTTCCCAATTGTCTTTGGCGACATCATTGAAAATCTCTATCAGCTGCTCAATGCGCGCACCAAGTCAGGCAATACCTTGATTGACCAGCTGGTAGCGGATGATTTGATTCCTGAAGATAATGCGTATCATTTCTTCAATGGCAAAGCCCTTGCGACCTTCTCGACCAAGAATCTAATTCGCGAGGTCGTCTATGTCGAAACGCCTGTGGACACAGCAGGAACTGGGCAGACGGACATTGTCAAGGTTTCTATTTTACGTCCTCACCACGAGGGGGGCATTCCCGCTATCATTACCAATAGCCCTTATCACCAAGGAACCAATGATGTCGCAAGCGATAAGGCTCTTCACAAAATGGAAACGGAGCTGGCTAAAAAGACTCCCGGCAAAATTGAGGTGGGCACGCCAAGCTACAAGACCCTTGAGCTAGACCAGCGGGACCTGCCTGTCAGCCCTGCCACCGAAAAACTGGGCCACATCACTTCTTACTCCCTCAATGATTACTTCCTTGCTCGTGGTTTCGCCAGCCTCCATGTGTCTGGTATCGGCACGTTGGGCTCGACTGGCTACATGACATCTGGCGACTACCAGCAGGTTGAGGGCTACAAAGCGGTGATTGACTGGCTGAACGGTCGCACTAAGGCCTACACAGACCACACTCGCTCGTTAGAGGTCAAGGCCGATTGGGCCAATGGTAAGGTAGCGACGACGGGACTTTCTTACCTCGGTACCATGTCCAATGCCTTGGCAACAACTGGCGTGGACGGATTAGAAGTCATCATCGCAGAAGCTGGGATCTCCTCTTGGTATGACTACTACCGTGAAAACGGGCTGGTGACCAGCCCTGGTGGCTATCCAGGCGAGGATCTGGACAGCTTGACTGCCCTGACCTACTCTAAAAGTCTGCAAGCAGGGGACTTCCTCCGCAGTAAAGAAGCCTACGAAAAAGGACTGGCAGCAGAACGAGCTGCTCTGGACCGCACTAGCGGTGACTACAACCAATACTGGCAGGACCGCAATTATCTGCTCCAGGCTGACAAGGTCAAGTGTGAGGTGGTCTTTACCCACGGCTCACAGGACTGGAATGTCAAGCCGATTCACGTCTGGAATATGTTTCATGCCCTACCAAGCCAGATCAAAAAGCACCTCTTCTTCCACAACGGTGCCCACGTGTATATGAACAACTGGCAGTCTATCGACTTCCGCGAGTCCATGAACGCCCTGCTCAGTCAAAAACTGCTGGGCTACGAGAGTAACTACCAACTGCCAACGGTCATCTGGCAGGACAACAGCGGTGAGCAGACTTGGACGACCTTGGACACCTTTGGCGGCGAAAACGAGGCTGTCTTGCCACTAGGTACTGGAAGCCAGACCATTTCCAATCAGTATGCCCAAGAAGATTTTGACCGCTACGGCAAATCTTACCCAAGTTTCCACCAAGACCTCTATGCAGGCAAGGCCAACCAAGTCAGCATCGAACTGCCTGTAACGGAGGACCTCCTGCTCAATGGACAGGTCACGCTGAAACTCCGTGTAGCTTCTAGTGTAGCCCAAGGCCTCTTATCTGCTCAGCTATTGGACAAGGGAAACAAAAAACGCCTAGCCCCGATTCCAACGCCAAAAATGCGGTTGACCCTGGACAACGGCCGTTACCATGCCCAAGAAAATCTGATGGAGTTGCCTTATGTGGAGATGCCGCAACGCTTGGTGACCAAGGGCTTTATGAACCTACAAAACCGTACTGACTTGATGAAAATTGAGGAAGTGGTGCCAGACCAGTGGATGGACCTGAGCTGGAAGCTGCAACCGACTATCTACCAGCTGAAAAAAGGCGATGTGCTAGAACTCATTCTCTACACGACAGACTTTGAATGCACTGTTCGGGATAATAGTGACTGGACTATTTCGATTGACTTGGACCATTCGACCATCCATCTCCCAAGACCATAAGACAAGAAAACGAGTTGCACCTGCAACTCGTTTTTGTATTTAGAATTCTTCAAAGTTCTGGTAAAGATAGTCCAACTCCTGAATTTCTTTAGCTAGCTTAGAACCGATTGTAGTGGACTTTACCAATATCCGATGATGCACCTCATCTACTAAACGTTGAGCAGAAATAATCTCTCCTCCACCAGCCAAGACTGTATCAACACCTGTAAACGGCCTGTGGGCAACAAGTTGTAATCCATAGCTGTTGGAAACCAATGTGTAGCCAGCTAATCCTGTCTTGGCCTGATAGCCTTTTGCAAAGCCACCATCAATCACCAACATCTGGCCATCTGCTTTTATGGGACTTTCCCCAATTTTCTCGCGCACTGGTGTATGTCCATTGATAATACGACCGTCAACAGTTAAACCAAACTCCTCTAAAATCAGTTGGCAAATATCCTTTTGATTGCGCAAGCGATAATAGGCATTCTTCTCCTCAAAGTGGGTCGTTTTATCAGAAATATAATATCGCTCAAAGGTCGTCATCGCTTTCTTTCCAAACAAAGAGGAACTTTCACCCACCCAGAGGTACCAAAAGAGGTCTGTCTCACGATCATCCTGAATTTCTGGATTCTTATAGGCCCTTCTAATGGATGCTTCATAAAAATCAAGCAAGTCCTTACCTGCATAAGCTATTCCATCTATTCTCAAAGACTTGAAATCTCCATTTTCGTGAAGAGGCAGGCAGCCATGAAAGAGCAAATTCTGATTGTAGACCAGGTACATGCTACCTTTTTCAAATAAAAAATCAACATGGCGACGTAATTTTTCAGACTGCTGAAAACTGTGATTTAACTGTTGCAGAAGCGCTACTTCTTCCAAGCTGAGCTGGGTTGGTTCTTTTTGATCAATGGTTTCTGTGGTTAGACCATCCAATGGATACTCTACTCCGTTCAAACAAATGGTATTCGTAACAAAATCTACCTGACTCAAGAGTCTTCGATGGTTCAATTTAAACTCTGGTCTACGTTTGATTAACTGTTCTTCCAATTTAAATTGCAATAGTGCTGTTGCCTGCTGCAATTGATTTAATACGACTGACTCTGCTTGACTTAATACTTCCCCATCTAAAACTGGTTCAAAAGCTTGTTGATAAGAAAAATATTTTTGACTATAAGCGACTAAGGGACGCAAGTTAATCCCGTATCGTTCTTCCAATAATTCTAAATTATTATAGCGAGCAGCAATCCGAATCACATTAACTAAACAGACAAGTGAGCCCGAAATTGCCCCCATCCAAGTTATGTCATGATTACCCCACTGAATATCAACCGATTGATGTTGGAGAAGGGTATCTAATATTCGATCAGGATCTTTACCACGATCATAGATGTCCCCAACCACATGTAAATGGTCCACATTGAGTCGCTGAATCAACATTGATAAGGCCCCTACTAACTCTTCCAATTGATCTAATTGAGCAACTTTGGCTAAAATAGCGGTAACATATTTTTGCTTTGCAGCCCTATTTTCACTCTCTGTCAGCAATTCTTCGATAATATAAGCAAATTCTTTTGGCATTGCCTTTCTAACTTTGGAACGACTGTATTTTTCACCTAAAAATCGGGTAAATTCCAACATCAAAGGAAGGATAGCTAACAGACGAGTCTCTAGACCACTTTCGCCGAACTGGCTCACATCCCTCTCCATCTTTTCTTTTGGATACAGAATATATAAGGCGAGTTCCTCCAATACCCTTTTATCATTTTGTTCCGCCGCAAAACAATCATTGATCTTATGTTTTATAAGACCTGCTCCACTTCTCAACAAATAGTCAAATGCCTCAAATTCACCATGCAAATCACTGACGAAATATTCAGTCCCCTTAGGGAGATGCTGAATAGCTTCTAAATTGATGAGCTCTGTCATAACGGCTGATTTAGTTGGAAACTTTTCCTTGAGTAAACGATAGTATCTGTCCATTTCTTCTCCTTCCAGGGCAAAATTGAAAGCGGTTACTAATTTAGTCTAACTAAATTTTCCTCCGATTGCAAGAAAAGAAAACGAGCTGCACCTGCAACTCGTTTTTTTTACTGCCTATTTTTCTAAAGGATGAATAATCACACCTTGCACTACACGGTTTACGGTGCCTGTTGGGGATGGTGTATCTGGTAAGTTCTTACACTTGATGGCTGCCATGATAGACACTGTCTGTGCAAAGATGATGTAAGGGAAGGTCAAGAAGACGTCTGGTAGCTCTGCTCCGCCTTCTGCGAGGACGAAATTTGGTGCCTCAGTGCCTTCCAATTTCGATGCAGAAAGGGCAACAATTCGCTCTGCTATTGCGTCCCCATGCACCTCATTCAAGAGGTCCACATCGTACTGACGTGTATAAGCATCATTTGAGACAAATTGGAAAATCAAGGTCTTGTCGTTGATAAAGGATTTTGGTCCATGACGGAAACCGAGCGGAGACTCGTACATGGTCGCAATCTTACCAGCGGTCAATTCCAAAATCTTCAGCTGAGCCTCGTGGGCAACCCCGTAGAAACCGCCTGCTCCCAGGTAAATCACGCGCTCAAAATCCAGATCAATAATCCCTTGGATGAAGTCCTCACGGTCCAAGACATCCTGGCCAAGGCGAGCTATGGTGTCGACCCATGCAGCTTTTTCTTCTTGGCTAGCTGGCGAGAAGACAAGCAGGGCCGTCAAGGACATACAGCTGTAAGAACCTGTCATGGCAAAGCCCTTATCGTTGGAGCCGGCTGGTTGCAAGAGCAAGAGATTGTCTGCATCTCCCTCTGCCGCTTGAGCCAATTTCCCTTCAGGTGCACAGGTAATCGTTACTTGGTAAAGGGTGTCAACCAGTGTCTTGGCAATTTCCACCGCTGCCACACTCTCTGGAGAATTTCCAGAACGGGCAAAGGATACCAGGATAGTCGGTACATCAGCCTGAAGATAATCATGCGGACGACCAACCAATTCTACCGTACCAATGGCTGAGAAGCGAATGCGTTTCAAGTCATTGACATTATTGAGGTAGTTGGCGATGCTCTGACCAACGAAGTCAGATGTCCCTGCCCCCGTCAAAATGACATGGACAAAATCATGTTTCTCCTTGATGTTAGCCACAAAGCGCTCTATGACTTCAAGCTTATCGAGATAGAGCTGGTAGGCCTCGCGCCAGAGTCCAGGCTGTTGGAAAATCTCACCCGCTGTAATATGGGCACCCAACTTTTCAAGTTCTTCTTTTGCTAAACGGAACATAGGTCCTCCTCGTTTCATCTGGTTATAACCAGTTTTTTCTTTTATTATAAGCGATTTTTTCCACAAAGTCAACTTAAAGTAGGTTAATATTTTAATTTTCTCTAACTTTTTTCCTACTCAATTCGGCACTTTTCATGCTATAATACTTCCAGAATACTTTTGGAGGAAAGACACTATGATGAATATGCAACAAATGATGAAACAGGCCCAGAAATTGCAAAAGCAAATGGAGCAAAGCCAGGCTGAACTGGCTGCAGCCCAGTTTACAGGCACTTCTGCACAAGACTTGGTCACCGCAACTTTGACAGGCGACAAGAAATTGGTTGCCATCGACTTCAAGCCTGAAGTTGTTGACGCTGACGACATCGAAACCTTGCAGGATATGACCATTCAGGCGGTTAATGCAGCGCTGGAACAAATTGATGAGGCAACCAAGAAGAAACTCGGTGCCTTCGCAGGGAAA
Organism: Streptococcus sp. A23; assembly: GCF_043674155.1. NCBI lineage: Bacteria > Bacillati > Bacillota > Bacilli > Lactobacillales > Streptococcaceae > Streptococcus > Streptococcus sp. A23. Next base: position 16,566 of record NZ_JBIMJP010000011.1, on the reverse strand, counting down.
TTGCCGTTTTAGAAAGGAACACTCCCATGTCCAACCTAGAACTCCTCCCTCTTACAGAACAAGCACTCCTAACTATTTGGAAAATAGGCTTCTCTGACGAAAAACCCTACTGGAAAGAATTCGCAGCACCCTATTTCGATGACTATCAGGCTTATAAAGACTTCACCAATTTCCAAGAATCACCGCGCTATCCTTGGTTCCAAACAGAAGAAGTTCGAGGCATCTTGGTAGATGGAGAGCCAATCGGAATTGTTAGTTATTATTGGGAAAATCAAGCCACACGCTGGCTAGAAGTTGGTATCGAAATCTATAATGAGAACCAATGGGGAAAAGGATTCGCAACCCTAGCCCTCCAGAAATGGATTCGTCAGATTTTCACAAGCATGCCAGAACTGGAACACATCGGACTGACCACCTGGTCTGGTAATCCTGGCATGATGCGGGTAGCTGAAAAGATTGGCATGCGAAAAGAAGGACAGATTCGCAAGGTTCGCTACTGGCAGGGATACTACTATGACTCTGTCAAATACGGCATTCTCAGAGAAGAATGGCACAACTCCTAGGCTAGTATGAAGCTCTCAAAACTTGCTTTCGATGGGAATTCCTTCCCATTTCACATTAAAAACGTGGGTTCCATCCGAACTCACGTTTTTTACAATCCATATAACAATGACTCGACCTGCAAGAGGAACAAATCTGCATAGCGAGTGGTTGACCGCAGACTGTCTTCAACCCTCTGCAAGCTCTCAAGCTGGTCGGTGATAATCCCATCCACCTGAAGCATAGCCATTCGTGTCATTTCGTCCTCATCATTGGGCGTCCAGACATAGACCGACTTGCCGCGTAACCAAGACTTCATCATGAAATTTTGGTCCAGAGAAGTATATTCCATGGTGTAGCCATCCGCTACTGTCTGAGGATAGATACTGTTAAAGGGCAAAATCAGATAGGTTTTTAGCTGGGGCAGAACCTTCTCGATTTCTACAATGATCTGATAATCTAGCGAATGAAACTGATGCCCCTTGGCCAAGAGGCGTTTTCCATATTTTTTGACAAAATTCTTAGCTAAATCAGGACTATCTTGCTTGGTCTCCTTGATTTCGACCAGGAGTTTCTGACCCAATTGGTCTGCCTTATCCAGATAGGCATCGAAGGACGGAACTGGTGCAGACTGACCGTTTTCCGAGGCGGTCATGGAGGTCAACTCCTGCAAGCTATAATCGTGCGTACCTCCGGTATTTCCCGTCAAGGCCAACAAATTCGTATCATGCATGACGACAAACTGACCGTCTTTGGTCTCCTGAATGTCCATCTCCACAAAATCCGGCCTGAGCTGGGCAGTTAACTCCAGAGATTCAAGGGTATTTTGGACACCATTTTCATCATCCACACCTCGGTGAGAAATGGTCACTGGCAGGCTTTCAAAGGGATAATAAAGGCTGAGAGCCCCGTCTAAACCAAAGAGTAAGGCAGAGCTTACCACAATCAGCAAACGGAGGCGGTGACGCAGGCGCTTTCGTCGGTAGCTTGGTAAATGCTGACCAGTCAAGAGAGTCACAAACTTGGTCATAAACATGGCAATAGCCCCATAGTAGGTCAGTCTGAAGAAGATGAAGCTCAGCAAGGCCAGGGGATAGGCCAGGGAAGGCAGAGTCTTGTCCACCAAAAGCTGGAACAGATAGAGGGTGAGCCCAACACCAAGTATAACCAGACCAGGCAAGGTCATTGTCCACAAGAGGCGGGCGTAGGATGCCAACTGCTGCCACCCCCGGGTTTGATGCCAGGAATGAGCTACTGATTCCTTGACCCCACGGTGTTCAAAATAAATCTTAGGTATAGCATACATGAGCCTAGCAGATAACCAAGAAAAGACCAACAAACTTAGAGCAATCACTAAGGCTACAAGATTGTTCTTTTCAAGGTAATCCAGCACAAACTGAGGAATGACTAGCTTATTAAAATAATAAATATTCAAAATCCTACGCAAAAAGGGCAATAACACCGTTGCATAGCATAGGAGAAAGCTAATTTTAGGGAGACTGGTATGGCTGATAATCCCCACCATATCCCGTCCAACATCCTTAATATAATCTCTCAAATGCTTGACCCGATTGTCCAACAACTGCCTAACCCCAGTAAAGATGAGGGCAATTTCCAGATAGGCAACCAAGATATTTAGAATGATCAGCAGAGCAAAAAGAACAGTAACAAAAAGATTGCTAGATAGGACTTGGAGGACATTTGTTGGAGATAGGTAGGCATGGCCTGTCAGCGACAGAAGAAATTCTGCCAACCAGGAATTGAGCGGAATCCATACAAACTCCATAACAGTAAAGGAGACAAAAAACAAGAGCAGGATTTTATCCAGATTATAATAAACCTTTTGAAATTCACGACGTATTCTATCCATAGACCTAGTGTCCCATAATTCAAGGAATTTTTCAAGCCAAGTCAGGTGAGAAGGCGACAAGATAAAAAGCTGGATACAAAATCTTTTCGAATAAAAGTATAGAGATAAATAACTAGTTGGCGCTGTTCCTGAGATAAATAGATTTGCCTATTGCTAAACAACTGAAATATTTGATCCTTACTCTTTAATAACGAGTCTGGAACACTATAGTATTCCTCATTAAAATCTATAGAGTCTAATGACTGCTCTTTTAATAACTGATTGACAATTTCGATACTGGATTGAAGTGTGCCTTTGTCGATTCCCGTCTGAATACTTAATTCATATAGGTTCATTTGACTAGTAGCAAATAATTCCATGAGGATTGCAAGTGTACGATTATCAATCATAAGTTCCTCCTTAACAACATTGTAAACCCTTTCAAAAATAATTTCTACCCAATTTGAGCCCAATTTACTTCTCTTGAAATCAAATTCAGACTGGGCTCAAGAATAACTAATAAACATAATACCAGCTAAATTTGTCAGATAGTAAAGATTAAAAGAGTTTGGAAAACGCCAAACTCTTCTATAATACTAATTCTTATCATATTGATTGATACAGGTCATACGCCTATATCACCCAAACACCTTCTGCAGGACTTCGCCAATGGTTGTCACACCGATAACCGTGATTTCCTTTGGTACCTTGATTCCTGTCAGGGAATTTTTAGGGGCATAGACCTTGGTAAAGCCCAATTTGGCGGCTTCGTTAATCCGTTGTTCAATCCGATTGACGCGGCGGATTTCACCTGTCAGGCCAATTTCGCCTATAAAGCACTCTTGTGGGTTGGTTGGCTTGTCCTTGTAACTGGAGGCAAGAGCAACTGCGACCGCTAGGTCAATGGCTGGCTCATCCAGTTTGACACCGCCTGCTGACTTAAGGTAGGCATCTTGGTTTTGGAGGAGCAGGCCTGCCCGTTTTTCCAAAACCGCCATAATCAAGCTGGCACGGTTGAAATCCAGTCCTGTCGTGGTCCGCTTGGCATTGCCAAACATGGTCGGAGTCACCAGGGCCTGCACTTCGGCAAGGATAGGGCGGGTGCCCTCCATGGTCACGACAATAGCAGAGCCTGTCGCCCCGTCCAAACGCTCTTCCAGAAAGACCTCACTTGGATTGAGAACTTCGACCAAGCCCTGCGACTGCATTTCAAAAATGCCGATCTCATTGGTAGAGCCAAAACGGTTTTTGACCGCCCGCAAGATACGAAAGGTGTGTTGCCGCTCGCCCTCAAAATAGAGAACGGTGTCTACCATGTGCTCCAAGGTCCGCGGTCCAGCCAGGGTCCCTTCCTTGGTCATGTGGCCGACTATAAATGTTGCAATATTGTTGGTCTTGGCAATCTGCATAAGCTCATTGGTCACTTCACGGACCTGACTGACAGAACCTTGCACGCTGGAGATGTCAGGGCTCATAATGGTCTGAATAGAGTCGATAATCAGGAAATCTGGCTTGATTTTCTCAATCTCGGTCCGAATGCTCTGCATATTGGTCTCCGCATAGAGATAGAACTCGCTGTCAATGTCGCCCAAACGCTCGGCACGGAGCTTAATCTGCTGGGCAGACTCTTCCCCCGATACATAGAGAACGGTGCCGATGGTGGAAAGCTGGGTCGAAACCTGCAAGAGCAGGGTGGACTTGCCAATCCCTGGATCGCCTCCAATGAGAACTAGACTGCCCGGCACCACGCCGCCACCGAGGACGCGGTTGAACTCTTCCATATTGGTCTTGGTGCGAGCGACTTGAATAGACGAAACTTCATTGAGCTTCATTGGTCGGGTTTTCTCACCAGTCAGGCTGACGCGGGCATTTTTGACCTCCGCCACTTCGACTTCTTCAACAAAGCTAGACCAAGAACCACAGTTAGGACAGCGCCCCAGGTACTTGGGCGAATGATACTCGCAGTTCTGACAAATGAAGGTTGTTTTTTTCTTAGCTATGGTAATCTCCTCCTATTTCCCCGTACTCCCAAATCCACCTGTCCGCACACCGTCGGCCTGGTCGCCATCTGCTAGTAGGAAGGGGGCAAAAACGGCTTGCACAATGCGTTCGCCAGCTTCCACCACAACGGTTTCTTCTGTGATGTTTCGCATCTGGGCAAAGATATGACCTTCATTGGCTGGATTGCCGTAGTAGTCGCCGTCAATAACCCCAACCGAGTTAATCAGGACCAAGCCTTTCTTGCGAGGATTGGACGAGCGGTCATAAAGATAGAGAACCTCGTTGGCCTGCATATAGGCCTTGACACCCGTTGGCACCAGCTTAATCTCGCCTGGCTCCAAGCTGACGGTTTCTGCAGCCTTCAGGTCGTAGCCTGCTGCGTGGGCCGTCTCACGTTTTGGCAATAAATTTTCATCAGTAAACTGGCTGACCAGTTCAAAACCACGGATTTTCATAAGAACTCCTTACATCATTTTCTTCTTTTTATTCATTGTATTCATTCGCATTTTTCGTCACAAATGCAAAAAGTGTTGTTAAGGGGAAAGCATACTCGTCATCAAAGCGGGCTGCACGTAGCCACAAGTCTTGGTCAACCTTGCGAAGATAGACACTACGGGGGAAGTTAAACTCTTTCTCCAACTGAGGCGACAGCAGGCAAATGGCTCCATCTGGTGATTTTCCTTGGGAGAGTATGGCATCTTGACTAACTTCCTGTTCCAACAAAGCCAACCGAAGATAAACTCCCAGATGAGCTGGTGGTAGTTGATAACCCATCTCCACGGCTCTCTCCTCTATCTGAGGAGCAGTTGCTTCCCTATCAAATCCCATGTCGGCTAGGCTGACAATCTCAACTAAACACTTCTGTTTCTCCACCACTTCTTGATAAGCAGGATGAGCTAGGTAGGTCTTGAAATAGTCATTCACTAAAACACCCTTGTCATCTAAGTAGGCAAGGATTTCTTCTTTTTTTAGGGGAAACAGTTCAACTCGAACACTCTGTCTTTTCATAGGTCTATTATACAGGAAATACAGGGTAAAGCAAAACTCCAACCTAGTGGCTGGGGTTTTCAACTTTATTCAAACACAAACTGGTTGTGGTAGAGTTCGGCGTAGAAGCCGTTGAGTTTGAGAAGTTGGCTGTGGTTGCCCTGCTCGATGACCTTACCGTCTTTGAGGACGATGATTTCATCCGCATTCAAGATAGTCTTGAGGCGGTGGGCAATGACGAAGCTGGTCCGTCCTGCGATAATGGCCTCCATAGCCTTTTGAATTTTGGCTTCCGTTACCGTGTCCACGTTTGAGGTTGCTTCGTCCAAAATCAGGACTTGAGGGTCTGTCAAAAGGGTACGGGCAATGGAAATCAGCTGTTTCTGACCAGTTGAAAAGACATTTTCATCATCAGTCACATATGTCTCATAGCCCTCTGGCAGACTCATGATAAAGTCGTGGATATGGGTGGCACGCGCCGCTGTTTCCACCATTTCCTGCGAAATAGTCTCATCGCCAAAGCGAATATTGTCCGCAATGGTACCAGAGAAGAGGACAGATTCCTGCAAGACGATACCAACCTTATCACGCAGACTATCCAAGTCGTATTCACGGATATCGCGACCGTCAAATGCCACGCTACCCCCATTGACATCGTAGAAACGGTTAATCAGGTTCATAATGGTAGTCTTACCAGATCCCGTCGGCCCAACGACCGCCACCATTTTGCCCTTAGGAGCAGAGATAGTCACCTTGTCCAAAACCTTCTGACCTGGCAGGTAGCCAAAGTCAATGTTCTTGATTTCCACTCCTTCTTTGAGTTCGGTGAAATGCGGTGCATTTTCAGGGCGAACTTCTTCAGGTTCGTCAAACATTTCCTGGATACGGTGAGCACCCGTGAAAGCCAGTTGCAACTCCGCCCAGCTGGCTGCAATCTGCATGATTGGCTGGTAGTATTGTTGCGAATACTGAACAAAAATCACCACCAAACCAAGAGCTGCTGCTGTTTCCAAGGAAGAATCATTGAGTACTATGCTGGAGCCTGCAAAGATAACGATGGCCGTATTAACCAGGCTCATCCCGTTCATGAAGGGGAAAAGCACCCCACTGAAGAGACGCCCTTTGAAGGTCGTCCGACGCACTTCTTCATTGAGCTCCATAAAGCCATCGATCGTTTCTTCCTGCACCCCTTGGACGATAATGGCCTTCTGACCAGAAATTTTCTCGTCCATATAGGCATTGAGCTTAGAAACGGCTGCCTGCTGCAAATCCGTGTATTTACGAGACAGACGGATAATAATCACCAAAGCAAGTAGGGCAATCGGTGTTGATGCAACGGTCACCAAGGCCAGACGGACATCCTGACGGAACATCATCCAGACCATACCGATATAGAGGGCAATATTGGTCACAACCTGGGTCAGCGACTGGTTAAAGGCATTTTGAATATTGTCCAAATCCGATGTAAAGCGTGACAGAATATCTCCATCCTTATGCTTATCGAAAAAGGCAACCGTCAAACGCTCCAGCTTACCGAAAAGTCCCTTACGCATACGGTTGGTCGAATGCGCCACAATCCGAGTGAACAAGAGCGTGTAAATCAAGGTCGACACAACTGTCACCACATAGGCCATGAGAAGGTTGAGCATAACCCCGTTAAAATCAGCTATGTCCGGCTTAAAACCAGTCTGTCCCATTTGCTTCGCCGCAAAATAAGCCTGACCAATTTTTCCCAATTCTGTAATGGCATTCCCCAGTAAAACCGGTGTCTTCACCTGCAAATAAGTCGCCGCAACAATAGCCACAAAAATCATAGCAAAGGACAGTTTATAACGTTTAAAATAAAACCAAAAGAAACGTAAAGTCTTCATTTATTCTTCTCTCCCTTTCTGCGTTTCGTAGATTTCACGGTAGACATCGTTCGTAGCTACCAGCTCGGCGTGGGTACCTTGGCCGATCAGATGACCTTCATCAAGTACCAAAATCTTATCAGCTTTGACAACAGAAGAAATCTTCTGGGCAACGATAACCGTCGTTGTCCCCTTCAAATCATGATTGAGGGCCTCTTGTACCAATTTCTCAGACTTGGCATCAAGGGCTGAAGTCGAATCATCTAGTACCAAGACTTTTGGCTCAGAAATCACACCACGGGCAATAGACATCCGTTGCTTCTGACCACCGGAGAAGTTATTTCCCCGCTCCTCGACCTGGCTTTCATAGTTATCATCCAAACGGTCGATAAATTCCTTTGCCTGGGCAATACCTGCGGCCCGCTCCAAGCGTGTCAAGTCCGCCCCAGGCGCGCCCTGACGCAGGTTGTCTGCAATAGTACCCGAGAAGAGAATGGCCTTCTGCAAGACGATAGAAACCGTGTTACGAAGAGTATTTTGATTGACTTCTTTCAAGTCACGACCCCCGATAGATACCGTTCCCTCCTGCGGGTCAAAGAGACGCGGAATGAGTTGGGCAAGCGTTGATTTACCAGCGCCCGTCGCTCCAACCACACCGACCATTTGGCCTGGCTCAATCTCAAAGGAAATATTTTTCAGAGTCGGCTCCGTGTCATGCGGATAGGTAAAGCTGACATTGTCAAAGACAATCTTACCAGTCAATTCTTCATCCGCCACATCCTTGAAGGTCATAGCAGGCTCCGTATCCAAGACCTCGCTGATCCGTTTGATGGAAATAGCTGCGCGAGATGCCTGCATGCCCATGAAAGAGGCCATGATAATAGCAAACATAATCTGCATAAGGTAGCTCATGAAGGAAGTAAAGCCACCAATCGCCTCAAAATTCGTATCCACCATCCCAGATACCAGGTAGAGGGACAAGAAAATAGCCATGAAAGAAATAAACATCATCAAGGGTTGCAGGATTGAAAAACCATAACCGATAAAGAGGTTGAGGTCCAAGAGTTCATTAGACACAGACTTGAACTTGTCGTATTGATTTTTTTCCTGTACAAAGGACTTGACCACACGGATACCGCGCAGATTTTCCTTGGCAATGCCGTTCATGCGGTCCATCAGTGTCTGGAATTTCCCAAATCGTGGACCCATAACCCCCATAACCACAGCCATAATCGCCATGATCAAAATAACCATCAGAACGATGACCCACCACAATTCAGGCAAGGTCCGAACCGCCATGATGAAGGCCCCGACAAACAACATAGGAACCCGCATGAGGATGGTAAAGAGCATCATAACCAGGTTTTGAATCTGAGTGACATCATTGGTCATCCGAACGACCAAATTCCCCGCATTAAACTCTTCCACATTTGCATAAGAAAAACTTTGGATTTTCCTAAAAGTTTTTTCGCGGATATCCGCCGAAACCCCTTGGGAAATCTTCGCTGCCACGATAGTATTAGCTAAACCAGCCAAAAGTCCAATCCCAGCAATAACCAGCAAGAGTTTACCGACTTCAACAATCTCTGTCTTATCGTTGGTCAAGACAGCTGTCAAGACATCCTTCAAGTAGCTCGGCTGTAGCAGAGCAGTTGTCACGACCGTTGCAGTTAATAAAACCGAGGCCAAGGCATACCACTTATAACGCAGTATCGCTTCTTTAAACATTGTGCTTCTCCTTATATTCCTTAATATTTTCAGTTAATTGATGGGCCCACTGCTCCACCAATTGAAAATCTTCTTTTGTAATCTTATTAAACAATGATTGGTGCAGTTCCTGATGGAAGTCATCTAGGCGACTAACTTTTTCCTGCCCATTCGCCGTCAGGATAATCTGCTTGTAGCGCTTATCCTGCTTGGATGGAATGACTTGAATAAAATCATTTTTCTCCATTCGTTTGACCAGATTACTAGCAACTGATTTAGAAATTTTCATTTCTTTTTCAATGTCCTTAACAAAGACTTCCTTGTCAGAACACTTAGCTAGATAAAGCAAGGCCCATCCCTGAGGACCAGCGAGATGCTCTACACCATGTTCCTTGGCAATCTTGTCACCAATCTGTTCCACCTGATTGAGTAGGGAACGAAATTCTGCTAAAAAATCTCCCATCGAAACTCCTTTCATTGTTAATTAATGACCATGAGAACCATTATAGTTTTCTAGAGAACTATTGTCAAGCAAAATGAAACATTTTCTTTGTTTTCATAGATTTTTTCATTTTGTAAAAACCGACCTGTCCTTTTCCTGCAAGCCGCCTTTTTCGCTCTGCTATTTTCAAAAAAATTTTATATATGATATAATGGTAAAAACATGAATTCAGAGGAAGCATTATGGAAAAGCAAACCATTGCTATCTTGGGACCTGGCTCATGGGGAACAGCCCTAGCTCAGGTGCTCAATGATAACGGGCATAGTGTCCGTATCTGGGGAAATATCCCGGAGCAGATTGATGAAATCAATGAAAAACATACTAACACGCGCTATTTCAGGGACATTGTTCTAGACGAGAAGATTGTTGCCTACAAGGATTTGGCTGAAACGCTAGATGGGGTCGACGCTGTACTCTTCGTTGTTCCGACAAAAGTTACCCGTCTGGTAGCCAAGCAGGTTGCCGAGACCCTCAAGCACAAGGTCGTGGTCATGCACGCATCTAAGGGCCTTGAGCCAGAAACTCATAAACGTTTGTCAGAAGTCTTGGAAGAAGAAATTCCTGCTGACTTGCGTTCAGAAGTCGTTGTTGTCTCCGGTCCTAGCCACGCTGAAGAAACCATCGTCCGCGACTTGACCTTGATTTCTGCCGCATCTAAAGATTTGGAAACTGCAACCTATGTCCAAAATCTCTTCAGCAATCGCTACTTCCGTCTCTATACTAACAACGACGTAATCGGTGTAGAAACAGCTGGCGCTCTTAAAAATATTATCGCAGTCGGAGCCGGGGCCTTGCATGGTCTGGGCTATGGTGACAATGCCAAGGCTGCTATCATCGCTCGTGGCTTGACAGAAATCACTCGCCTCGGTGTCGCCATGGGTGCCAATCCCTTGACATACAGTGGACTGTCTGGCGTCGGTGATTTGATTGTCACCGGTACATCAGTTCATTCCCGCAACTGGCGGGCTGGAGACCTGCTTGGTAAGGGCGAGAAACTGGAAGACATCGAAACCAATATGGGCATGGTCATCGAAGGAATTTCCACGACCAAGGCTGCCTACGAATTGGCCCAAGAACTCGGGGTCTACATGCCAATTACCCAAGCCATTTACAAGGTCATCTACCAGGGTGCCCAAATCAAAGATGCCATCCAAGAAATCATGTCCGGCGAATTCCGTCATGAAAATGAATGGCACTAATAAAATTGTTAATCATCAATAAATACAAAGGAAAAATGTATGAAAAAAGTTAGAAAAGCCGTCATCCCTGCTGCTGGTTTAGGAACACGTTTCTTGCCTGCAACAAAGGCTCTCGCTAAAGAAATGTTGCCAATCGTAGACAAGCCGACCATCCAATTTATCGTTGAAGAAGCCCTTGCATCTGGCATTGAAGACATTTTGGTGGTTACTGGTAAATCAAAACGTTCTATTGAGGACCACTTCGATTCAAACTTTGAATTGGAATACAACTTAAAAGAAAAAGGTAAGAATGAATTGCTCAAACTGGTCGATGAAACAACTGGTATCCGCCTGCATTTCATTCGTCAGAGTCATCCGCGTGGCTTGGGCGATGCGGTCTTGCAAGCCAAGGCCTTTGTCGGCAATGAGCCTTTCGTTGTCATGTTGGGTGACGACCTCATGGATATTACCAATAAAAAAGCTGTCCCATTGACCAAGCAATTGATGAACGATTTTGAAAAAACACATGCTTCAACCATTGCTGTTATGCCGGTTCCCCACGAAGAGGTGTCAGCCTACGGTGTCATTGCACCTCATGGCGAAGGTGTCAATGGCCTTTACAGTGTCGATACATTTGTGGAAAAACCAAAACCTGAAGATGCTCCATCTGACTTGGCCATTATCGGTCGCTATCTTCTCACACCGGAAATTTTTGAAATTCTTGAAAATCAAAAACCAGGTTCCGGCAACGAAATCCAATTGACCGATGCCATTGATACCCTCAACAAAACCCAACGCGTGTTCGCTCGTGAATTCAAGGGCGCTCGTTATGATGTCGGTGATAAGTTTGGTTTCATGAAAACTTCCATTGACTACGCCCTACAACACCCACAGGTCAGAGACGATTTGAAACAATATTTGATTGACCTTGGTAAATCATTAGAGAAAACAAAGAAAAACTAGCAAATCGCTAGTTTTTTCTTATACCAGATAAAAGATGCCCAACAAGAGAATGAATATAGCTAAATAACTAATAAAACTGTAAAAGATTTGCTTACCAGAAAACAGATTTTTTTCCACAAGCGGTGGAAGAAAAATGACGACTAGGGCACCGCCGACCGCGCCACCGATATGACCTGCCATAGAGATCGAAGGTGTGAAAAGCCCGAGCAACAAGTTCATCCCCAAAAGCATCATGTAGCGTTGCCCAAGAACCTGTAAATAGCGACTGCGACTAAATTTTCTCAGGAGAGCCATAGCCGCAAAGAGGCCAAACAAGGAGGTCGACGCTCCCGCTCCGACCACTCCTGGAGTGAAAAAGAGAACAAAAAGATTGCCCATCATTCCCGACAGCATATAGAGCAAAAAGAAGCGGCGCGGACCAAACAGTCCTTCCAGCTGGTAACCCAGCCCAATCAAGGTGATACTGTTAAACAAAAAATGCTCCCAGCCGATATGAACAAAAATCGGCGAAATCAGGCGCCACAGCTGACTAGGATCCTGGCGTACCGCCTCTCCATACATACCGCCAAATTCAAAAATCGTATAGGCCGCGGTCGTCTGCCCAAAACGCAAGATTTGGATGAGCAAGAATACAGCCGTCGTCACAGCCAACAAGCCATTGGTCACAGGGTACCGTCTATCAAACATCTGTCTCAACAATCACTAACTCCTTTACTGCTTGGTCAAATATCTCCGGCTCAATAGCCAGTAGCTGAAAATCTGCCAAAGTCGACACCGTCTGCCCATGAAAATCAGCTAGGTAGCGATCATAAAATCCGCCACCATATCCAATCCGAAAACCGGCCTCATTCCAAGCCAAACCGGGCACATGAATCAAGTTAATCACAGACTTATCCACAGGTTGTGAATAAGTTCCCGGTTCCCAGACACCAAAAGCCGACTTGACCAAATCATTTGGATTATATTCTACAAAATCCATCCGCCCTTGTGAATAGGTCTTAGGGATGAAAATCTGCTTACCATCCGCCTGTGCCTGCTCAATCAGATAACGCGTATTCCACTCATGTGGCATGGAAAGATAGGTGGCAAGAGAGGTTGCAGACTTGTAAGCCTCTGTCTCTACCAACAAATCAGTCATGGTCTGACTGCTCTTCTCCCGCTGACTCGAGGACAAGAACTTCAATTGAGCCAACATTTCCTTACGAATGATTTTTTTATCCAAAGAATATTCTCCTTTTCAGAAAAAAGGCTGGAAAACCAACCTTAGTTCACTTTCATTTTCAAAAATCCACTCAACTTATCCACAGCCAAGGGAAGAGCAGCCTCATTGGGATTGAGACGGGGATTGTGGAGGGGATAAGGCGTCTCCACTCCTAACCAGAACATGACCCCCGGTACCTTGTTGAGCAGATAACCAAAGTCCTCACCCGTCATGGCAGGTGGGCAGTCAATCATCTCAACTCCCTCCACACCATCAAAGTAAGTCATGAATTCATCTGCTAGTTTCGGATTGTTTTCCACAGGCAGATAGCCGCTTGGGTTGAGCACGATGTCTAGCTCTACACCAAAAGATTTGGCAATACCTTCAGCCACCTCACGGACACGTTTTTGCACTAAAAGGCTCATGTCTTGCGTTAAGGCCCGAATGGTGCCGTGCAAAAAGGCCGTTTCGGCTATGACGTTATTGGTCGTGCCCGCCTGCATGTGCCCAAAGGTTACCACTGCCCCCTCTATCGGGTCCACATTGCGGCTAACCACCGACTGGACTTGGGTCACAAAATAGCTGGCCGCCACAAGGGCGTCATTTGCGGTATGGGGAAATGCTGCGTGGCCACCTTTTCCAGTAAACCGTATCTTGACTTCGCAAGTGCCCGCAAAAAGGGTCGCACGATTGGTGGCCATTTGACCAACTTTGAGGTCTGGCCGGACATGGAGCCCATAAAATTCATCTGGCAACCACTCACCAAAGGCACCTGCCTCATATATGAGCATGCCGCCAGCCAGATTTTCCTCTGCAGGCTGAAAGAGGAAGAGCAGATTATGCTTGGGTTGCTGCTCTGCCATTTTCTCCAAAAGCCCCAAGGCAATGGTCATGTGAAAATCATGTCCACAGGCATGCATACGTTCAGGATGGAGAGATTTGAAATCCAGCCCCGTTTCCTCAACGATAGGCAAGCCGTCAATATCTGTCCGCCAACCGATGGTTTTTTCCGGCGCAGAACCTGTCAGATGGACCAAAATACCCGTTTTCCAGGTCCGAACTTGAGCAAAATCACAATTTTCCAGTAGCTGACCAATGACGTCCATCAAATAGGCATGGGTCTTGAACTCTTCCATCCCAATTTCAGGAATTTGGTGGAGGGCACGCCTAGTCGCAATTAAATCGAGCATGAACTACCTCTTAGAGTGTACGGAGAGCCTCTTCCAAGGCTGTTTTTTGTTGGGTTTGAGCGTCGATTTCTTTGATAATGCGGGCTGGAACACCTGCTACTACCACATTTTCAGGCACGTCTTGAGTCACGATGGCACCTGCCGCAACGACGGAACCGCTACCGATTTGCACGCCTTCAATGACAACGGCATTAGCACCGACCAAGACATTATCGCCGACGTGAACTGGGTCTGCTGATGCTGGCTCAATCACGCCTGCAAGCACTGCACCTGCACCGATATGGCTATTTTTACCGACCGTCGCACGACCACCAAGAACGGCACCCATGTCAATCATAGTCCCTGCACCGATTTCCGCACCGATGTTGATAACGGCACCCATCATGATGACCGCATTATCACCGATAGCGACTTGGTCACGGATAATAGCCCCCGGCTCGATACGAGCGTTGATAGCGCGCTTGTCAAGCAATGGCACAGCTGAGTTGCGAGCGTCATTTTCCACCACATAATCCACATTTTCCGTCAAGCCAGCCAAAAGCGGCTCCACATCCTTCCAGTCACCAAAGAGGACATTGCCCAGCTTGATGACAGTTGCCGGAACTTCTGCCACCAACTGACCTTCAAAGGTCACTTTCACAGCCGTTTTCTTCTCAGCATTGGCGATAAATTGGATGATCTCTTGAGCGTTCATTTTTGTTGCAGTCATAGTATTTCCTATCTAAAGATTATTTTTTACTATTATACCAAAAATTTTCAGAAAATTCGGGGAATATGGATTGTAAATAGAACAAAACTTTGTAAAAGAAATTTCAACAGCGGCAAACATTAAAAACGAGAAGATTAAGCTGGTCCTCTCAAGAATATAGCTTTTCGAGCTCTATAAGACTGTAGTTGGTAAATCCCCTGTGGAGATTATGGAGCCTTTTTGAGTATCAAAAAAGTCCCATATGACCTATAATGAAAAGCGACTAAACCATCATTAGAAAGGAATCATATGGAATAGATAAACAGTCAGGGAAGTGACTGTTTATCCCCGAGCCAAGAAAGAATAAAGCGGGGATAGTATCACAAATTTTCTCGGAATAAAAGACAAAATTTCTGCCTTTCTTCTCAAAGCGACAAGATTTGGGAACAGTCAATGGGACGATGGGGTGTGACATAAAAAATCCTCCAGTTCCGTTTTCTCTAACAGTATACTGGATAATAGGGAAGCTGAAACAATACTCCGTTATTGGGCGGTTACGATTAAGCTGGTCCTCTCAAGAATATAGCTTTCGTCTACCCACTACAGTTGACAACGATCCTATCACAAAAAGGAACGTCGACAAATCAACGTTCCTTTCACAACTATACCGGCGGCCGGGGTCGAACCGGCACGTCCTTGCGGACACTGGATTTTGAGTCCAGCGCGTCTGCCAATTCCGCCACGCCGGCATATAGTTATAACTGGGGTAGCTGGATTCGAACCAACGCATGAGGGAGTCAAAGTCCCTTGCCTTACCGCTTGGCGATACCCCAATATTAAAATAGGCGAGTGAGGGGAATCGAACCCCCGAATGTCAGAGCCACAATCTGATGTGTTAACCACTTCACCACACCCGCCATAGAACACGGGCAGTAGGAATTGAACCCACACTGAAGGTTTTGGAGACCTTAGTTCTACCTTTAAACTATGCCCGTAAAGGTATGGAGAGAGAGGGATTCGAACCCCCGAACCCGAAGGAGCGGATTTACAGTCCGCCGCGTTTAGCCTCTTCGCTATCTCTCCAAAATATTAAGTTAATGGCGCGAGACGGAATCGAACCGCCGACACATGGAGCTTCAATCCATTGCTCTACCAACTGAGCTACCGAGCCAAAATTGCGGGAGCAGGATTTGAACCTACGACCTTCGGGTTATGAGCCCGACGAGCTACCTAGCTGCTCCATCCCGCGACAATAAAAAGGAGGATGTGGGATTCGAACCCACGCACGCTTTTACACGCCTGACGGTTTTCAAGACCGTTCCCTTCAGCCGGACTTGGGTAATCCTCCATAAAATATAGTCCGTACGGGATTCGAACCCGTGTTACCGCCGTGAAAAGGCGGTGTCTTAACCCCTTGACCAACGGACCATATATGGGCACGAGTGGAATCGAACCACCGACCTCACGCTTATCAGGCGTGCGCTCTAACCATCTGAGCTACGCGCCCAAACCTAAGTTTGGTAAAATGAACAATAAGTTCAAAGCGGGTGACGAGAATCGAACTCGCGACAACAGCTTGGAAGGCTGTAGTTTTACCACTAAACTACACCCGCATATAATGGGAGTTAACGGGATCGAACCGCTGACCCTCTGCTTGTAAGGCAGATGCTCTCCCAGCTGAGCTAAACTCCCCTTCTGGTCATTCAACTCAACGGTCGAGCATCTGTAGTGTGGAAAGCTACGCTTTCTTCATCCACAACCTGAAACAATCACTAGATTGTTTCAGCTCTCCCAGTGAGCTAAACTCCCATTTGGAGATTTCTCTCCAACTTGCTAAGCGACTACCGTATCTAACAGGGGGCAACCCCCAACTACTTCAGGCGTTCTAGGGCTTAACTGCTGTGTTCGGC
>NZ_JBIMJP010000010.1:0-80954 GCF_043674155.1 Streptococcus sp. A23 | reverse complement strand
TGGGCTAGCCCAGACAGCTTAACCTCTGGATCTCTAGTTATCAATGAACTTGTTGCACTTGACTTGACAATGTGCGAATAAAAAATATTTGTGAATTTTGATTATAAATCCTATGTTTATTTCAGGATTTTTGGTACAATATTTATAATAGAAAGAAATAAGTGCAATATGATTTCAGCAAAGAACATTGAGCAGGCCTATTCTGTTCTCAAAAATGTGGTGGTTAAGACACCGCTAGACTATAATCGTTACCTGTCAGAGCGTTATGGAGCCGATATTTATATCAAACGGGAAAACGAGCAGCGGGTCCGTTCCTTCAAGATTCGAGGGGCTTATTACGCTATTTCCCAATTGACGGATGCGGAAAAAGAGCGAGGGGTTGTCTGTGCTTCAGCGGGCAACCATGCCCAGGGAGTAGCCTATACCTGCCAGGAAATGCAGATTCCTGCTACAATTTTCATGCCCATTACAACGCCGCAGCAGAAGATTGGTCAGGTCAAGTTCTTTGGTGGGGAATTTGTGGATATTCGCTTGGTGGGTGATACCTTTGATGAATCGGCTCAGGCTGCTCAAGACTATACCCAGGAAAGTGGAAAAACCTTCATCGATCCCTTTGATGATGATAATGTTCAGGCAGGTCAGGGGACTGTTGCCTACGAAATCTTGGACGAGGCCCAGGAACAATCGATTGATTTTGATCAGATTTTGGTTCCCGTTGGTGGTGGCGGTCTGATTGCAGGTGTTTCGGCTTATTTGAAGGAACAGGCACCAGGCATCAAGATTGTAGGTGTTGAGGCTAGCGGAGCACGTTCGATGAAGGCTGCTTTTGATAAGGGAAGACCTGTTAAGCTGGCTGAAATTGACAAGTTTGCGGACGGAATTGCTGTTCAAAAAGTCGGTGCAAGCACCTACGAAGTTGCTCGTAAACATGTAGACAAGCTGATTGGTGTTGATGAAGGTTGGATTTCAGAAACCATTTTGGACCTTTATTCTAAATTGGGAATTGTCGCTGAACCGGCTGGTGCTGCGACTATTGCTGCACTTGAGGTTGTCAAGGACCAAATCAAGGGGCAGACCATCTGTTGTATCATTTCAGGTGGTAACAATGACATCAACCGCATGCCAGAAATGGAAGAACGAGCTCTGATTTACGAGGGAATCAAGCATTATTTCGTCGTCAATTTCCCCCAACGGCCGGGTGCCCTGCGCGAATTTGTAAACCATATTCTCGGACCGAATGATGATATTACACGGTTTGAGTATATCAAGCGGGCCAATAAGGGAACAGGTCCAGTTCTCATCGGGATTGCTTTGGGCGATAAGAATGACTATGCGGACTTTATTCAGCGCTTGGAAGATTTTGACCCACAATATATTAATTTGCACGAAAATGACTCACTCTATAAAATGTTGGTGTAAGATGTTAGCTTAGGAGGTTATTATGGCACCTATATTGTTTATGTTTACTCTCTTATTCGTCCTGCTTCTGGCCTTGATTTTGATTATTTCTGGCCTCTATGTGGTCAAGCAGCAGACGGTGGCTATTGTCGAGCGGTTTGGTAAGTACCAAAAAACGTCTACCTCAGGGATTAACTTTAAAATTCCTTTCGGTGTGGATGTCATTGCAGCTCGTATTCAGCTTCGGATGTTGCAAAGTGAAATCGTGGTTGAGACAAAGACCCAGGATAACGTATTTGTGACCATGAATGTGGCGACCCAATACCGGGTCAATGAAAATAACGTCACAGATGCCTACTACAAGCTCATGCACCCAGAGGCTCAAATCAAGTCCTATATTGAGGATGCCCTGCGCTCATCTGTGCCTAAATTGACTCTGGATGAATTGTTTGAGAAAAAAGATGAGATCGCCCTGGAAGTGCAGAAGCAGGTGGCAGAAGAGATGTCCACCTACGGCTACGTCATTGTCAAGACCCTGATTACCAAGGTTGAGCCAGATGCAGAGGTTAAGCAATCCATGAACGAAATCAACGCAGCCCAGCGGAAACGGGTTGCGGCCCAAGAATTGGCAGAGGCAGACAAGATAAAAATTGTCACTGCTGCAGAGGCAGAAGCTGAAAAAGACCGCCTGCACGGTGTGGGTATTGCCCAACAGCGTAAGGCTATTGTTGACGGTTTGGCAGATTCTATACGTGAATTGAAAGATTCCAACGTCAGCATGTCAGAAGAGCAGATTATGTCTATCTTGTTGACCAACCAATACTTGGATACCTTAAATAATTTTGCACAAGGAGGTAATAATACAATCTTCTTACCGGGCAATCCGGAGGGTGTTGAAGACATTCGCACTCAAATATTGTCAGCTCTTTCTGTCAAATAATTGGTAAAAACCGAATACTTTACTTGACAAAATGAGCATAGCTGTATTATACTTAATTGCACGAATAAAAAGGAAAGGGGTTTCTCATGACTAGTTACGAAAAAGTTGCCGCAGTTGTAAACTGGGTACGTGAAAAGAAAATCACTGGTTACCGTATCAGTAAAGAGACCAACGCTCGTGAAATGTCAGTTATCGCTCTTGCACAAGGACGTGCAAAAATCGACAACATCTCATTCGCGACAGCTTTGGGCTTGATTGATTTTTACGACAAAAACCACAAAAAATTTGAAAACTAATCTAGGTAAACTTACCTAGAAAAACAAGAAAGAGAGGTCTATGCCTCTCTTTTCTATTTGGAAAACAGTAAAAAAGTGCAAAAAATCACTACCTGTACTATACTGTAATTGAAATTTTTAAAGTTTAGGTGCTAGAACTGTTGCCTCAGTCCTAGCGCCTTTTCTTTTTGATTTTAGTTGAGTATAACACCGCAATCGGGGGAATAGAGTAGGATGGAAAAAGGGGGCCAACAAGATGTGTCCTGAAGGCAGTGACTCCCAGGCTTCATTCTGTGGCAACAGGGGCCTGGTTTGCTTTTGAAGTGTATAGAGCCCAAAAAAAAAATACCAGCTAGAGCTGGTATAAAGGTTTAACCGAGGAAACGTTTCAAGAATTCTTTGGTTCGCTCTTCTTTTGGATTTTCGAAGATTTGTTGAGGTGTGCCTTCTTCGGCGATGACGCCCTTGTCCATGAAGATGACACGGTCTGAAACGTCGCGGGCAAATTCCATTTCGTGGGTCACGATGACCATGGTCAAGCCAGACTCGGCCAATTCTTTCATGGTTTTGAGAACTTCACCCACCATTTCTGGGTCAAGGGCAGAAGTTGGTTCGTCGAAGAGAATAACTTCTGGATCGACTGACAGGGCGCGTGCAATGGCTACCCGTTGCTTTTGTCCACCAGAGAGCTGGCTTGGTTTAGCGGCCCAGTATTGCTCAGTCATGCCGACCTTGTTGAGGTTGGCTTTGGCAATTTTCTCTGCTTCAGCGCGGTCACGTTTGAGAACGGTCGTTTGGGCCACGATAGCATTTTCCAAAACATTGAGGTTGTTGAAGAGATTAAAGGATTGGAAAACCATGCCTAATTTCTCACGGTAGGTGGTCAGGTCATAGCCCTTGACCAAAACGTCTTGACCGTGGTAGAGGATGGTGCCTTCCGTCGGTGTTTCCAAGAGGTTGATAGAACGGAGGAAGGTTGATTTTCCAGAACCGGAAGAGCCGATAATGGAGATAACCTCGCCTTTTTCAACGGTTACTGAAATGTCCTTGAGGACTTGGTTTTGACCGTAGGATTTTTTCAGATTCTTGATTTCCAGGATGGTATTAGACATGTGGAACCTCCTCGATTTGCATTTGGTTGGCACCTGTCGTGTAATTGTCCATATCGAAACGTTTTTCGACAGAACGCAGGATGCGGGTTACAGTGAAGGTCAAGATGAAGTAGATAATGGCAATCACAGTAAAGGTTTGGAAATATTGGTAAGTCTGGGTCGCGACAGTATTTCCTGAAAAATAAAGCTCAACCACAGAGATAACGTTGAGGACAGATGTATCCTTGATATTGATGACAAATTCGTTACCAGTAGCTGGGAGAATGTTGCGGATAACCTGTGGCAAGACAATCTTACGCATGGTTTGGTTGTGGGTAAATCCAAGCGCAGTTGCTGCTTCAAATTGCCCCTTGTCAACAGCGAAGATACCACCGCGGACAATCTCACTCATGTAGGCACCAGTGTTGATAGAAACGATGAAAATAGCTGCCAGAGTGCGGTCTAGGTTAAGCCCAAAGGCCTGGGCGGTACCGTAGTAGATAACCATAGATTGTACAATCATTGGGGTACCACGGAATACCTCGATGTAGATATTAATCAGCCAACCGAGAACTTTTTGTCCCATAGCAGCGACCTTGTTTTCAGCTTTTGGAGCAGTGCGGAAGACACCAATCAAAAGACCAATCAGCGTACCGATGATGGTACCCAAGATGGAAATCAAGAGGGTCATACCAGTTCCGCGTAGGAGTTGTTGCCAGTTGTTGACGATGATATTCCAGACCTGTGTAAAGAAGCTTGGTTGCGCGTCGGTTGCTTCTTCGACCGGCTGATTTTCAATCATATTGTCCATCAATGCAACTTGGTCGTCTTCAGAAATGGTCGCAAGGACTTGGTTGACCTGTGCAATTCGTGCATCATCCTTACGCATACCGACTGCAATGGTCACGTCCTCGGCATTGGTTTCAAAACCTTCTGAAAGCTCGACCATCTTGAAAGCCTTATTAGCAGCCTCAGCGGTACGGCCTTCCGGACGCTCAGACACGTAGGCATCAATAATACCAGCCTCCAGAGCCTGACGAATTTGCGAGAAATCCCCCATGGCTGTCTGCTTGTTTGCGCCTTCGATCTGGTCAATCAGGTCGTAGAGGTAGACACCTTGTTGCGCAGTGATTTTTGCACCTGCAAAGTCAGCCAGTTTGCTGGCTGTTGCATATTGACTATCTGCACGAACGACCAATGTCGGAATGGAAGTGTAGTAGCTGTCAGAAAAGGCGATTTCTTTCTTGCGCTCTTCTGTTGGGCTCATCCCGGCGATGATCATGTCAATCTTACCAGAAGTCAATGCTGGAACCAGACCTTCCCACTTGGTTTTGACCACCAAGAGTTCCTTGTCCATGGATTCTGCAATTTTTTTGGCGATTTGCACGTCGTATCCGTTAGCGTATTGGTTGGTCCCTTCGATAGGGGCAGCACCATTACTGTCGTCTTCCTGGGTCCAGTTGAAAGGTGCATAGGCAGCTTCCATCCCGACACGCAGGTATTCATCTGCACGAACGCCTGTAGTGACTGAAAAAACAGCCAGTAGGGTCAGCAGGAAAATACTGAGTTTATGTTTCATAATATCTCCTTATAAAATATATTGTACCATTGTATAAAAAATTCTGAAAAATTTCAATACGATTGCTTTTTTATTCACAATTATTGTATAAATGTTCTTTGAGCGATAGCATCAAACTATATTTGGCTCTTTATTTCTCTCATCTTTCGTGGTATAATGTCTAAAGTATCTAGAGCATGATTGGTTTTAAAAAATTAAAAGTATCTTTTATAAAAAAGTCCCTGGTGAGCAAGTTATCTCTTTCCTATGGTATCGCTCGCTGGTCAATGCAGGTTCTTAAAAGGAGTATCCTATGTTTATCGAATTATTGAAAGCCATTTTCTTAGGCATTGTTGAAGGAATTACGGAATGGTTGCCAGTTTCCTCTACTGGTCATTTGATTTTGGTCCAGGAATTTATTAAGTTCAACCAGTCGAATAGCTTTGTGGAGATGTTCAACATTGTTATCCAGTTGGGGGCGATTTTGGCCGTTATGACCATCTATTTCCATCGCCTTAATCCTTTCCAGCCTGGCAAAAGCAAGCGTGAGATTCAGTTGACCTGGCAGCTATGGGCCAAGGTTGTCATTGCTTGTATTCCATCCATCTTGGTGGCCCTGCCCTTTGATAGCTGGTTTGAGGCCCACTTCAACTTTATGGTGCCCATCGCCATTGCCTTGATTGTCTATGGTATTGCCTTTATCTGGATTGAAGAGCGCAATAAGAGAGTCCAGCCTACAGTGACGGACTTGGCGTCCATGCCTTATAAGACGGCTCTGTTTATCGGTCTCTTCCAGGTTTTGGCCATTATTCCAGGGACTAGCCGTTCTGGGGCGACAATTTTGGGGGCCATTATTCTTGGGACCAGTCGTTCGGTGGCAGCTGACTTTACCTTCTTCTTAGCCATTCCTACCATGTTTGGCTATAGCGGGCTCAAGGCGGTCAAGTATTTTATCGACGGCAATACGCTCAACTTTGAACAGGTCTTGATTCTCTTGGTCGCATCGGTAACGGCCTATCTTGTTTCTGTCGTTGTCATCCGGATGCTGACAGATTATGTGAAGAAACATGATTTTACAGTGTTTGGTTACTATCGGATTATCCTGGGGGCCATTCTATTGGTTTATTCTTTCTTGAAGTTTATTTCCTAAAAGCAGGCTGTCCTGCTTTTCTTTTGTTTTTCCGACGGCAATTTAGTATAATGGTGAGAGATTTGTATGAGAATGTGGCCTATTTGTTGGAAAATCTAGGCAGATGTATGAGGTAAGTATGAAAGTAAAACAAATTAGTGATTCGACCTTGAAAATCACTATTCTATTAGATGATTTGGAAGAAAGAGGCATGGAGATTGCGGATTTTCTTATGCCCCATGAGAAGACGGAGGAATTCTTTTATTCTGTTTTAGATGAATTGGAGTTGCCCCTGACATTTCGAGAAAGTGGCATGCTCAGTTTTCGCGTAACGCCCAAGCCTGACAAGGTCGATATTTTTGTGACCAAGTCAGAGATTGATAAGCACATCAACTTTGAGGACTTGGCTGACTTTGACAATCTCGATGAGGTCAGTCAGATGACGCCGGCGGATTTTCTTCAGTCTTTGGAGAAAAACCTGAAAGATAAGAGCGCCTATGACAAGGATGCGGTACAGCGTCTGGCAGATATAGAGGCTGAAGAAGAGGCAGAGCCCTATATCTACTACGTTCTGCACTTTGATCATTTGCACGAAGTGGTTCAATTCGCCCAGGCCATCGATGTGGATTTTGAAGAATCAGAGCTCTACAAGATGAACGATGACTACTTTATGACTGTCCTCTTGGATGTGAGTGACCGTTCCGCAGATTATCCAGATTACCTCCTGTCTAGAATGTTGGAGTACACGGACGACTCTACCGTGACCCGTCCTGTTCTGCAGGAGCATGGCCAAGTCTTGTTGCCTCTAGCCGCTGTTGAGGAATTGAAGAAGGTAAGTCTTGCATGATGCCTTTTGCTTTGAAATATGTCCTCATCCTGATTGGAACCTTGATTACCTCGGTCATTCTGACGCCTCTGATCCGTTTTCTGGCTTTTAAAATTGGGGCGGTGGACCATCCAAATGCCCGCAGAATTAATAAGGTACCCATGCCAACGGCTGGTGGCCTAGCTATTTTTATCACCTTTTCGGCTGCGGTTCTCTTCTTTCTACCGCAAATCGTTACCTATGTGAGCCATAAGGGAACCTATTTTGACTACGTTCTTCCCTTGGTTCTGGCGAGTGGTATGGTGGTGGTGACAGGCTTGGTGGATGATATCAAGGAGCTCAGTCCTTTGCCCAAATTCCTTGGGATAACAGCTGCGGCCCTGGTCATTTGGTTCTTCACGGATTTCCATTTTGATGCCTTTAAACTGCCTTTTGGTGGCCCCTATATTGAGTTTCCGACCTGGTTGTCCTTTTTCCTCACCATGCTCTGGATTGTAGCCATTACCAATGCGGTTAATTTGATTGACGGCTTGGACGGGCTGGTTTCAGGGGTATCGATTATTTCGCTGACCACCATGGGCCTGGTTTCCTATTTCTTCCTAGTGGAAAGCGAGATTTATTTGACCTTGACCTTGTTTGTCTTGGTTGTCGCGATTGTCGGGTTTCTGCCCTATAATTACAATCCGGCCATTATCTATCTTGGTGATACGGGAGCCCTCTTTATTGGCTTCATGATTGGTGTTTTGTCCCTCCAAGGTCTGAAAAATTCGACCGCAGTAGCTGTTGTGACGCCTATGATTATTCTGGGAGTACCGATTACAGATACGGTTGTGGCCATTATTCGTCGAACCCTGTCGGGCAAGAAAATTTATGAAGCAGACCGGATGCATCTCCACCATCGCCTCCTGTCCCTGGGCTTGACCCATCGGGGAACAGTCTTGGTTATCTATGGGATTTCCTTTTTATTCTCATTGATTTCCCTCTTGTTCAATGTATCCAGTCGTGTCGGCGGTGTATTGTTGATTTTATCTGCAGGATTTGGCCTGGTTCTCTTTTGTGAACTCATCGGTATTTTCGGTGAAAATCGAACACCCCTCCTCAATCTTCTGCGCTTTATTGGCAACAGTGGTTATCGACAGGAACGGGTGGCTGACTGGAAAGAAAAACGAATTATTCGGAGAAATCAGAAGAAAGATTAAGTCTAGGAACATGGAAAGAGCCGATTGGCTCTTTTTTTGATATACTAGGATAGATACTGTTCATTAAAATTTCCAGACAATGAGATTTTAAATGCGTCAAGGGGGGCTGCTAGGGCAGTTTTTCTCAGCATGTATAAGGGACAGGACAGAAAAATAAAGGAGCATACCATGTCAGTATTAGAAATCAAAGACCTTCATGTGGAAATTGAAGGCAAAGAAATCCTCAAGGGTGTAAATTTGACCCTCAAAACAGGTGAAATTGCAGCCATCATGGGACCAAACGGTACCGGTAAATCAACCCTTTCAGCAGCCATCATGGGCAATCCAAGCTACGAAGTGACGCAAGGGGAAGTCCTCTTTGATGGTGTCAATATCTTGGAATTGGAAGTGGATGAGCGCGCTCGTATGGGGCTTTTCTTGGCCATGCAGTACCCATCTGAAATTCCGGGTATTACCAATGCAGAATTCCTCCGTGCAGCTATGAATGCTGGCAAGGAAGACGAGGACAAAATCAACGTCCGCGACTTCATCACCAAGTTGGATGAGAAAATGGAGCTCCTCAATATGAAAGAGGAAATGGCTGAGCGTTACCTCAACGAAGGTTTCTCTGGTGGTGAGAAAAAACGCAATGAAATCCTGCAATTACTCATGTTGGAGCCAACTTTTGCCCTTCTGGACGAAATTGACTCAGGTTTGGATATTGACGCCCTCAAGGTCGTATCAAAAGGCATCAACGCTATGCGTGGCGAAGGTTTTGGTGCCATGATTATCACCCACTACCAACGCCTGCTTAACTATATCACTCCTGATGTGGTCCATGTCATGATGGAAGGTCGTGTCGTCCTGTCAGGCGGCCCTGAATTGGCGCAACGCTTGGAAAAAGAAGGCTATGTTAAGGTAGCTGCTGAGCTTGGCATCGACTACAAAGAAGATGACATTTAAGTCTTTGGAGGAACCTATGACCAAAGAATTGATACAAGAATTTTCACTCCAACAGGCCGAGCCAACATGGTTGACAGACCTACGTTTGTCGGCTTTTGGGAAAATAGCAGAGCTGGACTTGCCAGTTATCGAGCGGGTAAAATTTCACCGTTGGAATTTGGGTGACGGCAGTTTAGCCATCAACGATGCAGTAGGAAACGTACCGGATTTCACAACTCTAGGTGACAATCCTATGCTGGTGCAAGTCGGTAGCCAGACGCTTTTGGAACAATTACCAGCAGACCTTGTCGAAAAAGGAGTAGTCTTTACAGACTTCACTTCGGCTTTGGAAGTCATTCCGGATGTCATCGAGAAATACTTGGGCTCAGCAGTAGCCTACGACGAGCACAAATTGGCTGCCTACAATACAGCCTATTTCAACTCGACAGCCGTTCTTTACATTCCGGATAATGTTGAAATTGACCAGCCTGTCGAAGGTATTTTCTACCAAGACGCGACAAGTGGCGTGGCTTTTAACAAGCGCGTACTGATTATCGCAGGCAAGAACACCAAGCTCAATTATTTAGAACGATTTGAGAGCCTTGGTGACGACGCGGTGAAAACCTCTGCCAACATTGTGGTCGAAGTGATTGCCCAGGCAGGAAGCCAGATTAAGTTCTCAGCCATTGACCGCTTGGGGCAGCACCTGGATACCTATTTGACTCGCCGTGCGACCATTGGCAAGGATGCCAGCGTGGACTGGGCCATTGGCCTCCTTAACAAAGGAAATGTCGTTGCTGACTTGGATGCAGACCTCAAGGGAAATGGTAGCCATGCTAATCTCAAGGTGGTCGGCCTGTCAGCTGGCCGTCAGGTTCAGGGTGTCGATACCCGCGTGACTAACTACGGCAATAATTCGGTCGGTCATATCCTGCAACACGGGGTTATTTTGGAAAGTGGTACTCTTACCTTCAACGGCATTGGACACATTATTCGTGGTGCCAAGGGAGCAGATGCCCAGCAGGAAAGCCGCGTCCTTATGCTGTCTGACAAGGCGCGTTCCGACGCTAACCCAATCCTTCTCATTGATGAGAATGAAGTCACGGCCGGTCACGCAGCTTCTATCGGTCAGGTGGACCCAGAGGATATGTATTATCTCATGAGCCGTGGTTTGGATCGCGCGACAGCCGAGCGTCTGGTCATCCGTGGGTTCTTGGGAGCTGTTATCACAGAAATCCCAGTCAAGGAAGTCCGCGACCAGATGATTGCTGTGATTGAAGATAGCTTGTCAAAACGCTAAGATGAAACAAGGAAAGATTCAAGTTACATTAGAACTCCTTGCCAAGTCGGATTGGGATGCGTTTATCCTGGTAAATCAAGTATCGTTTAACTTCGGAGCTTTGGAAGAATTTGGAGAAGGCCATACCTTCTTCGAGGAGGAAGGCCAGGTCATAGCGCGTGAAACGGTTCTCATGTCTTTGGAACATGGACAAGCCTACTGGATAGTACTGGAAAATCAGCGAGCAGTCGGCCTTGTTCTCATCTTAGATGGTGAACAGGGAGAACTAGAAACCCTGTTTACTTCACCAGAAGTCCATGGCCGAGGTATTGGATTTGCGGCCTGGCAAGCGGTGGAAGCGACCTTTCCACAGGTCAAGGTTTGGCAAACCATCACACCTTACTATGACCAATGCAATATCCATTTCTATATCAATCGATGCGATTTTCGCATTGTTGAATACTTCAATGCCTTCCATAAAGTGATGTTTTTGGAAGGGAAAGGGGATCAGGATATGCTGGAACAATTTCCACAGGGAGTTTTTCGCTTTGAAAAAGGATAAGGAAGTGAGGGATAGTCATGTTAGAAGAGTGTAAATTAGATTTTCCCATTTTAGACCAAATTGTTAATGATGAGCCACTGGTTTATCTGGATAATGCCGCAACGACGCAAAAGCCGCAGCAGGTATTGGATGTCTTGGCAGACTATTACCAGAAGGACAATGCCAATGTCCACCGCGGAGTGCATACCTTATCTGAGCGCTCGACGGCCCGTTATGAGGCGGCGCGCCAGACGGTAGCTGATTTTATCCGTGCCAAGTCTAGCAAGGAAATCCTCTTTACCCGAGGAACGACGACGGGGATCAATTGGGTGGCTCAGTTTGCTAGAGATCTTCTCCAAGCAGACGACGAGGTCATCATTTCGGTTCAGGAGCACCATTCCAATATCATTCCTTGGCAGCAGGCCTGCCAGAAAACAGGGGCCAAGCTCCGCTATGTTACCTTGAAAAATGGCGAGCTCGACATGGACGTCCTGAAGGAAGTCCTGTCTGAAAAGACCAAGTTTGTCTCTCTAGCCCATATTTCCAATGTGTTGGGCTCAGTTGCGCCCATTAAGGAAATAGCAGAGCTGGTGCACGCGGTCGGTGCCTACTTGGTAGTGGACGGTGCCCAATCAACTCCGCATATGGCTATTGATGTGCAGGATTTGGACGTAGATTTCTTTGCCTTCTCAGGGCACAAGATGTTGGGACCAACCGGTATTGGCGTCCTCTATGGCAGACAAGAACTGCTAGAACAAATGTCTCCTGTTGAATTCGGGGGTGAAATGATTGAATTTGTCTATGAACAATCTGCAACTTGGAAGGAACTGCCTTGGAAATTCGAAGCGGGGACACCGAATATTGCGGGTGCTATCGGACTTGCAGCTGCCATTGATTACTTAAATGACATCGGCATGGAGCATGTCCAGCAGCACGAGGAAGAATTGATTGCTTACATCTGGCCAAAATTGCAGGCCATTCCCGGCTTGACCATTTACGGTAGCCAGGACGTCAGTAAGCGGACAGGTTTGATTGCCTTTAATCTGGATGATTTGCACCCACACGATGTGGCGACCGCCTTGGATTATGAAGGCGTTGCTGTTCGAGCAGGTCATCATTGTGCCCAACCGCTTCTCAGTTATCTGCAAGTGCCGGCGACTGTTCGGGCAAGTTTCTATATTTACAATACCAAGGCTGACTGCGACAAGCTGGTCGATGCCTTGCTCAAAACAAAGGAGTTTTTCAATGGCCCTATCTAGGTTAGACTCGCTCTATATGGCCGTTGTGTCAGAGCATTCCAAATCTCCTCGCCATCATGGTAGCCTCTCAGGAGTCGAAAAGCTTGAATTGCACAATCCCACCTGCGGCGATGTCATTGAATTGTCTGTCAAAATCGAGGATAATGTCATCACAGACATTGCATTTGATGGTGTCGGCTGTACCATTTCCACAGCCTCGGCCTCTATGATGACAGAGGCCGTTCTCGGAAAGAGTCTGGACCAAGCCCAAGAACTGGCGGAAGTCTTTTCTCAAATGGTCCAAGGTCAGCAAAACGACAAGCAAAAAGAATTGGGAGATGCTGCGCTTCTAGCGGGTGTTGCCAAATTCCCACAGCGAATTAAATGTGCTACATTACCGTGGAATGCCCTGAAGAAAGCACTGGAACGAAGTGTCAGTGCTGAATGAAGGGCAACTGCGACATGAGCGATTTTGGTCGATATTATCAAAATTTGCGAATTAGTAAGCCACTTAGCAAGGTTGATTAGAATCTTGCGTTACTTGGTTAGGAACTTTAATTCCAACCAAGTTTAGTGTCTTGAAGAAAGCACTGGAACGAAGTGAGAGTGCTGAATAAGCATCAATACAAACTCTAAAAATGAAAATCATATAGAAAGGATTGTTCAGTTTTTGATTGGAATTGAACAGGCCCAAGATTTATAGGGCTGAGTATCTTAATTATGTCAGAAGAAAGAATTGAACCAACCCCGATTGATCTTGGGGAATATAAATTCGGTTTCCATGATGAAAACGTGGAACTGGTGGCTTCGACTGGTAAGGGATTGAGCGAAGAAGTGATTCGTGAAATGTCCCGTATCAAAGGCGAGCCAGAATGGATGTTGGAATTCCGTTTGAAATCCTATGAAACCTTCAAGAAAATGCCGATGCAGACTTGGGGAGCCGACTTGTCTGAACTGGATTTTGATGATATTGTTTATTATCAAAAGCCGTCGGATAAGCCAGCACGTAGCTGGGATGATGTACCAGACAAAATCAAGGAAACCTTTGAACGCATCGGTATCCCAGAAGCTGAGCGTGCTTACCTGGCAGGTGCTTCTGCCCAGTACGAATCAGAAGTGGTTTACCACAACATGAAGGAAGAGTACGACAAGCACGGTATTATCTTTACAGATACTGACACGGCTCTCAAGGAACACCCAGAACTCTTCAAAAAATACTTTGGAAAACTTGTTCCGCCGTCAGACAATAAACTAGCTGCCCTCAACTCAGCGGTTTGGTCAGGTGGCACCTTCATCTATGTACCAAAAGGTGTCAAGCTGGATATTCCACTCCAAACCTACTTCCGTATCAACAATGAAGGAACAGGGCAGTTCGAACGCACTCTCATCATCGTGGATGAAGGAGCAAGTGTTCACTACGTCGAAGGCTGTACAGCGCCGACCTATTCGACGGCTAGCCTGCACGCTGCCATCGTGGAAATCATTGCCCATGAAGGTGCCTACATGCGCTACACGACCATCCAGAACTGGTCTGACAATGTCTATAACCTCGTAACCAAGCGTGCTCGTGCAGAGAAAAATGCTACGGTCGAGTGGATTGACGGAAACCTCGGTGCCAAGACGACCATGAAATATCCGGCCGTTTATCTGGAAGGCGAAGGTGCGCGTGGTACTATGTTGTCCATTGCCTTTGCCAACAAGGGTCAGGTCCAAGACACGGGTGCCAAGATGATTCATAATGCTCCACGGACTTCATCATCTATCGTGTCTAAATCCATCGCCCGCGGTGGCGGTGAGGTTAACTATCGCGGTCAGGTCACATTTGCCAAAAACTCGGCAAAATCTATCAGCCACATCGAGTGTGATACCATCATCATGGACGACATTTCCAAGTCGGACACTATCCCGTTCAACGAAATCCACAACTCACAAGTCGCATTGGAGCATGAAGCCAAAGTCTCAAAAATCTCAGAGGAGCAACTCTATTACCTCATGAGCCGCGGCCTCTCCGAATCCGAAGCCACCGAAATGATTGTCATGGGCTTTGTCGAACCATTCACCAAAGAACTCCCAATGGAATACGCAGTCGAACTCAACAGACTGATTGCCTATGAGATGGAGGGGAGCGTTGGCTAATTTGTGTAGCTCCACATAGCTAAGAAGCTATTTGGAGCACACAAATGCCAACGCTCGTTGGAAATAGAGAGCGACGGCAGTCGCTCTTCTTTGTAATCTTATAACAATTCCATTCCTTCCACGCTCGTCGTTTTCTGTAAGAAAACGATATGTAGTTAGGAGTTTCGTAGAAACTCTCTCCAACTGAAGTTGGAAATAAGGACTTGTGGTAGCGAGTCCACATTATAATAGAGTATACAACACATACAAAGTAGCTTTAGGGCTACTTTTTGCATTGGTCCTCCCACCAAGGATTCTTAAAATAGGGAATCCTATCTAGCAATCATTAAAATTCAAAAAGCGAACAAGTTAGTATTCTGATAGTCAGAAAATCTAATCTTGATCGCTTTTTATTCTATATATGATTGAGACAGGCTCTTTTTCAGCCGAGGTTTGCCAATAATTATAAATTTATAATCTCTTCTTCTGGAATTCCGTAGTCTTCTAGCATCTGCAGCATCTTCTCGAAGCCCAGTTGAAAATGTTCCAAGACATGACCGTCGGAGCCGAGTGAATAGCGGTGGCAACCTAGTTCTTTGACCAATTGAAGAGCATAACGGTACAGTTCTTCGTGGTGATAGAGGTAGATGCTCTTGGCATTGAGTTCAAAGGCTAAATCATGCGCTATCATTTTCTTGAAAATGCGGATGAGCTGGGGCTCAAAAGTCTCTAGTTCTTGAACAGTCACATCAAAGAGGCGGAAACCGTAGTCAAAATGCGCCAAGACGTCAGCTGGAACCCGTCCAACGGCATATTCCAAGCGGTCCAAATAATCGGTCATGACCGCCATCTTGTCCATATCTGCCACTTCTTCGTCTAGATAATCGTTAACTCCGTTGTGATGGACGGATAATAATTTGAGGTCGAAGTCTTTGTCTGCTAAGTAGGCTAGAATATCGGTTTCCCGCGGTTGGAAATAGCCGATTTCAATGCCTTTCTTGATGCGCTTACCATAGTCTTCATTAAGCACAGCAATTTCTTGGGAATAGGCCTCATAATCAGGAATATCATCCTGCTTGCTATAGGGATTGGACAAATCAAAATGCTCCGTCGTCACGATTTCGCCGCTATAATGCTCAAGATAATCTTGAAATCGCGCTTTAGAATCATAGGAGTAGTGAGTATGCAAGTGGTTGTCTCTCATGGTAATTCTCCTTTCTTTCTATTGTAACAAAATCGCTTTTGAGCGACAAGTTCGGAAATCAAGGGAAATGGAATAAAAAAATCTGATAATTCTTGCAATTTATCAAAAATTTGGTAAAATAGTACAAAATAAAAAGCGATGAGAGAAACAATCTCAGACCATTTTTCAGAGAGTATCTAGTTGCTGAAAGGATACATCGGTTTGGGCACACATTCTTGAGTGCAATTGCCAACGGTGTTGAACCTAGTAGTGATTGACGTCTGTCTACGTTACGGACTGAAATCTTTGACTTCCTGAGGGATATACGGCGACGTATGTCTGAATGAAGGTGGAACCACGTGTAAGCGTCCTGAAACAAGGATCTTGCGCGTGTTTTTTTATCGTTTGAGAGGTAATGACATGGAAATAAAAGGGCTTAGAAAGATTATGCCTTATGTGGCTGGAGCGCAACCACAGGTGGCCAATATGATTAAACTCAATACCAACGAGAATGCCTATGGACCAAGTCCAGCGGTAGTTGCGGCTTTGGCTGATTTTGATGCGACAAACCTACGTCGCTATTCGAGTCTGGATCAGGCGGAACTTCGTCAGGCCTTGGCGGAGCAACATGGTTTGGAGGCAGACCAATTTGTCATTGGCAATGGTTCGGATGACGTCTTGTCTATGGCTTTTCTGTCCTTCTTTCAAACGGAGCAACCGATTTTGTTTCCAGATTTGACCTACGGCTTTTACAAGGTCTGGGCTGATTTGTATCAGGTGCCTTTTAAAGAGATACCGCTGGCGGAGGATTTTAGCTGGCGAGTGGCAGATTATCAGAGAGAATGTGGGGGAGTGATTTTGACCAATCCCAACGCTCCGACGGGATGCTTCCAGTCTCTGGGCGATATTGAGGAGGTTCTGAAGGCTAATCCGCAGGTCGTTGTCATCGTTGATGAGGCATATGTCAATTTCGGCGGGCAGACAGCTGTTCCGCTTTTGGACAAATACCCCAATCTCTTCATTACGCGGACCTTCTCCAAGGATGCATCACTAGCAGGTTTGCGTGTCGGATACGGCATAGGTTCCAAGGAGCTGATAGGTGTTATTCAAGCGGTGCGCAATGCCATCAATCCTTACAATGTGGATGTCATCTCTGAAGCTTTGGCTTTGGCTGCGGTCAAGGATTGGGCCTATTACGAAGAAACCTGCCGGAAGATTATGGCAACGCGCGATTGGTTTGCGGAAGAATTGACCAGACTTGGCTTTAATGTTTTGCCGTCAGCAACCAATTTCCTCCTAGTGCGACCATCTCGTGTTAGTGCGGGAGAACTGTTCAAGCACTTGGAAGAAGAGCAGATTTATGTCCGGTATTTTCCAAACCAAGAACGCATAAAAGATAGACTACGCATCTCCATCGGCACACAAGAGGAGATGGAGCGGGTCTTAGCAAGGATAAAGGAAGGGTACCTATGAACAATCGAACATTGCCACAAGGACTGCACGACAAGCTTTTCAAACGCGCCCGCGCTACTTATGAAATTGAGCGGACGGTCAGTGACCTTTTGATAGAACGCGGTTTTCATCGGATAGAAACGCCGACCTTGGAGCATTTTGAAGTCTTTTCAGATACTGTCGATACCAATAATTATCACCTTTTTGACAAGAGAGGCCATCTTCTTAGCTTGCGGCCGGATATTACTAGCCAAGTAGCCCGTGTCATTGCTTCAACTCGGGTGCAGACGCCTATTAAATTTTCTTATTCGGGCAAGGTCTTTCGCAGTCAAGAAGCCATGCGGGGCTTGGAAAATGAACGCACTCAAGCCGGAATTGAAATCATTGGCTATCCTGTACAAGAGGCCTACGCTGAAGCCATTTCTAGTGCTAAACAAGCTTTGGAACGTTCGGGGTTGAAAGACTACAAATTTGAGTTTTCGCATGCAGCCATCCTCAAGACGATTTTTCAGCAATTGGAACTAACTTCTGAGGTGGCGGATGATTTGTCTCTCCATATTCGGGATAAAAATATTACCAAGCTCCACGAATTTACCAAGCAGCATCCGAGTGAATTTGATGGTTTCATCAGTCGTTTGCCTTACTTATTTGGAGAGGCAGAGGCGGTCTTGGCAGCAGCCCGGCAGGTGTCGCAGAACGCGCAATTATTGCAGGCTTTTGACCAATTAGAAGCATTTATCGCCATGGCAGAAACTGATTTGGGACCTGTCACAGTGGATTTGGCGCAACTTCCGACGGTCCCTTACTATACAGGCATGATGTTTAAGGTTTTTGACCAGCAATTGCCGGACGCCTTTTTATCAGGTGGGCGGTATGACAAGCTCTTTGAGCGGTTTGGAGCCGAGGAGCTGACGGCTATCGGTTGGGCCTTGGAAATTGATGCCATTTACCAAGCCATTCGACAGGATTTAGACTATCAAGGAGGGAAGTAAATGGGTGATCAGATTACCATTGCCTTGACCAAGGGGCGGATTGAGAAGGAAACCTTGGCTCTTCTGGAAAAGGCGGGTTTTGATATGTCTTTCATGGCCGATAAGGGGCGGAATTTGATTTTTGAAAGCCCTGATGGGCAGTTTCGCTTTTTACTGGTCAAGGCTCCGGATGTAACGACCTATGTTCGCCACGGAGTGGCAGATATGGGCGTTGTCGGCAAGGATGTCTTGATTGAGCATCCTGCAGGATTTTTGGAAATGCTGGATTTGAACTTTGGCTTGTGTAAATTCTCGGTTGCCTCTGTTCCAACTTACAATCCCAGTGATCACAAGCGGAAGCGGATTGCGACCAAGTATCCAACAGTTGCCCTGGAACATTTTAAGCAAAAGGGCGAGGATGTCGAGATTATTTCTATTCAAGGTAGTGTGGAAATTGCTCCTGTTCTGGGACTGGCCGATGCCATCGTCGATATTGTGGAGACGGGCAATACCTTGGTGGCCAATGGTTTAGTGGTCTTTGAAGATATTTGTCGGATTTCCTCGCGTTTGATTGTCAATAAAGCCAGCATCAAGAATAAGCCTCAAGTGCTATCATTTATCAAGAAATTAGAAGACATTGTCGGAAATGAGGAGGTACCTTTTAGATGAAACGCTTAAGTGGAACAAGTCATGACATTGCGGCCTTGCTCTATCAAGAACAAGTGGCGCTGAATGCAGAAACGGTCTCCGTAGAAGAGACCGTCAAGAAAATCATGGCACGGGTCGCTCGTGAAGGAGATGCAGCTCTGAAAGCCTACAATCTCCAGTTTGACGGGATCGAGCTCGATGACTTAGAAGTCAGTCAAGCGCAAATAGATGCAGCTTTTGAGCAGATTGAACCAGACACTCTCTCAGCCTTAGAAGGTGCCAAAGCCAATATCGCTTCCTACCACCAACAACAGGTGGAAGTGGGTTTTGAGGACCAACCGTCTGAAGGCGTCCTTCGTGGGCAACTCATTCGTCCCCTAGAGCGAGTGGGCGTCTATGTTCCGGGAGGAACAGCCGCCTATCCTTCTTCGGTCTTGATGAATGTCATCCCAGCAAAAATTGCTGGTGTAGAGGAAATCATCATGATTACCCCGCCACAAGAGACCTACAATCCAGCGATTTTGGTGGCGGCAAGATTGGCTGGAGTGGATAAGATTTATCAGGTTGGCGGAGCCTACGGGATTGCCGCGCTAGCTTATGGAACGCAGTCCATTCCCAAGGTGGATAAAATTACCGGTCCGGGCAATATTTATGTCGCAACGGCTAAAAAATTGGTCTACGGCTTGGTTGGAATTGATATGGTTGCCGGTCCATCTGAAATTGGCGTTATCGCAGACGAGACGGCAAATCCTGTTTTTGTAGCGGCGGATTTGTTGTCACAGGCGGAGCACGATCGCTTGGCGCGTGCGATTTTGGTGACCAATTCGGAAGTCTTGGCTGAACAAGTCGAGCTAGAAATCGATCGGCAGCTGCAGACCTTGCCTCGTGAGGAAATTGCGCGGACGTCCATTGAGCAGAACGGACGCATTATCGTGACAAACACGGTAGAAGCCATGTTTGACTTGATGAATTTGGTGGCGCCTGAACATTTGGAAATTGCTATGGAAGATGCCTATGATTATCTTCCCTTGGTCAAGCATGCTGGGTCGATTTTCTTGGGTCATTATACCAGTGAGCCGATTGGGGATTATTATGCAGGGACCAATCATGTTCTGCCAACTTCAGGCACCAGCCGTTTTTATTCGGCACTGGGTGTCCATGATTTTATCAAACGAATACAATACACACAATATAGTAAGAAAGCCGTGCAAGAGGCTAGTCAGGCTATTACAAATTTAGCCTATTCAGAAGGGTTGGCTGCTCATGCACGGGCCATTGAGGTGAGAAATGAAGGAAGTTAAGGGATTATTGGTCATGGATGTGGACAGCACCTTGATCATGGAAGAAGGCATTGACCTGCTGGGCGAAGAAGCTGGTCTCGGTCAGCGAGTTGCGGACATTACCAATCGCGCCATGCGGGGGGAATTGGATTTTGAAGAGGCCTTGCGTGAACGCGTTGGTTTGCTGGCTGGCTTGCCCGAAACGGTTTTGGACCGCATTTTAGGGCGCATTCATTTCACACCGGGAGCAGAAGAATTGGTGGCAGAACTCCACAAGCGTGGCTATAAGGTAGCCGTTGTGTCGGGTGGTTTTCATCAGACGGTCAATGTGTTGGCGGAACGGCTCAATTTGGACTATGTTAAGGCCAATACGCTAGAAATTGTCAACGGAGTTTTGACAGGACGCGTGACCGGCGACATTGTGACCAAGGATGTTAAGGAAACCATGCTCAGAACTTGGGCGGCGGAAAATGGTCTCGACATGCAAGATACGATTGCAGTGGGCGATGGTGCCAACGATCTGCCCATGATTCAGTCAGCTGGTATCGGCATCGCCTTCTGCGCCAAACCCATTGTGCAGGAACAGGCTCCTTATCAAATCAATGAGAAAAATTTGTATCAGGTGATTGAGATTTTGGATAGGGTGAAGAAATAAGAGACAGTATTCACACGTCAGGTACCGATCTGCGAATACAGCTTCTAATTAGTAAAGAAAGAAGAACATCATGAGAACAGCAAGCATTGAACGCAATACCTTTGAAACAAAAATTAAGTTGACGGTTAATTTGGATGTGCAGGAACCGGTTGAGATTGTGACGGGTGTGGGCTTTTTTGACCACATGTTGACCCTTTTTGCCCGCCACAGCCGCATATCTCTAGTTGTCCATGTAGACGGCGATACGTGGGTGGACAGCCATCATACGGTTGAGGATGTCGGGATTGTTCTTGGACAAGCCATCAGGGAAGCTCTGGGCGACAAGGTCGGTATCAATCGTTACGGGACTTCTTTTGTGCCTATGGATGAGACGCTGGGAATGTCTAGTCTAGACTTGTCTGGACGCTCTTATTTGGTCTTCGATGCGACTTTTGACAATCCAAAATTAGGTGATTTTGATACGGAATTGGTCGAAGAATTCTTCCAAGCCTTGGCTTTCAACCTGCAGATGAATCTGCATTTGAAGATTTTGCACGGGCAAAATAGTCACCATAAGGCTGAAAGTCTCTTCAAGGCAACAGGTCGAGCTCTTCGCGAAGCCATTACCATCAACCCTGATATTAAGGGTGTCAATTCAACAAAAGGACTCTTGTAATATGATACGAGTGATTGATTATGATGCAGGA
Organism: Streptococcus sp. A23; assembly: GCF_043674155.1. NCBI lineage: Bacteria > Bacillati > Bacillota > Bacilli > Lactobacillales > Streptococcaceae > Streptococcus > Streptococcus sp. A23. The sequence continues at coordinate 59,569 of NZ_JBIMJP010000010.1, read as the reverse complement.
AACACAGCTAATGTCCTGCGGGCCTTGGAAAAAATCGGTGTAGCTGCGGAATTTACGGCGGATCCTGAGAAAATTTTGTCGGCTACAGGTTTGATTTTACCGGGAGTCGGTGCCTTTCCGTCGGCTATGGCTGAATTAGAAAAACGCCAACTGCTACCAGCTATTCAGACAGCTGTGGCGGCTGGCAAGCCTTTTTTGGGCATTTGTTTAGGCATGCAGTTGCTCTTAGACCAAGGTTTGGAACACCAGCCGACCAAGGGTTTGGGCCTCATTCCCGGTGTTTGTCGTCCTATTCCAGCTAAAGAGGGCTATCCTGTGCCCCACATGGGCTGGAATCAGTTGGAAGTCAAGCAGAAAAATCCACTGACAGATGGGCTTGATGACCAGTCGGTTTACTTTGTTCACAGTTATTTTACCGATGTAGCGCCTGAATATATCGACGCAACAGCGGATTATAGCAGGGAAATTCCAGCAATGATTTCAAAAGGAAATGTCTTTGGGGCGCAGTTTCACCCTGAAAAATCAGGTCAGGTTGGGCTTGGCATTTTGACAAAGTTTGCGGCATTATGTCAGAAATAGTGAGGGAAGATATGCAGATTTATCCAGCGATTGATATTCGAAATGGGAAGGCAGTGCGTCTCTTTAAAGGAGACTTTAATCAGGAGACCGTTGTTAACCCAGATGTATTAGACCAAGCCAAAACATTTGCGGCTGCGGGGATTGGCTTTATTCATGTGGTGGATTTGGACGGTGCTTTAGAGGGACGAGCGACCAATAGGGATTTAATTGCCAGTTTGAAAAGCGAGACCGGTCTCCGCATTCAAGTTGGAGGTGGCGTTCGCACCTTGGACCAGATTGCGGATTATCTGGATGCCGGTATTGACCGTGTCATTATTGGGTCTATGGCTGTTAAAAATCCAGATTTTGTCAAGCAAGCCTTGGAGCGTTTTGGAAGTCAGGCCATTGTCGTGGGCATCGATGCCAAAAATGGCTTTGTCGCAACAGAAGGCTGGCTAGAAACCAGTCAAGTAGACTATCTGAGCTTGGCCAAGGAGATGGAAAAAATTGGTGTGCGCCTCTTTGTTTACACCGATGTGGACCGCGACGGTACCTTGACAGGTCCTAATTTTGACCATTACAGAAACCTGAAGGAGACCTTGACAGAGGCAGATGTCATTGCTTCTGGCGGTATCCATGCCATGAGCGACTTAGTGGAGCTGGCGCAAATCGGGGTGGCCGGTACCATTGTCGGCAAGGCTTATTACAGCGGCAAGGTCAGCTTGGACGAATTGCAGCAATTTGGAGGTTGAACATGTTAGCAAAACGCATTATTCCCTGTTTGGACGTCAAGAACGGTCGGGTAGTCAAGGGGGTCAATTTTGTCAACTTGACGGATGTGGGAGACCCTGTGGACACAGCAAAAGCCTACTACGAGGCAGGCTGTGATGAATTGGTTTTTCTTGATATTACGGCGACGCATGAAGAACGCGAAACGACTGTGGACATGGTGCGGCGCGTGGCAGACCAAGTCTTTATTCCTTTTACCGTTGGCGGTGGCATTCGTTCCGTCGATGATATGAACAAGATGCTCAAGGCAGGGGCTGACAAGGTATCGGTCAATTCATCGGCGGTGGCCAATCCATCCTTGATCAAAGAATGTGCTGAAAAATTCGGCAGCCAATGCGTTGTGGTTGCTATTGATGCGCGCAAGGAGGAAGATGGGACTTGGCATGTCTATGTGGCTGGCGGTCGCAAGGATACCGGTCTAGATTTACTAGATTGGGCCAAGAAGGTCGTCGAGCTTGGAGCTGGCGAAATCCTTTTGACCAGCATGGACAAAGACGGGACTAAGTCAGGCTTTGATGTGGACATGCTCAATGCTGTGGCGAGCGTGGTGACGGTTCCCATCATTGCATCGGGTGGCGCTGGTAATACGAACCATATCCTTGAGGTATTTAAACAAACACCGGCAACGGGTGCCTTGGCAGCATCCATCTTTCATTATGGCCAAGTCAGCATTGCTGAAACCAAATCAGCTATGCGCCAGAATGGAATTGAGGTGCGATTAAATGATTAGTATTGATTTTGCCAAGCAAGATGGATTGGTGCCTGTGATTGTCACTGACCATGAGACAGGTCTGGTCTTGATGCTGGCTTATATGAATGAAGAATCCTATCAAAAGACCTTGGAAACCAAGCAGATGCATTACTGGAGCCGGTCGCGTCAGGAATTGTGGCACAAGGGTGCAACCAGTGGGCATTTTCAGACGGTTAAATCCATCAAAACAGATTGTGACCGCGACACCCTGCTCATTTCCGTCGAGCAAGTAGGGGCTGCCTGCCATACGGGTGCCTATAGTTGCTTTTTTGAAAACATACTCTAAGAAAGGAGCAGATATGCTAGAAACCTTGTACCATGAAGCCCTGAACCGTAAGCGTAATCCAAAAGAAGGGTCCTATACTAACTACTTGTACGGCAAAGGCTTGGATAAAATTCTCAAGAAAGTTGGGGAAGAAGCAACAGAAGTCGTGATTGCCGCCAAAAACGCCGATAAGGAAGAAATTGCCAATGAAACAGCTGATTTGCTCTATCATTTGGCTGTTCTGCTGGTGGAAACAGGCGTGAGCTTAGAAGAAATCGAAGTTATTCTACAGGCCCGTCAAGGAAAAGTCAGTAAGACCAGCGACCGCCGAGAAATTAGTGACTACTAAAAAAGCTCATCACGAGCTTTTTAGTTTGTGAAAAAATCCGAAAAAAGTATCTACCCCAACAAATCTTCCAGTTCTTCCACCGTTTGGACAATGTGGCTGGCACCAGCAGTTGTCAATTCCTCTCGGTCACCATAGCCATACAGGACACCGATACTGTCGAGCTGGTGTTGCTTGGCACCGATGACATCATGTTTACGGTCACCAATCATGACAGCTTTGCCATTGATTTTTTCCAGTTGGTCCAGCGCATAGGTAATAATCTGCCCCTTCTTGGTGCGCGTGTCATCCAAACTTGCGCCTGCAATGACTGTAAAATAGCGGTCCAATTCAAAATGAGCCAATATTTGTTTGGCAAAGATTTCTGGTTTTGAAGTGGCTATGAGGAGTGTTTTCCCTTGCTCTTGCAATTTGCCCAACAATTCCGGAATACCAGGATAGGGATGGTTTTCAAACATTCCCTTGCTGGTAAAATATTCCCGAAAATAATCGACTGCCTGCTGGGTTTCTGTCGCATTCAGTCCATAAAACTGGGCAAATGATTCGTAAAGAGGTGGTCCGATAAAGCGAGACAAGTGACTGGAATTGTCATCAGCAATGCCCATTTTTTCCAAGGCATAGGCAGCCGAATGGATAATGCCGGGACCAGAATCGGTCAATGTTCCGTCTAAGTCGAAGAGAAGCGTTTGGTACATAGGAACCTCCATTTTTATTGGTCCGTAAGACAAGTGTTATCCCTGTATATAGTCAGTCAATTCCTGATCCTTCAGACCTGCATTTAAGGCAATCAAGAGCTTGATTCTGGCTTTTTGAGCATTCAGCTCCTTGACAAAGAGGATACCTTCTTGCTCTAGTTGGATACCGCCTCCCTGGTAGGCGTAGACAGGCTCGGCAATACCGTTAAAGCAACGAGAAACCAGCACAATCGGAATTCCTGCTGCCAGCAAGCGGTGGATTGCTGGCAAGATAGATGGAGGCAGATTTCCAGCTCCAAGGGCCTCAATCACAAGGCCGGAAAGTTTACCAGGGTTTAGAGAATCAAGGAGAATGGTCTCCATATCTGCAAAAGCTTTGATGATAGGAATGGTTCCTGCAATTTCTGACAAATCAAAGCGAACACGTGGCTCAGCAGTTTTGAAAAAGAGGATTTCCCGTTTGGTTACAAGCCCCAGAGGACCGTGGGTCGGAGTCTGGAAAGTAGAAACATTTGTCGTATGGGTCTTGGTCACATATTTTGCGGCATGGATTTCATCGTTCATGACCAGCAGAACCCCCTTATCTGCCGCCTTTTCATCTGAGGCGACACGCAGGGCTGTCAGATAATTATAGACACCATCACTACCCAAATCATTGGAGGAGCGCATGGCCCCTGTGATAACAATCGGCTTTTGAGGAATGGCCATGGTATCCAAGAAATAGGCTGTCTCTTCCAAGGTATCGGTGCCATGAGTGATGACAAAGCCGTCAAATTCATCCGCCTGTCGCTTGATTTCTTGGTAGAGCGCCATCATGTGTTCCAATCGAATATGGGGACTTGGCAGATTCAAAAAATCAACAGACACTACCTGAATAGTGTCCAAGGGAGTAGAAAGACTGGCCATAGGATTGTGGGAACTAGAAGAGACGCTCCCCTGATTGTCGGTCTGCATAGAAATGGTTCCTCCAGTGTGGAGGGCCAGAATTTTTTTCATAAGTTTTCAGTTTCTTTCAAATCTGTGATATACTAATTGTAACATAATTCCAGGGAAGTAGGTGAGCTAGATGGCGGTAAAGGCAGTGTTTTTTGATATTGACGGAACCCTTCTGACCGATAATCGAATAGTCAGCAAATCCACCATCCAGGCTATCAATACCCTCAAAAAAAATGGCATTCTCGTGGGCTTGGCAACAGGCAGAGACCCCAACTTTGTCCTGAAATACATGGCCGGCCTATCGCTGGATCTGGCCATCACCTACAATGGCCAATATATTTTTTCAAGAGACCAAGTCCACTTTGCCCAAGCCTTGGATAGGGGAATATTGGAGATCTTTCTTGATTTGGTGGAGAGCAATCAGTGGGACTACTCACTTGGGCTGGGGACAGGAGTTGTAGGCAGTGGTATTATGAACGTAGGCACTGGTCACCTGGTCTACAGATTAACACGCATGATACCGAGCGCCTGGGCTGGTGGCATCAACTTCCTGATTAACCGCCTGGTTCGCAAGTTCCGTCCTAAGGATACAGATAAGATTCGTTCCTATCTGGATCAACCGGTTTATCAAGTCTTATTGTTGGCTACTGAGTCAGTGACCCAGCGCCTGGCCCTTCAATTCCCAACTCTTGGTTTTACCAGGTCCAGTGCCTATGCGGCAGATGTCATCAGCAAGGGCAATTCCAAACTGCAAGGCATTCAAAAATTGGGAGAAATCTATGGCTTTAATACGGAAGAAGTGATGGTTTTTGGGGATTCAAACAATGATTTGGAAATGTTAGCCGGTGTTCAGTATGCCATTGCCATGGGAAATGCTACCCAACAGGCCAAAGGGACGGCGACCTATGTGACAGATACTAATAATAAGGATGGTATTTATAAGGCCTTGGTGCACTTTGGTCTCGTGGAGGAGAAGAATGTTGACTAGTAAGGATGCCAATGTTAATGCTGTTCGTGACTTTCACAAGGCTATGGATGGCACACTTCAGGAAATTCCCCAGGCATTTGATGGGAATACGGCCTTTTACAGGGCTAGTTTCAAGTTGGAGGAGCTGGTCGAATTTTTACAGGCAGCCTCATCGGACCAGGCAGATTTTGACCGTAAGGTCCAGGGCCTGCACCAGCAACTCGACAAGGCAGTGGCAAAAGTTACCAGTAAAGGAAGTCCAGGTCTCTCATTGGTTGGTCAGGTCGATGCCCTGATGGACTTGCTCTATTTTACTTACGGTTCCTTTGTTTTGGTAGGAGTTGACCCCAAACCCATTTTCGATATTGTCCACCAGGCTAATATGGGTAAGCTTTTTCCGGATGGTAAGGCCCATTACGACCCTGTTTCCCACAAAATATTGAAGCCAGAGGGCTGGGAGGAGCGTTTTGCACCAGAAGGGAAAATTCAAGACGAACTAGACAGACAAAAAGGCAGAAAATTCTAATGCGATTCTCTGCCTTTCAATTTATCTAGATGTTTATAGACTTTTTTCTGGATTGCGCACAATCAAGATGTCAATGTCTGTGTGGCGCATGATGTATTCAGAAGAAGAGCCGATGAGCAGTCGCTCGAAGGTGTTGAGACCAGTCGCTCCCAGTAGCATCAAATCGGCACCAGCCTCTTGTGGAATGTTTGTGGAGAGTAAGGTCTTGGGATTGCCAAACTCAACGATAGTGGCAATGTCTGTCAAGCCTGCATCGGTAGCCCACTTTTTATAATTTCCTAAAAGAGTTTCGGCCTCTTTTTCAAGAGATTCGTAGATGGATGCGTCAAAAGCTACGACATTATGTAGGGCTCTGGTGTCGATGACATGGGCAATGGTCATTTTTGCCTGATTGCGTTTAGCAACTTGAATGGCTTTTTGCAAAGCAACTTCGGCATTTGTTGAACCATCAACAGCAACTAAAATAGATTGATAGGTTTGTGACATGATTCTTACCTCCTTTTAGACGATTTTTGTAAGGGAATATTATACATTTATATTATAAGGTATTTTACAAAAAATGTAAAGTATTTATTGATAGATGGAGAAAAATAATATAAGCAACCGTAAATGATAGTCAGATTGCAGTGTCCAGAGACAGATAGAGTGTTCATGTCATTCGAGTAGTATCATTTCCCTACATTTCCTGCGATTTATAACATTTAGTGATAGATTTACTATGAAAATGATTGCTAAAATGACCAAATTCCATTATGATAGTAGTATTCATAGACTCAAGAAAGTTGAGGAGGTATAGTCATGAGACAATTTGAAAAGTCAACAAAGCTCGAACATGTTGCTTACGATATCCGTGGTCCAGTCTTGGAGGAAGCTATGCGCATGCGGGCAAATGGTGAGAAGATTCTCCGCTTGAACACAGGAAATCCAGCTGAATTTGGTTTTACGGCGCCAGATGAGGTTATTCACGACTTGATTCACAATGCCCGTAAATCAGAAGGCTATTCCGACAGTAAGGGGATTTTTTCTGCCCGTAAGGCCATCATGCAGTATTGCCAGGTCAAGAAGTTTCCAAATGTTGACATTGATGACATTTACATAGGAAATGGAGTTAGTGAACTGATTACCATGTCTATGCAGGGTTTGCTAGACAATGGAGACCAGGTCCTGGTGCCAATGCCCGACTATCCACTTTGGACAGCGGCAGTTAGCCTGGCAGGTGGCGATGCGATCCATTATCTCTGTGACGAGGGGGCAGATTGGTATCCAGATTTGGACGATATTCGTTCAAAAATCACAAGCCGCACCAAGGCGATTGTCCTGATTAACCCCAATAACCCAACAGGTGCCCTTTATCCCAAAGAATTATTGTTGGAGATTGTAGAGATTGCCCGCCAGCATGAGCTCATCATTTTCTCGGATGAAATCTATGACCGCATGGTTTTTGACGGCGCAGTCCATATCCCAATTGCTTCATTGGCCCCAGATGTTTTTGTCGTGACTATGAATGGTCTGTCCAAATCCCATCGTATCTGTGGCTTCCGTGTGGGCTGGATGGTCCTATCAGGTCCTAAAAAGCATGTGAAAGGCTATATCGAGGGGCTCAATATGTTGTCCAACATGCGGCTCTGTTCCAATGTCCTGGCTCAGCAAGTTGTCCAAACTTCGCTTGGAGGCTACCAATCAGTCGATGAATTGTTGATACCTGGTGGCCGACTTTATGAGCAGAGAGAATTCATCACCAAGGCTATCCAAGATATTCCAGGGCTTTCAGCTATCAAGCCTAAGGCAGGCCTCTATATCTTCCCGAAAATTGATCGTGAAATGTACCGGATTGATGATGACGAGCAGTTTGTGTTGGACTTCCTCAAGCAAGAAAAGGTTCTCTTGGTCCATGGTCGTGGATTTAACTGGAAGGATCCAGACCACTTCCGTATTGTCTACCTTCCACGTGTAGACGAACTAGCAGAAATCCAAGAAAAAATGACCCGCTTCTTGGCCCAATATCGTAGATAAAAAATAAGCTCAAACCGTTTAGGTGAGAGCTTATTTTTGTGGGATGATGTGAGAGGGATTAGGTAGAATCCTTGCGGTGACTAAAATAAATTTGATTCATACACTATCTGTTTCATTTGTATGTCCAGTATGGAACTGAAAAAATTCTTATTTACCCTCAAAAAATGCTGTGTAAAGTGCCTGTAGGGCCTGCTCTTTTTGTTCTGTTTTGACAACAAACATGACAGAAACTTCGCTGGCACCTTGTGAAATCATGGCCAGGTTGACATTCTGGTTAGATAGGGCAGTCGTTGCTGTGGCTGTTACACCGACATGGCTCTTCATGTTCTCACCAACAATCATGATGGTGGATAGGCCACGCTCGATTTCAGCCTTATCAACCTCCAGCTGCGTTTTGAGCTGGCGAAGGATTTCAGCTTCCTTGATAGGGGTCAATTCGCGGCCACGGAGTACGATGGACAGGTCGTCGATACCAGTCGGCATGTGCTCGAAACGAATATTCAAGTCTTCTAAAATTTGTAGGACCTTGCGACCAAAACCAACTTCACGGTTCATCAGGTACTTGGAAATGTTGATACTTGTGAAATCATCATCTGCTGCAATTCCGACAACAGGCAGGGTCTGGTCAGTATGCTCCAGGACGATTTGGGTGCCTGGGTGGCTAGGGTTATTCGTGTTTTTGATAACCAAAGGAATACGTCCACGGTAGGCAGGTAGGAGGGCTTCGTCATGAAGGACGGAGAAACCTGCATAGGCCAATTCACGCATCTCACGGTAAGTTAATTCCTTGATAGAATGTGGATTTTTGATGATACCAGGATGGGCAGCAAAAATGCCGTCAACATCGGTAAAGTTCTCGTAGAGGTCGGCTTTGACACCGGCCGCTACGATAGAGCCTGTAATGTCCGAACCACCACGGGAGAAGGTACAGATTTGATTGTCGATGGTCACACCGAAAAAGCCAGGGATAATCAAGACCTCATCCGCATCGCGCAATTCTTCAATCTTATCATAGCTAGACGGTAGGATACGGGCATTTCCAGGTTCTGAGCTGACAATGATACCAGCTTTCTTAGGGTGGACATAGCGGGCAGGCAGTCCTTTTTGGGTAAAATATTCTGCAATCAGCTTGGCATTGTTGTCCTCGCCGGCCGCTAGGAATGCGTCGTAAAGAAATTCATTATTTTCAATCGGCAGGGTCGCCAGAGCCTTGATGCTGTCAGCAATCTTCGCCATGCTTTTAGCTATAAAACCAAGCTCGTCAACCATAGCCTGGTAACGATTGATAATCCATTCTTGGCTGGCTGTCACATCCTTGCCGCTTGTATATTCCTTGTAGTATTTAATCAGAGCGTCTGTCACTTTCGTATCTTCGGCATTGCGTTTACCTGGTGCTGATACGACAACAAAACGGCGCTCAGGGTCCGATTGAACGATGCTAAATACTTTTTCTAATTGGCTGGCAGACGCGAGCGAGCTACCTCCAAATTTGGTTACTTTCATAAGAATCTCCTCAGATATTTTTTACTATTATAGCAGAAGATGGGGGCTTTGTCAGTATTTTCTGGGAAATTTTCAGAATTTATTGAAAATTACATTCATGAAACTTTCTGGGAATTGTGGTAAACTAGTGGAAAGAGGAGAAAGCATGGTAAAAGCAATTATTTTTGATATGGATGGAGTCCTGTTTGATACAGAGACCTTTTATTTCCAGAGACGCATCGATTTTTTAGCGACCAAGGGACTGTCGGTCGATCACCTGGACCCAAGTATTTTTGTGGGTGGCAGGGCCAGTCAAATGTGGCGTCGGATTTTGGCGAATGACTTTGACAAGTGGGATGTGCCTGCCTTGGAAAAGGAGTACCGTATATATAAGGAAAACCGGCCGACACCCTATGGTCAGCGGCTTTTTCCTGATGTCAAACAAGTCTTGCAGGCTTTGACAGACAAGAGCGTACCTCTGGTATTGGCCTCCAATACGGACAGGGAAGAAATCGAACGTGCCTTGGAAGAAGCTGGAATTAGACCTTATTTTAAACAGGTCTTTTCAGCCATGGAATGCGGAGCGCCCAAGCCAGCTCCGGATGTCTACAATCTCGCAGCCCAGGCGACTGGGGTGGACAAATCAGAGATTGTGGTCTTTGAAGACAGTGCAAAAGGCATCGCGGCAGCAAAAGCAGCAGGCTTGATGGTCTGGGCCATCCGAGACCAGCATTATGGCATTGACCAGAGTCAAGCAGATCGCTTGGTGGACAATTTGAGCCAAGGATTGAGAGAATTGGACAAGATGTAAGAGGGTTGGCGAGAGCCAGCCTTTTTCCGATGTCACACTTCTTTTCTGGTAAGGACGTGACAAAATGATTTTCTGTGCTAGAATGGATAACAAGAAAGATGTGGTTTGCTTTTCAAACTATTTCATCTTCAAATGAAGTGGAGCAGGCGATGACCTATCAAACAATTACCTATGATGTTCGAGACGGAATAGCCCTTCTGACCCTCAATCGTCCAGATGTGGCCAATGGCTTTAACATTCCCATGTGTGAGGAAATTTTGGCAGCGATTGACGCAGTTGATCGAGATGCTACTGTGAAAATCCTGCAAATTCAGGCCCAGGGCTCTGTTTTCTCGGTCGGTGGCGACTTGGTCGAGATGAAGCGGGCAGTGGATGAGGATGATATTCCTTCTCTTGTAAAAATAGCAGAGCTGGTCAATGATATCTCATTCGCTATCAAGAAATTGCCAAAGATTGTCATCATGGTGACCGATGGAGCTGTCGCTGGTGCGGCGGCCAACATGTCAGTAGCAGCAGATTTCGTGATTGCCTCTACTAAAACAAAATTTATCCAGGCCTTTGTCGGAGTGGGTCTGGCACCTGATGCCGGCGGGCTCTTTCTCCTCAGTCGGGCAATTGGTGCCAATCGGGCTAGCCAATTAGCCATGACAGGCCAAGGCTTGTCTGCTGATAAGGCCCTGGACTATGGCATCGTTTACAAATTGTCCGAACCTGAAAAGCTGGAAAAAACAGTCGCTCAGGTCATCAAAAAACTGTTACGAGGCTCTGTTAACTCTTACGCCGCCATCAAGCAGCTGGTCTGGGAAAGCCAGTTCAAGGACTGGGAAACCTATCGCAAGTTAGAATTGCAGTTGCAGGAGGAATTGGCCTTCAAGGAAGATTTCAAGGAAGGTGTACGTGCCCATGCAGAGCGGAGAAGACCCGTTTTCACAGGAAGGTAATCAGTATTTTCCAAAAAAACATTTGACAATCAAAATATTCTGGAGTATACTTTGACTATCAAAGTAAAGGAGGCTAGTTTTGGAAGATCCAAAAATCAATGAATATCTAACGGCAATTTTTAACAATGTCCTGGTCATTCAGGAAAACAGCCTCCGCAAGAGTCGTTTCAACGACATATCCATTAAGGAAATGCACACCATCGATGAGATTGGTGACAAAAAGGGAGCGACACCGAGTGATATCGCTCGGGCTTTGATGGTCACGCTTGGAACGGTGACAACCAGTCTTAACAACTTGGAGCGCAAGGGCTATATCGAACGTGTCCGATCTACTAAGGATAGACGAGTTGTTCATCTCTATCTGACCAAGAAAGGTCGGCTGGTCTATCGTTTGCACCAACGGTTTCATAATGAAATGGTCAAGCAGATTACAGACGGGATGGACGAGGCAGAATATCAAGTGATGAAAAAAGGGCTCTACAAACTCTATAATTTCTTGGAGGATCTGAAATGAGAACCTTCACTAAAATCAGTCAGGTTGCCCACTATGTTCCGAAGCAGATCGTGAGCAATGATGATTTAGCTCAGATTATGGATACCAGTGATGATTGGATTTCCTCACGGACAGGTATTGGTCAAAGACGAATTTCTCTTGATGAGGACACCAGTGACTTGGCCAGTCGGGTTGCCCAAGACCTGCTAGACAAGTCAGGTGTAATTGCTGATGAAATTGACTTTATCATCGTCGCAACTATTACATCGGACTCAACCATGCCCTCAACAGCAGCTCGCGTTCAAGCGACAATTGGTGCGAAGAAGGCATTTGCCTATGACCTAGTCGCAGCATGTTCGGGCTTCGTTTTCGCCCTGTCCACCGCTGACAAACTAATCTCCTCTGGTATCTACCAAAAGGGGATTGTGATTGGAGCGGAGGTCTTGTCCAAGACAGTTGACTGGACAGATCGCGGGACGGCAGTTTTGTTTGGAGATGGAGCTGGTGGTGTTTTGCTAGAGGCCAGTTCGGAGCAACATTTTCTAGCAGAAATCAATCGAACGGACGGCAGTCGTGGCCTTAGTCTAACCTCTGGCAAGACGGGTCTGTATTCTCCCTTCTCGAAAGAGGGAGGTAACCAGCCCTATTTGCAGATGGACGGTAGAGCGATTTTCGAGTTTGCTGTTCGCGATGTGACCAAGACCATTGCAGAGCTACTAGACAGTCAGGGGTTGACTGGTGATGAGGTGGACTATTTCTTGCTTCATCAGGCCAACAGTCGAATCTTAGACAAGATGGCACGCAAGCTGGGCCTTGGTATTGAGAAATTTCCAGCCAATATGATGCACTATGGCAATACCAGTGCGGCCAGCATTCCTATTCTCCTTTCGGAGTGTGTGGAGGCAGGTAGTCTGCGGTTGGACAGTGGCCAGACAGTCGTTCTGGCAGGCTTTGGTGGCGGGCTGACTTGGGGTACGCTACTACTGAAACTTTAGTTAATTCCTTGCCTCTGGCAAGATTAAAATATTTTTTTATAAAAAGGAGCACTATCATGGCAGTATTTGAAAAAGTACAAGAAATCATCGTTGAAGAATTGGGTAAGGATGCTGAAGAAGTAACCCTTACAACAACTTTTGAAGATTTGGACGCAGATTCATTGGATCTTTTCCAAGTAATCTCTGAAATCGAAGATGCATTCGACATCCAAATCGACACAGAAGAAGGATTGACAACTGTAGGCGAATTGGTTGCTTACGTTGAAGAAAAAACTAAATAAGATTTCAAGAGAAAAGTGCTAGTGAGCATTTTTCTTTAGGTTAATAGTTTGATATTCAAAACATTGGAGCACCAAACTAATTATTAAGTGAGGGCGTTGCCCTCGCTTGTTTAGCTAATGGTTTGATGTTCAAATGATTAGCTAAGCAAATAAAGATTGAGGGAACTATGAAAACAAAGATTACAGAATTATTGAACATTGATTATCCGATTTTCCAAGGTGGTATGGCCTGGGTGGCTGACGGTGACTTGGCTGGTGCGGTTTCAAATGCTGGTGGTTTAGGCATCATTGGTGGGGGTAATGCTCCCAAGGAAGTTGTCAAGGCAAATATTGATAAAGTCAAGTCCATCACAGACAAGCCTTTCGGTGTCAATATCATGCTCCTATCGCCGTTTGCAGATGACATTGTTGACCTAGTTATCGAAGAAGGTGTCAAGGTGGTGACAACGGGTGCGGGCAACCCTGGAAAATACATGGAACGCTTGCACGCAGCTGGTATTACGGTTATTCCAGTGGTTCCAAGTGTCGCTTTGGCTAAACGCATGGAAAAATTAGGAGTGGATGCCGTCATCGCTGAAGGGATGGAAGCAGGTGGTCACATCGGTAAATTGACAACCATGACCTTGGTTCGTCAGGTTGTGGATGCCGTATCCATTCCTGTTATCGCAGCAGGTGGTATCGCAGACGGTGCAGGTGCTGCCGCAGCCTTTATGTTGGGGGCAGAAGCAATTCAGGTGGGAACACGTTTTGTCATTGCCAAGGAGTCAAATGCCCACCAAGCATACAAGGAAAAAGTTCTCAAGGCTAAGGATATTGACACAACAGTATCGGCATCCGTTGTAGGTCACTCGGTGCGTGCGATTAAGAACAAGCTTTCGACAGCCTATGCGGCTGCGGAAAAAGACTTCCTTGCTGGGAAAATTTCAGCAGAATCCATTGAAGAATTAGGTGCAGGTGCCCTTCGAAATGCCGTTGTAGATGGTGATGTGGTCAATGGTTCGGTCATGGCAGGTCAGATTGCTGGCTTGGTGACTAAGGAAGAAACCTGTGAAGAAATTTTGAAAGATTTATATTTTGGAGCTGCCAAGGTGATTCGTAAAGAGGCGAATCGCTGGGCTTCCGTTGGAGAATAAGATGACAAAAACAGCCTTTCTATTTGCAGGTCAGGGGGCTCAGACACTTGGTATGGCCCGTGACCTCTATGATACCTATCCCATTGTCAAGGAAACTTACGACCAGGCTAGTCAGATTCTGGGCTATGATGTGCGGGACTTGATTGACCATCAGGAAGATAAGCTCAACCAGACCCGCTATACCCAACCTGCGATTTTGACAACCTCCCTTGCCATTTATCGTTTATTGGCAGAAAAAGGGATTAAACCTGACATGGTGGCTGGTTTGTCCTTGGGAGAATATGCCGCTTTGGTTGCTTCTGGTGCTCTGGCCTTTGAAGAAGCCATTGCCTTGATTGCCAAACGAGGGGAGTTTATGGAAACGGCCGCACCAGCAGGGACTGGTAAGATGGTCGCTGTCCTCAATGCAGATGTCAGCTTGATCGAAGAAGTCTGTTCGTCAGTTACCTCTGGGATTGTTTCCCCAGCCAACTATAATACACCGGCCCAAATCGTCATCGGAGGCGAGGTGGCTGCTGTGGATGAGGCAGTGGAAGCCTTGAAAGCGGCGGGTGTCAAACGCATGATTCCCCTCAATGTATCGGGGCCTTTCCATACGGCTCTCTTGCGTCCAGCTTCGGAGCAATTGGCTCAAGCTCTGGAAGAGGTGGAGTTTGCAGACTTCCAAGTAGAGTTAGTTGGCAATACCGAAGCCAAGGTCATGAAACTAGAGGATATCAAGTCCCTCTTGACCCGTCAGGTCATGGAACCTGTCCGTTTTTATGAGTCCATTGCAACTATGCAGGCGGCTGGTGTGACCAAGTTTATCGAAATCGGTCCAGGTAAGGTTTTGGCAGGCTTTATCAAGAAAATTGATAAGACAGCCGAGGTGGTGACAGTAGAAGATGTGGCAAGTCTAGAAGGCTTGTTGACTAGCCAATAAGGAGAAAACATGGAACTTACCAATAAAAATGTGTTTGTGACAGGTTCAAGTCGTGGAATCGGCTTGGCCATTGCCCATAAGTTTGCCAGTCTTGGTGCCAATGTGGTGCTGAATGGTCGTGGTCAGTTGGGGCAGGACTTGCTGGATAGCTTTTCAAGCTACGGTGTTAAAGTTGTGGCGATTTCAGGAGATATTTCTAGCTCGGCAGATGCCAAACGGATGGTGGCTGAGGCAGTTGAGGCTCTCGGTAGCGTCGATATCTTGGTCAATAATGCAGGGATTACCAAAGACGGTATGGCCTTGCGAATGACGGAAGAGGATTTCGAGAGCGTTTTGAGTATCAATCTAACAGGTACCTTTAACATGACCCAGGCTGTTTTGAAACCGATGACCAAGGCACGTGAAGGGGCTATTATCAACCTTTCCAGTGTGGTCGGTTTGACAGGGAATGCTGGTCAGGCCAACTATGCCGCTTCTAAGGCAGGTGTGATCGGCTTTACAAAATCCATTGCTCGTGAAGTCGCTGGTCGAAATGTCCGTGTCAATGCCATCGCACCAGGCTTTATCCAGTCAGATATGACAGATGTCCTGTCTGATAAGATTAAAGAAGCTATGTTGGGACAAATTCCTATGAAACGTTTCGGTTTAACGGAAGAAGTAGCGGATGTAGCTGTGTTCTTGGCCAAGCAAGAGTATCTGACAGGTCAGGTCATTGCCATTGATGGCGGTTTGACCATGCAATAAGAGAGGTTTGAAAATGACAAAACTAAATCGTGTAGTGGTGACAGGCTACGGTCTGACATCTCCAATTGGAAATACGCCAGAAGAATTCTGGGATAGCTTGGTCAATGGCAAGATTGGTATTGGAAAGATTACCAAATTTGACACTAGCCAATACACTGTCCATAATGCGGCAGAAATCAAGGATTTTCCTTTCGACAAATACTTCGTTAAAAAAGATACTAACCGCTACGACAACTACTCCCTCTATGCTCTTTATGCGGCTCAAGAGGCAGTAGCCAATGCCAATCTTGATACAGAAGCAGTTGACAGCGATCGTTTCGGTGTTATCTTGTCAACAGGGATCGGTGGGATTTTGGAAATCGAGGAGCAGGTTGCTCGGATGAATGAAAAAGGTCCAAAACGGATTCGTCCTATGGCACTTCCGAAGGCTTTGCCAAACATGGCGGCAGGAAATATTGCCATGCAGGTCGGTGCCAATGGTGTCTGCAAGTGTGTCATAACGGCCTGTGCTTCGTCAAATGATGCCTTGGGTGAAGCCTTCCGTGAAATCAAGTTTGGCTTCCAAGATGTTATGTTGGCAGGTGGTTCAGAAGCGGCTATAACTCCCTTTGCCATCGGTGGCTTCCAGGCTTTGACAGCTATGTCGACAACTGAGGATCCAAGTCGTGCTTCCATTCCTTTTGACAAGGACCGCAATGGTTTTGTAATGGGAGAAGGTGCTGCGGTCTTGGTCTTGGAAAGTTTGGAGCATGCAGAGGCGCGTGGGGCAACCATCTTGGCTGAAATCGTCGGCTATGGAAATACCTGCGATGCCCACCACATGACCTCTCCACACCCAGAAGGTTTGGGTGCTATTAAGGCTATGAAGTTGGCCATTTCAGAAGCAGGTCTAGAGCCAGCTGATATTGACTACATCAATGCCCATGGAACTTCGACACCGGCTAATGAAAAAGGGGAAAGCCAAGCTATCGTATCCGTCTTCGGCAAGAACACGCCAGTTTCTTCCACTAAGTCCTTCACTGGTCACTTGTTGGGGGCAGCGGGTGCCGTTGAAGCGGCGGCTGTTATTGAGGCGATGCGTCATTCTCATGCACCTAAGACAGCAGGTACGACGGAGTTGTCTGACTACATCGAGGCAGATGTCATCTATGGTCAAGGTCGTGACATGGAAATCCGTCATGCCATTTCAAATACATTTGGCTTTGGTGGGCATAATTCAGTCATCGCTTTCAAACGTTGGGAGGCCTAAGTGAATATTACAGAAATTAAGGACCTGATGAGTCAGTTTGACCAGTCAAGTTTGCGAGAATTTTCATATAGCAATGCTGGGGAAACCTTGCATTTCAGTAAAAACCAGCAGGCGACAGTGGCTCCAAGTCCAATCGTAGAAGCTCCGCTTGCTCCAGTAGCTCCTGCAAGCCCAGCCCCTGTGCCAGCAGTTGAAACCAGTGAGCCAGCTCCAGTAGAAGCCAGCTCAGCCCTTGCGGCAGAGGGGGCGGTAGTGGAAAGTCCACTTGTTGGTGTGGCCTATTTGTCACCAGCCCCAGACAAGCCAGCCTTTGTAGCAGTTGGTGATACGGTCAAAAAGGGGCAGACCCTCATGATTATCGAAGCCATGAAGGTCATGAATGAAGTGCCTGCTGATCGTGATGGTGTGGTCACAGAGATTTTGGTGGCCAACCAGGATGTTGTAGAATTTGGACAAGGATTGGTACGCATCAAATGATTGATATTTTGAAAATTAAAGAGGCTCTTCCTCATCGCTACCCTATGCTCCTGGTCGATCGTGTCCTTGAAGTATCAGAAGATGAGATTGTCGCCCTTAAAAATGTGACCATTAACGAGCCCTTCTTCAACGGGCATTTTCCAGACTATCCTGTTATGCCAGGAGTTCTCATCATGGAGGCTTTGGCTCAAACCGCAGGTGTCTTGGAGTTATCCAAGGAAGAAAACAAGGGCAAGCTGGTCTTTTATGCCGGCATGGATAAGGTTAAATTTAAGAAGCAAGTTGTACCTGGTGACCAGTTGATTATGACAGCTAAATTTGTCAAACGCCGTGGAACCATTGCGGTTGTTGAAGCAAAGGCAGAGGTGGACGGAAAACTGGCTGCGTCGGGGGTATTAACCTTTGCCATTGGAAAATAGTATCTAAAGGAGATAGGATTCATCATGTTTGAGAAGATTTTGATTGCCAATCGTGGTGAGATTGCGGTGCGGATTATTCGTGCGGCCAGAGAGCTTGGGATTGCGACCGTGGCTGTCTATTCAGAGGCGGACAAGGAAGCTCTCCACACCATGTTGGCAGATGAGGCTGTCTGTATCGGCCCAGCCCGTTCGACAGACTCCTATCTCAATATGCAGGCAGTCATCTCGGCGGCTGTTGTGACAGGTGCCCAGGCCATTCATCCTGGCTTTGGATTTTTGAGTGAAAACTCTAAGTTCGCCACCCTTTGTGAAGAGGTTGGTATCAAATTTATCGGGCCTTCTGGGACGGTCATGGATACCATGGGCGATAAAATCAATGCACGTGCAGAGATGATTAAGGCTCAAGTGCCTGTCATTCCAGGATCAGACGGTGAAGTTTTGACCAGCCAAGAAGCCCTTGAAATCGCTGAAAAGATTGGTTATCCAGTCATGCTCAAAGCATCGGCAGGAGGTGGCGGTAAGGGGATTCGGAAGGTTGAAAAAGCCGAAGACCTAGTGCCTGCCTTTGAATCGGCTTCCAGCGAAGCCAAGGCAGCCTTTGGCAACGGAGCCATGTATATGGAGCGTGTCGTCTATCCAGCCCGCCACATCGAAGTACAGATTTTGGCGGACCAGCACGGTCATGTCATCCATCTGGGAGAACGGGATTGTTCCCTTCAACGCAACAACCAGAAGGTCTTGGAAGAAGCTCCGTCGATTGCTATCGGCCACACTATGCGGGACCGTATCGGTCAAGCAGCAGTGCGGGCTACCCAATCAGTTGGCTATGAAAATGCGGGAACTATTGAGTTCCTCTTGGACGAAGCCAAGGGCGAATTTTACTTCATGGAAATGAACACACGGGTGCAGGTGGAACATCCTGTTACCGAATTTGTTACCGGTGTGGATATTGTCAAGGAGCAAATCAAGATTGCGGCTGGTCAGGAACTCAGTGTCCGCCAAGAAGATGTGAAGATTACAGGTCATGCCATTGAATGCCGCATCAATGCTGAAAATCCAGCCTTCAATTTTGCTCCAAGTCCAGGTAAGATTTCCAATCTCTACCTGCCAAGCGGAGGAGTCGGTCTGCGTGTAGACTCAGCTGTTTACCCAGGCTATACCATTCCGCCTTACTATGATTCCATGATTGCCAAGGTCATCGTGCATGGGGAAAATCGTTTTGAAGCCCTGATGAAGATGCAGCGAGCCCTCTACGAATTGGAAATTGACGGAGTGGTGACCAATACCGACTTCCAGCTGGACTTGATTTCCGACAAGCGAGTGGTGGCAGGTGACTACGATACTGCCTATCTCATGGAAGAATTTTTACCTCGCTATCAGGAAGAATTAAAAAAGTAAACTAGGAGAATGCTATGGCTTTGTTTCGCAAAAAGGACAAATATATCCGCATCAATCCCAATCGTTCGCGGATAGAGTCAGCACCTCAAGCAAAGCCAGAGGTGCCAGATGAACTCTTTTCCAAATGTCCAGCTTGTAAGGTCATCCTCTACAAGAAGGATTTGGGATTAGAGAAAACCTGTCAACACTGTTCCTATAATTTTCGGATTACAGCCCAGGAACGCCTGGCTTTGACAGTCGATGTCGGCTCGTTTGAGGAATTGTTTACAGGGATTGAAACCACAAATCCGCTGGACTTCCCCAATTATTTAGAAAAATTAGCAGCCACCCGTCAAAAGACAGGTTTGGACGAGGCTGTTTTGACAGGCAAGGCGACCATCGGCGGTCAGCCAGTTGCCCTTGGCATCATGGATTCGCACTTTATCATGGCTTCTATGGGCACGGTGGTCGGTGAAAAAATCACCCGCCTCTTTGAGTTGGCGATTGAAGAGCGTTTACCAGTTGTCCTCTTTACCGCATCTGGTGGTGCTCGCATGCAGGAAGGAATCATGAGCCTGATGCAAATGGCTAAGATTTCTGCAGCCGTGAAACGCCATTCCAATGCTGGCCTCTTTTACCTGACGGTCTTGACAGACCCCACAACAGGAGGTGTGACGGCTAGTTTTGCTATGGAAGGCGATATTATCCTAGCAGAACCGCAGACCTTGGTTGGTTTTGCAGGACGACGGGTTATAGAGTCAACTGTGCGTGAAAATCTGCCAGATGATTTCCAGAAGGCTGAATTTTTACAAGAGCACGGCTTTGTCGATGCTATTGTCAAACGCCAGGACTTGCCAGCGACCATCAGTCGCTTGCTGAGAATGCATGGAGGTGTCAGATGACCAGTGATGTAGCACGTATGATCCGTTTGGCACGCGACCAGGCTCGCCTGACCACCTTGGACTATGCCACACAACTCTTTGATGACTTTATCGAACTGCACGGCGATCGGAATTTCCGCGATGACGGAGCGGTTGTCGGTGGGATTGGCTTTTTAGCAGGTCAGCCTGTGACAGTTATTGGTATCCAAAAGGGCAAGAACCTTCAAGATAACCTAAAACGTAACTTTGGTCAGCCCCACCCAGAAGGCTACCGCAAGGCCCTTCGCCTCATGAAACAGGCGGAGAAGTTCGGTCGCCCCGTTGTCACCTTCATCAATACTGCTGGAGCCTATCCCGGTGTCGGTGCTGAGGAGCGAGGACAGGGTGAGGCCATTGCCCGCAACCTCATGGAGATGAGCGACCTCAAGGTACCTATTATCGCCATCATCATCGGCGAGGGAGGCTCTGGTGGAGCCCTTGCTCTGGCAGTTGCAGACCAGGTCTGGATGCTGGAAAACTCCATGTACGCCGTCCTCAGCCCCGAAGGTTTCGCCTCTATCCTCTGGAAAGACGGCAGTCGGGCCATGGAAGCAGCAGAACTCATGAAGATCACGTCATACGAGTTGGAGAAACTCCAAGTGGTCGATCGGGTGGTTTTGGAAAATGGCAGAGCGACCAAGGAAGTCTTGGCTGACATCAAGGAAAATCTGGTCAGCCAGTTGGCTTCCTTACAAGCCTTGCCACTTGACCAACTACTTGAAAACCGCTATCAACGCTTTAGAAAATACTAGGAAGACCTAGTACTTTTTTTAGGTTCTTATTGACAAGAGAATTGTATTGTTGTAAAATTGTTTTATTAGAATAATACATAGATGTTCTATACAATCCATGATAGGTTGGATGTATTCGATGGTCTGGAGTAGAAAAGGAGATTGATATGGAAACATTCAGTAAAGGTTTGAAATGGCTTGGTCAAAAATTTTGGATTTTGCTGAGAGTGTTTGGTTTCATGGTGCTAGCTGTTCTTCCAGATGCGATATTAGACCTATCTACTTCACAATGGGCTCAGTGGGGAGCAGCCTTGTTGTCCGTTGGCATCCTTGTCCTTATGTACTGGAGAGCTGAGAAGAATGGTATCAAGATTTGGGATAGCAATGTTTTAACTTGGAAAGGTCTTGGTTTAGTTGTCTTAACATTCGCGGTAGCTCAGCTGTTTAAACACCTTGGTTATTACATTATGGAACTTCAGGGGATTGAAGAAACCAGCAATGAGCTTGAATTGACAAAGTTATTAGAAAACATTCCATTTTGGTTAGCCTTTGTAAGAATAGCCTGTCAGGCAGCCATTACCGAGGAGATCATTGTCAGAGGCTATCTATTCAAAAAGCTATTTGAAAAGCACAAGATTCTGGGAATTGTAGTATCTGGTTTGATTTTTGCTTTCCTGCATGGACCAACAGATTTGGGTTCATGGATTATTTATGCTAGCCCAGGTTTTTTGCTGGCTTACCTCTACTATAAAACGGATTATCTGATTTATCCTATCGCAGTGCATTTTATCAATAATGCCTGGGCGGTGGTGGCGTTCTATTATTTATAGTTACTGAATAGGATAGAAAGTAGAACGGAGGAAAAAGAGAAAAGTATGGAGCAATTCAGTCAAAAGTTAGAATGGCTTTGTCGGAAAATCTGGATTTTACTGCTGGCCTTTCTATTGTTGCTACTCGATCATATTCCAATTTCCATATTGGAACAATCAACCTCGCCAGTCGCTCAATGGACTGCAGGCCTATTTTCTATTGGAATTATGGTCTTTATGTGTTGGTTGGCAGAAAGGAAAGGACTCACCATTTGGGATAGAAAAATCTTAACTTGGAAGGGTCTGAGTATTGTTCTTTTAACCTATATTGTGGCCCAGTTATTCAAGTATCTCGGACAGTTTATCATGGACCTTCAAGGGATTGAAGACACAACTAATCAGATTGGCATTGAAAAGTTGTTACAAACGATTCCTTTTTGGTTAGCCTTTGTAAGAGTAGCCTGTCAGGCAGCCATTACCGAGGAGATCATTGTCAGAGGTTATCTGTTCAAAAAGTTTTTTGAAAAGCACAAGATTCTAGGATTTGTAGTATCTGGTTTGATTTTTGCTTTCCTGCATGGACCAACAGATTTGGGTTCATGGATTATTTATGCTAGCCCAGGATTTTTAATGGCTTACCTCTACTACAAGACAGATTACCTTATCTATCCCATGGCAGTGCATTTTATCAACAATGCCTGGTCGGTGGTGGCATTTTACTATTTTTAGAAGGAATTAGCGGAGCAAGGATCCGCTTATAACTATAAGACAAAAAAGCCTGGAAGAGCGGGCGGGTTGTAAAACATATGAAAAAGAATAGGAGAAAAATGTGAAAAAAATAAGTCAAGGTATGGAATGGATAGGCAGAAAGATTTGGATTATCTTGAGAGCTTTTGGTTTTTTATTGATTTTTGTCATCCCAGATTTGATCCTGGAGCAGTCAAAATCGCAGATTTTTCTGCTGATTACAGGGGTTGCGACAGTGGGAATTGTGGTCTTTTTCTGGTGGCGGGCTGAAAAAAATAGCCTTCCCGTCTGGGATTCCAAGATTCTTTCTTGGTATGGCATTGCTCTCGTCATCCTAGCCTTTGCAGTTATGCAGTTGATGGATATGTTTGGCTTGTTTTTATTGGAGCTACAAGGGGCAGAAACAACTGCCAATGAGACCTTGATTATGGAATCCTTGAAAGGAGTCCCGTTTTGGCTAGCAACCCTGACCACCGCTTTATTACCGGCAGTTGGAGAAGAAGTCATCTTGCGGGGATATTTTTTCAAAAAATTATTTGGTTCCTATGTTTTGTTTGGTATTATCGCCTCAAGCCTTCTTTTTGGATTGCTTCATGGACCAACGGACATCGGTTCATGGTTGATTTATGCGGGGAGTGGTATCATTTTGTCAACTCTCTATCATAAAACAGGCTATCTGATTTATCCGATTGCAGTGCACTTGGTAAACAATCTAATCGTAACTATTTTTTATTATCTATAAAAAAGCGACTCCTTCTAGGAGTCGTCTTCTTTTGCGTTTAGTTGAGTTCAGACTTGTCTGGTAAAAGTATGGCCAGAATGATATAGGCAGTTAGAAAGGGGAGGTTGGTGACAATAGCCAAGATAATGACTACCAATCGAACGTTCTCTAATTTCCAACCGTAGTTCTCATATAGGTCAAAGTAGTCATAAAGACCTGCGATGACGCCAGCCAGTTCACCACGACTTTTGTCCTTATACCATTTCTTACTCATCTTCCTTACTCCTATGGTTTAATCACTTCTACCCCACCCATGTATGGACGGAGTACTTCGGGAATAGTAACAGAGCCATCCTCATTTTGGTAGTTTTCAAGGATGGCAGCCACGGTACGACCAACTGCTAAACCAGACCCATTGAGGGTGTGGAGCAATTTAACCTTGCCGTCAGCAGCGTCGCGGTAGCGGATTTGGGCACGGCGAGCTTGGAAATCTTCTGTGTTGGAACAGCTGGAGATTTCACGATAGGCATTTTGGGCTGGAATCCAGACTTCCAAGTCATAGGTCTTAGCAGCTGAGAAGCCCATATCGCCTGTGCAGAGGGCTAACACGCGGTATGGCAAACCTAATTTTTGAAGGATATTTTCTGCATTTGCCGTCATTTTTTCCAATTCATCATAAGACTGTTCTGGTGTGGCAAATTTGACCATTTCAACCTTG
Organism: Streptococcus sp. A23; assembly: GCF_043674155.1. NCBI lineage: Bacteria > Bacillati > Bacillota > Bacilli > Lactobacillales > Streptococcaceae > Streptococcus > Streptococcus sp. A23. The sequence continues at coordinate 35,753 of NZ_JBIMJP010000010.1, read as the reverse complement.
TGGAATTGGTGGAGGCGGATCAAACCACGGGTGTCACGACCAGCAGAACCAGCTTCAGAACGGAAAGATGGACTCATAGCTGTGAAGTAGATTGGTAGGTCTTTTTCTTCCAGGATTTCGTTACGGTAGTAGTTGGTCAATGGCACTTCCGCAGTTGGAATGAGGACGAAGTTGGTGTCTGCCAACTCGAAAGTATCTTCCTTGAATTTCGGATATTGTCCAGTACCAAACATAGAGTCATGGTTGACCATGTAAGGTGTGATGATTTCCTGGTAGCCTTCTGCGATATGCTCGTCCAACATGAAGTTGTAGAGGGCACGCTCCAAGCGGGCACCCAAGTTTTTGTAGAAGAGGAAGCGGGCTCCGGTTACTTTTGCCCCACGTTCCCAGTCCAGAATGTCTAAGTCTTCGCCCAGGTCCCAGTGTGCTTTTGGCTCGAAGGTAAACTCACGAGGAGTTCCCCAGCGGCGAACCTCTACGTTTTCTTCTTCATCTGCTCCAACAGGAACTGAGTCATGTGGCGTATTTGGAAGCACAGTGAGAATAGCGTTCAATTCTTCATCGATTTCCAAGAGTTGAGCGTCCAAATTTTTCACGTCCGCAGATAATTTTTGCATAGCCGCAATCTTGTCGTCAGCGTTTTCCTTGTTGCGTTTTGCTTGGGCAATCTCCGCAGAAACGGTGTTGCGCTCTGCTTTTAACTCTTCAACAGTAACCAAGATTTCACGGCGCTTTGCATCCAATTCCTTGATGTTTGCCAAGGTTTCGGCAGCCACACCACGAGTAGCTAACTTTGCAGCCACTCCATCAAAATCTGTACGAATGCGTTTGATATCTAGCATAGTTGTCTCCTTTTGAATAAAAAACACAGAATGAGAAATGCTGGAGCGATAGCTACCGCGGTTCCATCCAGCTTCACATTCTGTGCACTTTAAGTATGTCATTTTTAGCCAACGGTAGAATTTCATATCATTTATCTATCTGCTCGCAGCGACCGCAGACTTTCTGAAAAACGCCTGATATTACTTATCCGTTTGTCTTATTATACTTGATTTTTTATTTTTTTGCAAATAGATTAGAGATTTTCTGTCCTAGAATTTGCAGGAGAGTTGGCAGTTTGACCACCTTATCGTTGCCAATATGGTCACGAGCAATTTTTAAAATCTTTCCAGAATCCTTAGAGGCGAAAAGAAATTTGCCACTGTCTGTATAAATTTCAAAATGACGGCTGATTTTCTTGCCGGATACGTTAGCACCAATTTTATCTATATTTTTCCAAGGGATTTGGACAAAATTTTCGACATTATTATCGGCGTAAAATTCCAGAGCCTGGTCGCCTAGCAGAAATTTTCCAACGGTTGAACCGGCCAAGCTAAGATAGGAGACGCCGGTCGTAGATAGTTCTACCGTTTTATTTAAGGATTGTGCCATGGATACCTCACTTTCCCTTCAATTATATCAAAAACCCCGCAGAAGCGGGGGATTGAATTACATAATACCAGCTACACGAGCTAGGATACCAAAGATAAAGAGTCCAACGATGATCGTGATTGGGGATACTTTTTTCTTAAGCAACCACATGCAGAGGAAGGTCAAGAGGAGGTTCATAATTCCTGGAATCAAGTCATCCAAGTTTTGTTGGAAGGTAGTGACTTTAGTTGGTGTTTGTGATAAACCTTGGCCAACCAATTCAAAGGCTTTTTGGATACCTTCGCTACCTGCAGGCAATTTGTCCCATTCAATATAAGCACCTTCTGAGAGAGGAACTTCAGAGACATTGAAGTTGAAGCCGATAGATACCCAACGTTGAGCAAGGACGGCTAGGATGAACATACCGAGGATGGAAGCACCTTTTGTGATGTCTTGGAGGATGCCGCCAGACATGTCTTTGGTAATTTCCTTACCAGACTTATAACCAAATTCCTGTGTGTACCAGAGGAAGGCCATACGGATAGCGTTCCAACCGAAGAAGAAGATGAGTGGGCCTATGATATCTCCACCAATCGCCAAGGAAGCACCCAAGGCACCGAGAATTGGACGTACTGTGAACCAGAAGACAGGGTCACCGATACCGGCAAGAGGTCCCATCATACCGATTTTTACCCCTTGAATAGCTGCATCATCGATTTCCGCACCGTTTGCACGCTCTTCTTCAAGGGCAAGGGTTACACCGACGATAGGAGCTGCAACGTATGGATGGGTATTGAAGAATTCCATGTGGCGCTTGAGGGCAGCGATTTGGTCTTCTTTTTTAGTGTAGAGTTTTTTGATGGCAGGTACCATTGTATAAGCCCAGCCTAAGTTTTGCATCCGCTCATAGTTCCAAGAAGCTTGGAGGAAGGTTGAACGCCACCAAATCGCCTTGCGGTCATTTACTGAAAGTTGAATTTTCTCTGTCATGATGTGTCATCCTTTCTTTTTAGTAGTCTTCTAAGATATCGCCGATTGGATCGTTAGAAACAGATCCACCACCGTTGCCGCCTTTTTTAGAAAGGTTGAGGTAGATGAAGGCAAGAGCCACCCCGATTGCACCAAGAGCAATCAAGGTCAAGTCGCTAACTGCTGCGAGGGCAAAACCGATAGCAAAGAAAGGCCAAACTTCGCGAGTTGCCATCATGTTGATAACCATAGCGAAACCTACGGCAACCACCATACCACCACCAACTGCCATACCACCTGATAACCAAGCTGGCATTGCATCTAGAGCATTTTTAACAGCTTCAGTTGGGATAGCTAAAAGAGCAGCAGCAGGAATAGCAATACGCAAGCCTTGCATTGAAAGGGCAATCAGGTGGTAGCGCTCAAGGGCACCGAAGTCACCACGTTCTGCAGCAGCGTCCGCACCATGTACAAGGGCAACAGATGCTGTACGGACAAGCATGGTCAAGAAGAGACCGGCAACTGCAAGAGGGATAGCGAGGGCTTGAGCAACGGAAATCGCTTCAGGAGAAGCATCACCGCCCTTGATCAGGATGATAGCAGCTGCTACGGAAGCCAGAGCTGCATCGGGAGCAACAGCGGCACCGATGTTGGCCCAGCCAAGAGCGACCAGCTGGAGGGTACCACCGAGGACAACGCCAGCACCCAAGTTACCCGTCACAAGACCGATAAGCGTACAAGCAACGATTGGTTGGTGGAATTGGAATTGGTCTAAGATTCCTTCCATACCCGCAAGAAAGGCCACAATAACGACCAAGATTGCAGAGATAATTGTAATTTCTGTCATGAGGATAATCCTTTCATATTTTATCTTTCACACATAGAGAATCTATTTGATGTCGACTTTTTTGATCAACTCAAAGAGATCTTTCGGCGAGTCGTTTGGTACCTTGCGGACGTCAAACTTGACACCTAATTCACGCAAACGTTCGAATGTTGCAACATCGTCCTTGTCCATTGACAATACGTTATTGACCATGGTTTTCCCAGTTGAGTGAGCCATAGAACCGACGTTGAGTTCCTTGATTTCCACACCACCTTCGATAGCTTCAAGAGCTTCTTGTGGTGTTTCAAAGAGAATCAAGGCATGTGTGTTACCGAAGCGAGGATCTTTTGCAGCCTCAATCAATTTCTTGATTGGCACAACGTTGGCCTTGACATTACCTGGTGCAGCTTGCTTGATCAATTGCTTGCGAAGGTCATCTTGTGCAACAGTATCAGACGCAACGATAATACGGTCTGCTTTGGAAGCAGGTGTCCATGCAGTAGCAACTTGTCCATGCAAGAGACGGGTATCGATACGGGCCAGGTTGATTTTCAACTTGCCGTCACCGATAACTGTACCTGGTGGGATAGCACCTTGAGGAGCAGCAGGAGCGGGAGCGGTAAGAGGTGCAACTTCAGCAGGTTGCAATTCCTCAGGGAGGACTTTCACGCCATCCTTGGCTTCCTTGATGATATTTGCGGCAACTTCTTCAACACCTGCACCAGCGTTAATCAAACGCTCTGTGTAGGCTTGAATCAGCATTGGCAAATTGAGACCGGTGATGATGGCTACTTTGCGCTCTGGATGTTCCCCAGCTAAGCGGCTCGCTTGGTTAAATGGCGAACCACTCCAAAGGTCAGCCAGCACCAAGACTTCATCATCTGCGTCAAACGCGTCAAGGGCGTTATTGAGCTTGGCATAGAGATCATCTGGACCTTCACTTGGCATAAAAGTAACAACTTGTACTTTTTCTTGTTCGCCAAAGATCATGGAGCCAGACTGATGAATGCCAGCTGCAAATTCGCCATGACTTGCAATAATGATTCCAATACTCATTATTGTACCCCCTAAAATTTTTCTTGTTCTATGGTAGCGATTGGAAAAGGCTTTCATAGAACCAACTTACTTATTATAAATCGCTTTCATTACTTTGCCAACCAATTTTGTGACAATTTTTGCAATCTTTCTGAAAAGTTACACATTATTTCTTGCATATTATAATGATATAAAATTGATAAAACTTGCTTCATACAAGGAATAAAAGAAAAAGGATTAGAAATATAGACTTTCCAAACCTTTTTATCCTTATAAAAATAATTTTTCCAATTCTCTGGCAACACCGTCTTCAAAATTAGCGAATTCGGTCAATCGATCGGCATGGGGGCATAGTGAGTCGCTGGCATTTTTCATGGCGTAGGCTGTTCCGGCTAACTCCAGCATCTCTATGTCATTGTGTTCATCACCAAAGGCAACCAAATCTTTTGGACTGGCCTGCATCTGGTCGAGCAGATAGGTTAGGGCAGTGGCCTTGTTTACTCCCTTGGCACAGGTTTCTAGGATATTGAGCGGACCGCCCCAGGTATTGATTTCTAGTTCGTTATTGAAATGGGCTTTCATTTCCTTGGCTAGTTGATACTTGTCAGCTGCTCTGGTCTGCATGAGGATAGAGTGGGGGTCGCTGGTAATCAATTCTGGCCTAATCAGGGTTTCAGGGGTGATTTGCTCAACTCCCATTAAAGCTGGGTCAATCTTGTCCAGATGATCCTGGGTAATAAAGAATTTATTCTTGTATTCGCCTGCGATGAAGTCCGCCTCAAAGGTAGACTCTTCCTTTAAAAATTCCAATAGGTATTTTTTATCAATCAGAATATTCTTTTCCCAAGCCCATTTTTTCTCCGGAATATGGATGAGGGAACCATTGAAGTTAATCATGGGTGTATCCAGCTTGAGCTGATGGTAAAATTGGTCAGCCATACGGTAAGGGCGACCTGTTGCGATGATGACGGTATGGCCAGCTTGGCGTACTTTTTGGATGGTCGCAATGGTATAGTCAGATAGCTGACTTTCCTTGTTTAAGAGCGTTCCATCCAAGTCCAGAGCGATGATTTTTTTGGTCATACCGGTCACTTCCTTCTAGCATAAAATAAGTACTGTTCAGTATAACAGAATCAGGAACTATTTGCAAAAATACTTATCTTTTTGATGAGACAGGCTTATATCACTTAGAATGTTCGTTATTTACGAATGAATAACTGTGATTTTACAAAAAATAACGCTTTCAACATTAAAATTCTTGAATTGTGAATATTTTTTGTTTATAATTCAAGTATCGTTCGTAAATTAAAAGGAGAGAAACGAAAAAATGGATAAATTTTTCAAACTTAAAGATCATGGGACGACTGTTTCAACCGAAATCATGGCAGGTCTTACGACATTCTTCGCTATGTCTTATATCTTGTTTGTGAACCCTAGCATCCTCAGTGTTGCAGGTATGCCTTCTCAGGCAGTTTTCTTGGCAACCATTATCGCTAGTGCGGTGTCAACTTTGGTTATGGGTCTCTTTGCCAATGTACCTTATGCCTTGGCGCCAGGTATGGGTCTCAACGCCTTCTTTACTTATACTGTTGTTATTGGACTTGGTTTCACCTGGCAGGAAGCTTTGGCAATGGTATTCCTTTGCGGTCTCTTCAACGTCTTTATCACAGTGACCAAGGTTCGTAAGAGCATCATCAAGGCTATTCCAGTTAGCTTGCAGCATGCTATCGGTGGTGGTATCGGGGTTTTCGTAGCCTACCTTGGCTTCAAAAATTCAAACCTAATTACCTTCCTGACGTCAGCTTCGGATATCATCACAGTTAATGGCGTTGCTCCTGCTGATGCGACAGCTGAAACCTTCTCAAACGGTGTCTTCTCCGTGTTTGCAGGTGGTGGCGTTGTTCCAGCCATCTCAACCTTTACAGATCCAAGCGTTCTCTTGACTGTTTTTGGTCTTCTCTTGACTGCTGTCTTGGTCATTAAAAATGTTCGTGGTGCGATTTTGATTGGTATCATTGCTACGACTCTTGCGGGGATTCCAGCTGGTGTGGTTGATATTTCTGCTATTGATTTTGCCAACAATAATATTGGTTCTGCCTTTGCTGAGCTTGGCACAACCTTCCTAGCAGCCTTTGATGGCATGGCTTCACTCTTTGCGGACTCTAGCCGTTTGCCACTAGTATTGATGACCATTTTTGCCTTTAGCTTGTCAGATACTTTTGATACCTTGGGAACCTTCATCGGTACTGGCCGTAAGACAGGCATCTTCTCTGAGGAAGATGAGAAGGCGCTTGAAAATAGTACAGGCTTTAACTCTAAAATGGACCGTGCTCTCTTTGCAGATGCTATCGGTACGTCAATTGGTGCGATTTTTGGTACGTCAAATACGACAACTTACGTGGAGTCTGCGGCTGGTATTTCTGCAGGCGGACGTACTGGTTTGACAGCTGTGACAACTGCAGTTCTCTTCCTATTATCTATCCTCATTTTGCCATTCGTTGGTATCGTGCCAGCAGCGGCAACTTCACCAGCTTTGATTATCGTCGGCGTGATGATGGTATCCAGCTTCCTTGATGTGGATTGGCAAAACTTTGAAGATGCGCTTCCTGCTTTCTTCGCTGCCTTCTTCATGGCCCTTTGCTTCTCTATCTCTTACGGTATTGCGGCAGCCTTTATCTTCTATTGCTTGGTAAAAGTTTCGACTGGTAAGGCAAATGAGATTCACCCAATCCTCTGGGGTTCAACAGCACTCTTTATCTTGAACTTCATTATCTTAGCGATTATCTAAAGCAACTTTGAAACTGGGGAGACCCAGTTTTTTTTGTTGGGTAAGACCATGACAAACTAGGGGAAGCTATGCTATAATGCTAGATATGTATAGTCAAAATGAACAAGAATTACAAGCTATTGGAAGAAAACTAGGAGAATTGCTTAGGGCAGGGGATGTCCTTGTTTTATCAGGTCAGCTAGGTGCTGGGAAAACGACCTTGACCAAGGGAATTGCCCTGGGACTGAATATTGAGCAAATGATAAAAAGCCCAACCTATACCATTGTAAGAGAGTATGAGGGTCGTCTGCCACTCTATCATTTAGATGTCTATCGGATTGGTGATGATCCGGATTCCATTGACCTAGATGATTTTTTGTATGGCGATGGGGTGACTGTGATTGAATGGGGAGAGTTGTTAGATGCCTATCTCTTGGACGATGTCTTGACAGTTCGTATTGCCATCGAAAAGGACGGTCGGAGGTTGGAGTTTAATGCGTCAGGACCGCGTAGTGCCCAATTGAAAGAGTTGTTAGATGATTGTTGAGAAGGAAATTTATTTTCAGGAAGCAGAACCAGCTGATGCCCAATCCTTTATTGACTTTATGAACCAGGTCGCAGGTGAAACCGATTTTCTTGTCATGGATGAGACGGGGTTTAGGCTTGGAGTCCAAGATATCGAAGATATTTTTACGGCTTGCATAGAAAATCCTCGGGAGCTGCAGTTGCTGGCCAAGTTAGACGATGAAGTCATCGGAGTAGTGTCGGTCAAGTCCTCCAGTCAGTTTCGTATTAGCCATATCGGAACTATTTTTATTGCAGTTAAAAAAGCCTACTGGGGACAGGGACTGGGTTCCATCCTGCTGGAGGAAGTAATTCATTGGGCTGAGGAAATGGATTTGCTCAAGCGTTTAGAATTGACGGTTCAGGTCCGCAACCAAAGAGCAGTGGCTTTGTATGAAAAATTAGGCTTCAAGATTGAAGGGACTCTGGCAAGGGGAGCTAGAACAGATGAGGGAGATTGGCTAGATTTGTATTCTATGGCCAAGTTAATAGGTGAATAATGAAAATAGGAACTAAAATTTTATTGATGTTCTTGTCCATTCTAGCATTGACAATCGGGACAGGAGCAATCTATACCGCGACTTTTTTGAATTACTCGACCGGGGAGATTGCAAAGACTTTTCGCTCTATCGGTAACCGAGAAGATGAAGGGATTATCGAGGCTACTGAGCCCTTGACCATTCTTTTGATGGGGGTGGATACCGACCAGGCAACTCGGGGTCTGGACTGGGAAGAAGGGCGGAGTGACTCCATGATTTTGGTGACGGTCAATCCTCTAACTAAGAAAACAACCATGATGAGCTTGACGCGTGACATCATGGTAGAGATAGCCGATAAGAATGATCGTTCTAGTGATAAGATTGAGAAGTTGAATCACTCCTATGCCTATGGTCAGGCGGCCATGTCCATTGCGACCATTGAGAAGATGATGGATATTACCATCAATCGCTATGTCGAAATCAATATGGATGGCCTGGTGGAGCTGGTTGATGCCATTGGTGGTATCAAGGTCAACAATACCTTGGGCTTCCCGATTACTATTGATGAGTATGAACCTGCCTACACAGCTGTCGTTCCACCTGGGGAGCAATTGGTCAATGGAGACCAGGCCTTGGTTTATGCCCGGATGCGTTACGATGATCCGGAGGGAGATATTGGTCGGCAGAAGCGGCAGCGTGAGGTTATCCAGGCCCTGGTGACCAAGCTCTTGCAATTGGATGGATTTACGCAGTATAAAAAGATTTTGAAAGCTGTCTCTAAGCACATGCGGACGGATTTTGTGATTTCAAATTCAACCATTCCTAGTCTTCTGGGCTATAAGGATGCTCTGAATCAGGTTGAATCCTACCAATTGGGTGGTGAAGGTCACACAATTGACGAGTTGTCCTACCAGATCCCGACGGCGGCCCATGTTTTGGAAATGCAAAATGTCCTCAAGGAATCCTTGGGCTTGCCAAAAGTTTCTAAAATCAAGACCAACATCAAGGTTTTGGAATATCTCTTTGGACAATCCAGTCCAATCGAGGTCCTCAATGCCTATACTAATGATATCGAAGTTGAAGCCAACGGTGAAACCTACGAACCGGAAACAGCGCCAACCTACGATATTGACTATAGCCAAACAGAGACCTCTAAGTCAAGAGATTCGGAGTCCAGTCAGGTCGAAACCTCTTCTAGCTCAGCAGAAGGTGGCCAGTGATAGACAATCTCGAGTTTGTACATAGAAAGAAGCCTAGGCAAAAAGTCTAGGCTTCTTTCTTTAGTTCGTGTCAACATATCAGCGCAGTGGTTGATTGGCCTCCAACAGTCTCACCCCAGACTATTTTTTGATACGAACAGAGTTCGCTCAATTTCCAACCTCCAAAGGTTCCCCGAACCTTTGAAGCTATGCGGTGTGGAGTTAAAGGCTCCTGTGGAGGTTTTAAGCTCGAGCCAAGAAATAGGAACGCGAGGCGGTCTGGGGATAGACCGTTTTAGGTCAACAACAAGAAATAGAGACTTGTTGACGAACTCTTCTTAGCTTTGACGAGTTCATTCCCGCTCCCAATGTTGAGAATCTTCTGTTTTGTATTTATCAGTAAATTTTTGGATTTCAGTCAGGTTGCCTGCGATACTCTGCTGGTAAACCTTTAGTTGGTACTGTAAATCCTTGCTGAGCTCCTGGACAGGCGCCTTGAATGAATTGAGCAGGGCTAACTGGTCTGTTATTTTCTGCTTATCTGCCTGGATACGTTGGACCAGTTCTTTGGTTTCTTTAGCCTCTGCAGCGATTTCCTTGCGGTGTTTTACAGCCTGGTAGGCCAAATGAGCAGCTCCGACGGCTAGCAGTAGGTGGCGAAGTTTCATGATTATTCTCCTATGTAGAGGTCTTGGGCTAGTTGGGCTAGGGCTGGGAAATCAGGTTCATTTGTTGCAAATCGGATATCCAGGCCATCTTGTCCCTCAAATCGAGGCAGTAGGTGGATATGGGTATGAAAGACCGTTTGACCAGCAACTTCCTCATTATTATTGATAATATTGAGTCCGCTTGCTCCCAGTTTGTCTTTCAAGTGGCTAGCGATAGCTGGAATGGCTGAAAATAGTTGGCTGGCTGTTTCCTGGTCCAAGTCTAAGACATTACGAAAATGTTTTTTAGGGATGACCAAGGTATGGCCTTTAGTTACCTGGGTAATGTCCAAAAAGGCAAGAATATGTTGGTCTTCATAGACCTTAGAAGAAGGGATTTCTCCTGAGACAATTTTACAAAAAATACAATCTGACATAATGCAACCTCTTTCTAGGATTTTTGGTATAATAATTATATCAAATAATAGGACGAAATGTATGTTAGAAGTAAAAAATATAACAGGTGGCTATGCCAATATTCCTGTTTTACATGATGTAGATTTTAAGGTGAAGGATGGGGAGCTAGTCGGCTTGATTGGCTTGAATGGTGCCGGGAAATCGACTACTATTAAAGAAATCATTGGTCTCCTAAGCCCTTACAAGGGAGAAATTCTAATTGATGGGCAGGGGATCAACGAAGACATGGCTACCTATCGAAAAAAAATTGGCTTTATACCTGAAACGCCTAGTCTCTATGAGGAACTGACCCTGAAAGAGCATATCGAGTTAGTGATGATGGCCTATGATTTGGAAGCTGAATCTGCCTGGGCGCGTGTTCAAGAACTATTGGCTATTTTTAGGCTGAAAGACCGTTTGGACTGGTTCCCTGTGAATTTTTCAAAAGGCATGAAACAAAAGGTCATGATTATTTGCGCCCTTATGGTTGAGCCGAGTTTGCTGATTGTCGATGAACCTTTCTTGGGTCTGGATCCGATTGCGATTGCGGATTTAATTAACTTGCTCAATCAAGCAAAGGCTCAGGGAAGCTCCATTTTGATGTCCACCCATGTTCTCGATTCCGCTGAAAAAATGTGTGATCGGTTCGTTATTCTACATAAGGGTCGGGTCAAGGCTACGGGCAATCTGACTGACCTACGCCAGGAATTTGCCATGCAGGATGCTAGCCTTAACGAGATTTATCTTAGCTTGACCCAAGAAGGAGGGCAGGGATGAAGGCGCTCTTTGGTCAACGAAAAAATCTATTTTTAAGGCAGTGTGCAACCTATCTTCGTTATGTACTGAATGACCACTTTGTTTTGGTTGTTTTGGTACTTTTTGGCTTTCTGGCGCTACAGTATCGGCAGTTGCTAGAAAACCTGCCCAGTCAGTCCTGGTTGCTGTACGTTATTTTGGCCCTGGTCAGCTTGCTGCTGTTCTTGGCAGGCAATGTTGCTACCTACGTAGAGGAGGCTGATAAGATATTCCTGCTATCAAAAGAAGCTGAAATGCCTGAAATCTTCTTTGCTGCCAATCGCAGGGCCTTTTTGGTATGGGCTAGCCTCCAACTTGTTGGTCAATTGATTCTACTCCCGCTCTACCTCAAATTAAAACTTCCTATTCTACTTTTTATTCCATTGATGTTCATGCTAACCATTGCCAAATATTTCTATTTTCGATGGAAACTCCTGGCCTTTATGGAAGAAGAAAGGGTGGACTGGGTCCGGGCTCTTCAATATGAGAGCAAGAGAAAAACGTCGATATTGAAATTTTTCTCCCTCTTTACCAATGTTAAGGGGCTGACTAGCTTTGTCAAACGTCGTTCCTATTTGGATTGGCTACTGGGTCATATCAAAAAAGAAACTGGCTTTACCTGGGACTATCTCTTCATGAGGGCCTTTTTGCGCAGTGGGGACTACCTTTCACTGGCTCTTAGACTGGTAATCTTATCCATTGTATTTTTTGTTACGGTGAGGGAATCCTGGCTCTCAGTAGGATTAGCCAGTTTATTTCATTATTTGCTCTTGTTCCAATTGCTCCCGCTCTATTACGCCTATGATTATCAACTGATGGCCGAGCTTTTGCCAGTCGGTCCAGACAAACGACTGATTAGCTTTAAACGAGTCCTGCGACAGATTTTGTATCTTTCCTTGATTTTGCAGTCTGTGCTAGGTCTATTGCTGCTGGAGGAAAAGCAGTATTTGCTGGTCTTTATTGGAATCGGAATTCTTTTAAATCAGCTCTACCTGGATAGTAAAGCGAAAAAATTGATTGACTAAATGGCCTAAAACTAGTAAAATAGTAAGGAATTTTTAAAGGAGGAATGGCATGCAGATTGATACCAGCGGGCTACAGTTGCAGTCTATTGCAGGAAACAGCGGAAAAGCATACAAAGGCTTGCGACCAGATGGTACGCCTGTTTTTGTCAAGTATGAAATGCCACCGATTGTCAATGCTCTGGCTCGGGAACAAATCACTCCGCCCATCTTAAGTAGCGATAGGGATTTGGGTGTGGGAGACCGAGCTGTTCAGGAATGGTTGAATGGTCGGACTCTTAATCGTCACGATATGTCTGGGAAACAGGTCCAGCAAATTTTGGTCAGAATGCACTTTTCACGCATTCTGCTCAATCAGGCTCTCCAACTAAGTTATACCTATTTGGAGCCGGCGGAGTTGGTGAAGAAGTGGCAAAAAGAAGCGCCCAAGCAATTAGCTGGTAATTCCTACCTGCAATCTATCTGCAGAGAATTGTTGGAGACCACACCGCGTTTCAGACAGGATTTGGCAACCTTTGTCCATGGGGATCTCCACCATAAAAACTGGGTGGAAACGACAAGTGGACTGATTTATTTGACGGACTGGGAAACAGCCTGTGTGACCGATCGGATGTTAGATGTCGCCTTTATATTGACCCATTACATTCCTAGACAGGAATGGGAAGAGTGGCTCAAGGGCTATGGCTACAAGTACAACAGTACGGTTATCAGTAAGATTTATTGGTATGGCCAACTAGGCTTCCTTAACCAAATTTCTAAACAACTTGAAAGTAACAATACCGAGGCGGCGAATCTAGAAATCTATGCCCTGCGGTTATTTAGACAGAATTTTTATAAGTATCAATGAGAGTAAGAAATCGTAAAGGTGCTAGTGAGCTCCTAGCCAATAATCCCCAGTATGTTATCTCCAATCCGGAAGAGTGCAAGGGGAAGTGGGCTGAAATTTTTGGAAACAGCAACCCTATCCACATTGAAGTTGGTTCAGGGAAAGGGCGTTTCGTAACAGGCATGGCCGCTCAAAATCCGGATATCAACTATATTGGGATTGACATTCAGATGACGGTCTTGAGCTACGCCTTGGACCGTGTTATTGAGGCTGGTTTGCCCAATATTAAATTGCTCCAGGTAGATGGATCTAGTTTGACTAACTATTTTGCACCAGCAGAAATTGACCAATTGTATCTGAATTTCTCAGATCCATGGCCTAAAAAACGTCATGAAAAACGTCGCTTGACCTACAAGTCCTTCTTAGATACCTATAAGGAAATACTGCCTGAAGAGGGAGAGATTCATTTTAAAACGGACAATCGTGGTTTATTTGAATATAGCTTGGCCAGCTTTTCTCAATATGGCATGACACTCAAACAGGTCTGGTTGGACCTCCATGCGGATGGTTTAGAAGGCAATGTCATGACCGAATATGAAGAGAAATTCTCGAACAAAGGACAAGTTATCTACCGTGTAGAAGCACAGTTTTAAACAATAAAAGAGGAGGCAGTTCGTACAGGCTGCCTTTTCGCATCGTTTTTCTTGCTATTTTCTCTGGCATGTGCTAGAATGATAGGAGTAAATAAGAAGTAAAGGGGGTTGGCGCAAGTCAACCCTTTACCTGTACCTTAATATAACAAAGGAGGTGTCTATGTCATCGATTGTTGATTTGGTCACAGAGGCGATTGCTCCCACCATCCAGCCCCCTTATGAGCTGGTGGATGTGGAATATGGTAAGATGGGTGGAGAGTATGTCCTGTCCATTTTTGTTGATAAGGAGGGTGGCATTTCCCTGCAAGATACGGCAGACTTATCAGAGGTCATCAGCCCGCTCCTGGATGGGATTAAACCAGATCCATTTCCAGACCAATACATGTTGGAAGTGACTAGTCCTGGTTTGGAGCGTCCTTTGAAAACGGTGGCAGCTGTTGAGCAGGCGGTTGGAAAATACATCAATGTCAAGCTCTATCAGGCTATTGACAAGGTAAAAGTTTTTGAGGGGACCCTCTTGTCTTTTGATGGGACTGATTTGGTTCTAGAATATATGGACAAGACCCGTAAAAAAGAAGTAACCATTCCTTATCAGACTGTTGCCAAAGCCCGTTTGGCTGTTAAGATTTAATAGATTTATTTTTTAAGAAAGGACCTTTTGAAGTCAAAAGGAAAACAAGATGAGTAAAGAAATGCTAGAAGCCTTCCGAATTTTAGAGGAAGACATGGGGATTAACAAGGTTGATATTATCGAAGCAGTGACAGAGTCGCTCCGCTCAGCCTACAAACGTCGCTATGGCCAATCAGAGTCAGCTGTTATTGAGTTTGACGAGAAGAAAGGCGATTTCCACGTATTTACGGTTCGTGAAGTCGTAGATGAAGTCTTTGATAGCCGTTTGGAAATCAGCCTCAAGGATGCCTTGGCTATTTCATCTGCCTACGAAATGGGCGATAAAATCAAATTCCCAGAAGATCCTGCTGAATTCGGTCGTGTGGCGGCCCAGTCAGCCAAACAGACCATCATGGAAAAAATGCGCAAGCAAAAGCGTGCTATTACCTACAATACCTACAAGGAACATGAAAATGAAATCATGTCTGGTACGGTGGAACGGTTCGACAACCGCTTCATCTATGTTAACTTGGGAACTATTGAGGCACAATTGTCCAAGCAGGACCAGATTCCTGGTGAGGTTTTCCAATCCCATGACCGCATTGAAGTTTATGTTTATAAGGTCGAGGACAATGGTCGCGGTGTCAACGTTTTTGTGAGCCGTAGTCATCCAGAAATGATCAAACGCCTGATGGAGCAGGAGATTCCTGAAGTCTACGATGGTACCGTTGAAATCATGAGCGTGTCTCGTGAGGCAGGTGACCGGACCAAGGTTGCTGTTCGTAGCCACAATCCAAACGTGGACGCTATCGGTACAATCGTTGGTCGTGGTGGTTCAAATATCAAGAAAATTACGAGCAAGTTCCACCCAGCTCGCTACGATGCTAAGAACGACCGTATGGTGCCTGTTGAGGAAAACATCGACGTTATCGAGTGGGTGCCAGATGAGGCAGAATTCATCTACAATGCTCTCGCGCCTGCTGAAGTAGACCAAGTTCTCTTTGACACAGAAGATGGTAAGCACGCGACAGTCGTTGTACCAGATGATAAATTGTCACTTGCAATCGGTCGTCGTGGTCAAAACGTCCGCCTGGCGGCTCACCTGACTGGTTTCCGTATTGATATCAAGTCAGCTTCAGAGTATGAAGCTATTGAAGCAGCCCAATATGCAGCGGCAGAAATTGTCGAAGAAACGTCCGAAGAAGTAGAATAAGATTCAAGGAGCAACCATGGCAAAAGCTAGAAAAATACCCTTACGCAAGTCTGTGGTGTCCGGTGAAATCATCGACAAACGGGATTTGCTCCGCATTGTAAAAAATAAAGAGGGCCAGGTTTTCATTGACCCGACTGGTAAGGCAAATGGCCGTGGTGCCTACATCAAGCTGGATAATGATGAGGCGGCCCAGGCTAAGAAACGTCAGGTTTTCAACCGTTCCTTCAGCATGGAAGTGTCAGAAGAATTTTATGATGAATTGATTGCCTATGTCGACCACAAGGTCAAGAGGAGAGAGCTTGGACTCGAATAAGAAGCAAAAAATATTAAATTTACTGGGCTTGGCCCAACGGGCAGGTCGCCTGATTTCAGGGGAAGAATTGGTCGTTGATGCCATTCGCAAGCAGCAGGCAAAATTGGTCTTTTTAGCCAATGATGCTGCCGGAAATTTAAGCAAAAAAGTAACAGATAAAAGTCATACCTATCAAGTAGAAGTTGTAACCGCGTTTTCAACGCTGGAATTGAGTGCAGCTGTCGGCAAGGCTAGAAAGGTGCTTGCAGTGACAGACGCTGGATTTACAAAGAAGATGAGGTCTATTATGGAATAGAACAGGAGGACAAGGCATTGTCTAAGAAGAGATTGAATGAAATCGCCCGAGAATTGGGTGTAAGCAGTAAGGAAGTAGTATCCAAGGCTCAAGAATTGGGTTTTGATGTCAAAAGCCATGCTTCGAGTGTTGATGAAGCGGGAGCTAAGCGAATTACAGATAGTTTTTCAGCTAAAAAGCCGGAGGCGCCCAAACCAGCTCCCGTACAGGCTGAGAAAGTTGTAGAAAAGCCAAAGGTGGCAGAACAAAAGGTGGAGACACCGAAAGATGAAAGGCCAGTTGAAGCAAAACCTGTCAGCCAAGAGGTTAGCAAGCCAGCTCCACCGGTTCATCGTCCACAGAGCCGTAACTTCAAGGCAGAACGTGAGGCGCGTGCCAAGGAGCAAGCGGCCAAACGTGCCCAAGGTGGACAAGGGAAAGGCCGTCGTGACAACCGTCAAAGTGGCCAAGCTGGTCAAGGCAACAACCGCAACGACCGCCGTGATTTCCGTGGTAACCAAGGGGGCAATGACCGTAAGGAAAACCGCTTTGGAGACCGTCGCGACAATCGTGACAACCGCCGCCAAGACAATCGCGGAGGAAATGGTAGCTTTAATCGCAGCGACCGTCGTCAGGAGGAAGTGGTTCGTCCAGCTACTCCTAAGATTGATTTCAAGGCCCGTGCAGCAGCTTTGAAAGCTGAGCAGAACGCAGAATACGCTAAGACAAGCGAGGAGCGTTTCTTGCAGGCTAAGGCAGCTAAAGATCAGCCTAAGAAGCCAAAGGAAATCAAATTTGAAGAGCCGGTTGTGGAAACAAAACCAATCGCTGAAACCAAACCTGCTTCAGTCCCAACTGCGGTAGCGGAAAGTACAGTCGATACGCGTCGTAAAAAACAAGCTCGACCAGATAAGAAGCGTGACTTTAATAGTGACGATGAAGATGGTCCACGTAAACAACAAAGAAATCGAAATAGTCAAAATCAAGTGAGAAATCAAAGAACAAGTAACTGGAATAACAACAAGAAGAATAAAAAAGGTAAGAACAATCAGACTGCCAAACCTGTCACAGAGCGTAAATTCCATGAATTGCCAACAGAGTTTGAGTATACAGCTGGTATGACCGTAGCAGAAATTGCGAAGCGGATCAAGCGCGAGCCTGCTGAGATTGTTAAAAAGCTCTTCCTTATGGGGGTTATGGCAACTCAAAACCAATCTCTTGACGGAGATACCATCGAACTCCTCATGGTGGATTATGGTATTGAAGCCAAGGAAAAGGTTGAAGTGGACAATGCAGACATCGAGCGTTTCTTTGTAGAAGAGGGCTACCTAAATGAAGAGGAAATGGTTGAACGTCCGCCTGTTGTTACCATCATGGGTCACGTTGACCACGGTAAAACAACGCTTTTGGATACCTTGCGTAATTCTCGTGTGGCGACAGGCGAGGCTGGTGGTATCACCCAGCATATCGGTGCCTACCAGATTGAGGATGCTGGCAAGAAAATTACCTTCTTGGATACGCCAGGACACGCGGCCTTTACCTCTATGCGTGCCCGTGGTGCTTCTGTTACCGACTTGACCATCCTTGTAGTAGCGGCGGACGACGGTGTTATGCCACAGACCATCGAGGCAATCAACCACTCTAAGGCTGCCAATGTCCCAATTATTGTTGCTATCAACAAGATTGATAAACCAGGTGCCAATCCAGAGCGTGTAATCGGTGAATTGGCAGAGCATGGTGTAATCTCAACAGCTTGGGGCGGCGAGTCTGAATTTGTTGAAATCTCAGCCAAGTTCAACCAAAACATCGACGAACTCTTGGAAACGGTGCTTCTTGTAGCGGAAATCCAAGAGCTCAAGGCTGATCCCACTGTTCGTGCCATCGGTACAGTTATCGAGGCGCATTTGGATAAAGGAAAAGGTGCGGTTGCGACCCTCTTGGTTCAACAAGGTACTCTTAATGTCCAAGATCCAATCGTTGTCGGAAATACCTTCGGACGTGTTCGTGCCATGACAAACGACCTTGGTCGTCGTGTCAAAGTTGCGGGACCATCCACACCTGTTTCGATTACTGGTCTTAACGAGGCGCCAATGGCGGGTGACCATTTCGCGGTCTATGAAGATGAAAAATCTGCGCGTGCAGCAGGTGAAGAACGTGCCAAACGTGCCCTTCTCAAACAACGTCAGGCTACGCAACGTGTCAGTCTTGAAAACCTCTTTGATACTCTTAAAGCCGGTGAAGTCAAGTCTGTTAACGTGATTATCAAGGCAGACGTGCAAGGTTCGGTTGAGGCCTTGGCATCATCTCTTCAAAAAATTGAAGTCGAAGGTGTCCGTGTCAATATCGTTCACTCTGCAGTCGGTGCCATCAATGAGTCAGACGTGACTCTTGCAGCAGCGTCGAATGCTTTGATTGTCGGTTTCAACGTTCGTCCAACGGCAGAAGCGCGCCAGCAGGCAGAAACGGACGATGTTGAAGTGCGTCTCCACAGCATTATCTACAAGGTTATCGAGGAAATGGAAGATGCCATGAAGGGTATGCTGGATCCTGAGTACGAAGAAAAAATCATTGGTGAAGCAGTTATCCGTGAGACCTTCAAGGTATCCAAAGTTGGTACCATCGGTGGATTTATGGTTATCCGTGGTAAGGTTACCCGTGATTCAAGCGTCCGCGTTATCCGTGACGGTGTCGTTGTCTTCGACGGTAAATTGTCTAGCTTGAAACATTACAAGGACGATGTCAAGGAAGTTGGAAATGCCCAAGAGGGTGGTCTCATGATTGAAAACTTCAATGACATCAAGGTAGATGATACCATCGAAGCTTACATTATGGAAGAAATTAAGAAATAATAAGCAAGTAAGAGGTTGGAAAGGCAACCTCTTCGCTTTATAAGGAAATAGAAAGGAGTTCCTATGGCAAATCATTTTCGTACAGATCGCGTAGGGATGGAAATCAAGCGCGAAGTCAATGAGATTTTGCAAAAGAAAGTCCGTGATCCACGTGTGCAGGGCGTGACCATTACAGATGTACAGATGGTCGGTGACTTGTCCATGGCCAAGGTTTACTACACCATTATGAGTAATCTGGCTTCGGACAATCAAAAGGCTCAAACTGGTCTGCAAAAAGCGACAGGAACCATCAAACGGGAATTGGGACGTAAGTTGACCCTCTACAAGATTCCTGATTTGGTCTTCGAAAAGGACCAATCCATTGAATACGGCAACAAGATTGATGAGATGTTGCGAGCTTTGGATAAGAAAGATTAAGCTAATCCCCTGTATTCACAGTTTGGCACCTGAGAGAAGGCTAGTTTTTCTCGAAATACAGTCAGTATTCCATCTCAACCGACCTTGAGTAGGAAAAAAACTATTTCTTGTCTAAAGGGACCTTACTTGTGAATACAGTTTCTAGAATCGGGTAGAAATACCTGATTTTTTCTTTTAAATGGCTATAAAAACCTAAAAAAATATATACTTTTCTAAAAATAGTAAATTTTCTGATAATTGTTGAAATTTGGCAAACAATTCGGTATAATAAATATAATTACAGTGTAAAGAGGAATTTATGGCAACATTATTAGAAAAAACACGGAATATTACGTCGATTTTAAAGCGTTCCGAAGAACAATTGGCAGAAGAACTGCCTTATAACGCGATTGCAGACCACCTGTCTGCAATTATCGACTGTAATACTTGTATTATCAATGCGGAAGGAGAAATCCTTGGCTACCACATGAACTACAAAACCAATAATGATCGTGTGGAAGAATTTTATGTCAATAAGCAATATCCGGAAGAGTATGTTAAGGCCATTGCGCAAGTTTATGACACGCAGGTCAACTTGCCGGTGGAGAGTGAATTGACAGCTATTCCGGTTGAGTCTCGTTCGACCTATCCAAATGGTTTGACGACCATTGCACCAATTCACGTGACGGGTATTCGTTTTGGTTCGTTGATTATTTGGCGCAATGATGAGCAGTTCCACGATGATGATTTGATTTTGGTGGAGATTGCGGCGACGGTGGTTGGTATCCAGTTGCTCAACTTCCAGCGGGAAGAGGATGAGAAGAATATTCGTCGTCGGGCAGCGGTCAATATGGCGGTCAATACGCTTTCTTACTCAGAAATGAAGGCTGTAGCTGCGATTTTGGGTGAGTTGGATGGCAATGAAGGTCAGTTGACGGCCTCTGTCATTGCAGACCGTATCGGTATTACTCGTTCGGTGATTGTCAATGCTCTTCGTAAGCTGGAGAGTGCTGGTATTATTGAAAGCCGTTCTTTGGGTATGAAGGGGACTTATTTGAAAGTTCTGATTCCTGCTATTTTTGATGAGATTAAAAAACGTGACTACTAAGATGACAAAAGCGCTGATTTCGATTGATTATACGGTTGATTTTGTAGCGGACGATGGCAAATTGACAGCTGGTAAGCCTGCTCAAGCTATTGCAGACCGAATTGCGCAAGTGACCCAAGAAGCCTTTGACCGTGGGGACTATATTGTCTTTGCCATTGATGGGCATGAGGTGGACGACGATTTGCATCCAGAAAGCAAGCTCTTCCCACCGCATAATATCATGGGCACCAGTGGTCGTGATTTGTATGTTCCCCTGGCGAATTTTTATGCTGAATATCAGAACCATGCGCGTGTGCGTTGGATGGACAAACGCCATTATTCAGCCTTTTCTGGAACGGATTTGGATGTTCGTTTGCGGGAAAGAAGGATTGATACAGTGGTTTTGACGGGTGTTTTATCCGATATTTGTGTGCTCCATACCGCCATTGATGCTTATAACAAAGGTTATAAGATTGAAGTCATTTCTTCAGCAATTGCGGCTTTGACAGAGGAAAATCATCAATTCGCCCTCAACCATCTGCAGCATGTGCTCGGTGCGACCATTATTGACTAGTGATTCTGACCAGCCAATCAGGCTGGTTTTTTCATGCCTAAAAGCTGACAAATGAGGTTATTTGGTTCTTTGTCCTCTTTCTAAAGTATGGTATAATGAGAAGATAAATTTCCAATAGGAGGAAGGTAAGTATGAAGATTTCTGAGGCTGAGGTGCGTCACGTTGCCAAGCTGTCTAAGCTGGAATTTACAGACCAGGAAACGGCGGAATTTGCAACGACCTTGAGCAAGATTGTTGATATGGTTGAGTTGTTAAATGAGGTGGATACGACAGGTGTGCCAGTGACGACCACCATGGCAGACCGGAAAAATGTCTTGCGTGCCGATGTGGCAGAGCAGGGTGAAAGTCGTAAGGACTTGTTCAAAAATGTACCTGAAAGTAAAGATTTCTACATCAAGGTACCAGCTATTTTAGACGGGGGAGGAGATGCCTAATGACATGGAATAATAAAACAGTTGATGAATTGCACGACCTCCTGGTCAAAAAAGAGATTTCTGCGGTCGAGTTGACCAAGGCGACGATTGAAGATATTCAGAGCCGCGAAGCTGTTGTGGATGCGTTTTTGAGTATCAATGAAGACAAGGCTTTGGCACAGGCAGCTGCCCTCGACCAAAAAGGGATTGATGCGGACAATGTCATGGCCGGTATTCCTTTGGCGGTTAAGGATAATATTTCAACCAAGGGTATTTTGACAACGGCTGCGTCAAAAATGCTCTACAATTATGAACCGATTTTTGATGCGACGGCTGTTGCTCAGGCCTATGCCAAGGATATGATTGTCATCGGTAAGACCAACATGGATGAATTTGCGATGGGTGGTTCCAATGAAAATTCTGCCTTCAAGCCGACGAAAAATGCCTGGGACCAGACAAAAGTGCCGGGTGGTTCATCAGGTGGTTCTGCGGCTGCTGTTGCGGCTGGTCAAGTTCGCCTGTCCTTGGGCTCAGATACAGGTGGTTCTATTCGCCAGCCTGCGGCCTTTAACGGAATTGTCGGTATTAAGCCGACTTATGGAACGGTTTCTCGTTTTGGTTTGATTGCCTTCGGTAGCTCCCTGGATCAAATTGGTCCTTTCTCTCAGACTGTCAAGGAAAATGCCCAGTTGCTCAACGTCATTGCTGGCCATGATGTTAAGGATGCTACATCTACTGTTAATGAGATTGCAGACTTTACTAGCAAGATTGGTCAAGACATTAAAGGCATGAAAATTGCTATGCCAAAAGAATACATGGGCGAAGGGATTGATCCACAGGTCAAGGAAACCATTCTCAAGGCGGCTAAGCACTTGGAAAGCCTGGGGGCGATTATTGAGGAAGTTAGCCTGCCACATTCTAAGTATGGGGTTGCCGTTTACTACATCATTGCTTCCTCAGAGGCGTCTTCTAACTTACAACGTTTTGACGGTATCCGCTATGGTTTCCGTGCAGAAGATGCGACAAACTTGGATGAGATTTACGTGAAAACCCGTAGCCAAGGTTTTGGTGAGGAAGTCAAACGTCGTATTATGTTAGGGACATTTAGCTTGTCATCTGGTTACTACGATGCCTACTTCAAGAAGGCTGGTCAGGTGCGGACCTTGATTATCCAAGATTTTGAAAAAGTCTTTGCGGACTATGACTTGATTTTGGGGCCGACAGCTCCGACGGTTGCCTTTGGGTTGGACACGCTCAACCATGACCCTGTGGCTATGTACTTGGCGGACTTGTTAACAATTCCTGTAAACTTGGCAGGTCTTCCTGGTCTTTCTATTCCTGCTGGTTTTGTTGAAGGCTTGCCAGTTGGTTTGCAGTTGATTGGTCCAAAATACTCAGAAGAGACCATTTACCAAGTGGCTGCGGCCTTTGAAGCGACAACAGATTACCACAAGCAACAACCAGTGATTTTTGGAGGTGCCAACTAATGAACTTTGAAACGATTATTGGTCTAGAAGTCCATGTGGAGTTGAATACCAACTCGAAAATTTTCTCACCTTCATCTGCGCATTTTGGTGAGGATCCAAATGCCAATACCAACGTGATTGACTGGTCCTTCCCAGGTGTCCTTCCTGTTCTTAACAAGGGTGTTGTGGATGCTGGAATTAAAGCTGCCTTGGCCTTGAATATGGACATTCACAAGGATATGCACTTTGACCGTAAGAACTATTTCTATCCTGACAATCCCAAAGCCTATCAGATTTCCCAGTTTGACGAGCCGATTGGCTACAATGGCTGGATTGAGATTGAGCTAGAAGACGGTTCAACCAAGAAAATTCGTATCGAACGTGCGCATTTGGAAGAGGATGCGGGTAAGAATACCCACGGTACAGACGGCTACTCTTATGTGGACCTTAACCGTCAAGGAGTGCCATTGATTGAGATTGTGTCAGAAGCCGATATGCGCTCGCCTGAGGAGGCCTATGCTTACTTGACAGCCCTTAAAGAAATCATCCAATACACTGGTATTTCAGATGTCAAGATGGAAGAGGGGTCTATGCGCGTGGATGCTAACATTTCCCTTCGTCCCTATGGTCAAGAAAAATTTGGTACCAAGACTGAGTTGAAAAACCTCAACTCCTTCAACTATGTTCGCAAGGGCTTGCAGTATGAAGTAGAACGTCAGGCCAAAATATTACGTTCAGGTGGTCAAATCCAGCAGGAAACACGTCGTTATGATGAATCTACTGGGGAAACCATTCTCATGCGTGTAAAAGAAGGATCAGCTGACTACCGTTACTTCCCAGAGCCAGACCTACCGCTCTATGAGATTGATGATAGTTGGATTGAGGAAGTGCGTGCAGAATTGCCAGTCTTTCCAAAGGCTCGCCGTGCTCAGTATGTGGAGAACTTGGGCTTGACAGCCTATGATGCAGGTCAGTTGACCTCTACCAAGGCCCTGTCTGACTTCTTTGAAGCGGCAGTAGCAGCAGGTGGCGATGCTAAGCAGGTATCCAACTGGTTGCAGGGTGAGGTGGCTCAATTCCTCAATGCTGAAGGTAAGACTATTGAGCAAATCGCTTTGACACCAGAAAACTTGGTTGAGATGATTGCCTTGATTGCGGATGGCACTATTTCATCTAAGATTGCCAAGAAAGTCTTTGTTCACTTGGCGAAAGAAGGTGGCTCTGCTAAGGCTTACGTTGAGAAAGCTGGCTTGGTACAGATTTCAGACCCAGCGGTCCTCATTCCGATTATCCACCAAGTCTTTGCGGATAACGAGGCAGCCGTAGCTGACTTCAAGTCCGGCAAACGCAATGCGGACAAGGCCTTTACAGGTTTCCTTATGAAGGCAACAAAAGGTCAGGCCAATCCACAAGTTGCTCAACAATTACTAGCCCAAGAATTGCAGAAGTTGTTGGATTAAATGAAACAATGAAGAGACTGAAACGGATGTTTTGGTCTCTTTTAATGGCGATAGATATGAAGCTTTGAATTTTTCGATGCCCATCCGTCCTTTTTGCTTGTCATTCTAATAAATGGTATAATGAAAGGAATCAGAAAAAGAGGACATTATGAAATATACAGATATGAAACTTAAGCCGTCCATCCAGGCGGCTTTGAAAGAGATTAACTTTGTCACGCCGACAGAGGTCCAGGAAAAATTGATTCCTGTGGTGCTATCTGGTCGTGACTTGATTGGAGAATCCAAGACTGGTTCGGGCAAGACCCATACCTTTTTAATTCCGATTTTCCAAAAATTGGACGAAGAGCTGGACCAGGTGCAGGCTGTTATCACAGCTCCGTCGCGTGAATTGGCGACCCAGATTTATCAAGCAGCCAAGCAGATGGCAGGGCATTTTCAACCTGAAGTCCGTGTGTCTAACTATGTCGGTGGGACGGATAAAAATCGCCAGATTGACAAATTGCAGGCTGGTCAGCCCCATATCGTTGTCGGAACGCCGGGTCGGATTTACGACTTGGTTCAATCGGGTGATTTGGCTATTCATAAGGCTAAGACCTTTGTCGTTGATGAGGCGGATATGACCTTGGACATGGGCTTTTTGGAGACGGTGGATAAGATTGCTGGGAGCCTGCCGAAAGATTTGCAATTCATGGTCTTTTCCGCGACCATTCCGCAAAAGCTCCAGCCTTTCTTGAAAAAATACCTGTCCAATCCTGTCATGGAACAAATCAAGACCCAGACAGTCATTTCGGATACCATTGAAAACTGGTTGATTTCGACAAAAGGGCGCGACCGCAATGCTCAAATTTTGGAAGCAACCAGGCTCATGCAGCCCTATTTAGCCATGATTTTTGTAAATACCAAGACTCGGGCAGATGAATTGCACAGCTACTTGCTTTCAAATGGATTGCGCGTGGCTAAAATTCACGGAGATATTCCACCTCGTGAACGCAAGCGTATCATGAACCAAGTTAAGAATTTGGATTATCAGTATATCGTAGCGACAGACTTGGCGGCTCGTGGGATTGATATTGAAGGAGTCAGCCATGTCATCAACGATGCCATTCCGCAGGACTTGTCCTTCTTTGTTCACCGGGTCGGTCGGACAGGACGCAATGGTTTGTCAGGTATTGCCATTACCCTTTATCAACCGAGCGATGATGCCGATATTCGTGAGTTGGAAAAACTCAATATCAAGTTCTTGCCCAAAGAAATGAAGGACGGCGAATTTGTCGATACCTATGACCGTGATCGTCGTGTTCAACGTGAAAAGACACGTGAGAAATTGGACATCGAGATGATTGGTCTGGTCAAGAAGAAGAAAAAGAAAATCAAGCCGGGCTATAAGAAGAAAATCCAGTGGGCGGTGGACGAAAAACGTCGTAAGACCAAGCGAGTGGAAGCGCGTGCTAAGGGGCGTGCAGAACGCAAAGCTAAGCGTCAAACCTTTTAAGAGTTAGCAGAGGGAGACCGATGTTACAATCAATATTAAGTAACTATTTGCAAGGACTACTCATTGCCACAATTATTGTGGTATTGCTGAGCTTGATTTGGTTTCTAATTCGAGCTTTAAAAAATCGAGATAAGACCTATCAAGAACGCCAAGAATTTTTATATGATTTATTGCTCATTAACATTATGACCATCCCTATTTTAGCTTTTGGAATCGTGGCCATTTTGTTAATGCTGAAGGCATAGAAGGAAGAAAGAATGTACGATACAATTGTCATTGGTGCAGGTCCTGCAGGCATGACCGCCGCACTTTATGCAGGACGGAGCAATCTCAAAGTTGCCCTCCTAGAACGCGGTATTTATGGCGGCCAGATGAACAACACCGCTGAGATTGAAAACTATCCAGGCTACGACCATATTTCTGGACCAGCTTTGGCTGAAAAAATGTTTGAGCCCCTTGAAAAATTCGGTGTGGACCATATTTTCGGGCCCCTCATCCGCATTGAAGAAGATGGACCTGTTAAAAAAGTGATTACCGAAGATAGCGTTTTGGAGACCAAGACGGTTGTCCTAGCCATGGGTGCCAAACACCGTCTGCTGGGAGTTCCAGGTGAAGATACCTACAACAGCCGCGGGGTTTCCTACTGCGCGGTCTGTGACGGAGCCTTCTTCCGTCAGCAAAAACTTTTGGTTGTCGGAGGGGGAGATTCTGCCGTGGAAGAGGCGCTTTTCCTGACCCAATTTGCAGAGTCTGTGACCATCGTTCACCGCAGAGATCAGCTACGTGCCCAAAAAGTTATCCAAGACCGAGCTTTTGCCAATGAAAAAATCAACTTCATCTGGGACAGTGTCGTCGAGGAAATCAAAGGAGATGACCTGCGCGTGCAAAGCGTGGTTATCAAGAATGTCAAGACTGAAGAATTGTCAGAGCTTGAATTTGGCGGAGTCTTTATCTATGTAGGGCTGGATCCGATGACTGAAAGCGTTGCGGATTTGGGTATTACCGATGAGGCTGGCTGGGTTGTGACCAATGAAAAAATGGAAACCAGCAAGTATGGCATCTATGCCATCGGCGACATTCGCCAAAATCAGCTCCGTCAGATTGCGACGGCTGTTGGAAATGGTGCAGTAGCTGGACAGGAAGTCTACAACTACATTACAGAACACGCTGAATAGGAGGGCTTATGTTTCACATTTACGATATTCAGAAAAATCCAGACGGTATTTCTTTTGAGAAAACACTGGATTTGAGCCAGGAAGTTCAGGGGCGTTCCAGCGAGGTTTTGGACCTATCGCCTGTCCAGGTGTCTGGTCGTGTCCATTTTGAGGCGGGGATCTTTTTCCTAGATTACCAGATGACCTACGACATTACCCTAGCTTCTAGCCGTTCGCTCCAGCCAGTGGTCTTACGTCGTGAGGAGCAGGTCAACGAACTCTTTGTGGCCAATGAAGCTGCTCTCAAGGACCAGGATTTGATTGACGAAGATATGGTTTTTGTGGTGGAAGAGGACTGCATTGTCCTAGAAGAAAGTGTCGCAGACAACATTATTCTCAACATTCCTATCAAGGTTTTGACGCCAGAAGAAGAGGCTGGGCAGGATTTGCCGTCGGGCCAATCTTGGACCCTGATGACCGAGGATGATTTCCAACAGGAAGCCCAGGAAAAGAAAGAGGCTAATAGTCCATTTGCTCAATTGCAGGGCTTGTTCGATGAGTGAAAAAGCTAGTGAAAGATTCAGAAAAATGTCGGAAGGTTAAATTATCAGAAAATTCTTGCCACTAGACTCTTTTCGGTGTATAATAGAAGATAGTAATTATAGGAGTTAGTATACATGACAAAAGCAAACTTTGGTGTAGTAGGGATGGCCGTTATGGGTCGTAACCTTGCTCTTAACGTTGAATCACGTGGTTACACAGTAGCCATTTACAACCGCTCTGCTGATAAGACAGAAGATGTGGTAGCTAGCAACCCAGGCAAAAACTTGGTACCAAGCTATGATGTGGAAAGTTTTGTCGCATCTATCGAAAAACCACGCCGTATCATGCTCATGGTTCAAGCAGGACCTGGTACAGATGCAACTATTCAATCTCTCTTGCCACACTTGGATGAAGGAGACATTTTGATTGATGGCGGAAATACCTTCTACGAAGATACCATTCGCCGTTCAAAAGAATTGGCAAATTCAGGCATCAATTTCATCGGTACAGGTGTGTCCGGTGGTGAAAAAGGTGCCCTTGAAGGTCCGTCTATCATGCCTGGTGGTCAAAAAGAAGCCTACGAATTAGTAGCGGATGTCTTGGAAGAAATTTCTGCAAAAGCTCCAGAGGACGGCGCTCCATGTGTGACTTATATCGGCCCAGATGGCGCTGGTCACTATGTAAAAATGGTCCACAACGGTATCGAGTATGGCGACATGCAGTTGATTGCTGAGTCTTATGACCTCATGCAACACCTGCTTGGTCTTTCGGTAGATGAAATGGCTGACATCTTTACTGAGTGGAATAAGGGTGAATTGGACAGCTACTTGATTGAAATCACTGCGGATATTTTGCAACGTAAGGATGATGAAGGTCAAGAAGGGCCAATCGTTGACTATATCATGGATGCGGCTGGTAATAAGGGTACTGGTAAATGGACTAGTCAATCATCACTTGATTTGGGTGTGCCGTTGTCACTCATCACAGAATCTGTATTTGCTCGTTACATCTCAACTTACAAAGATGAGCGTGTGGCAGCTAGCAAGGTTCTTCCAAAACCAGCACCATTTGCTTACGAGGGTGATAAGGCTGAATTGGTGGAGAAAATCCGTCAAGCCCTTTACTTCTCAAAAATCATGTCTTATGCACAAGGTTTTGCGCAATTGCGCGTAGCGTCTAAAGAAAATAACTGGAACTTGCCATTTGGCGAAATCGCTAAAATCTGGCGTGCAGGTTGTATCATCCGTGCTCGTTTCTTGCAAAAGATTACCGATGCTTATGGACGTGATGAAGATTTGGCAAACTTGCTCTTGGATGAATACTTCCTTGACGTAACAGCTAAGTACCAACAAGCTGTCCGTGACGTTGTTGCCTTGGCAATTCAAGCAGGTGTTCCTGTGCCAACCTTCTCAGCAGCCATTACTTACTTTGACAGCTACCGCGCTGAGAACTTGCCAGCAAACTTGATCCAAGCACAACGCGACTATTTTGGTGCCCACACTTACAACCGTAAGGACAAAGAGGGTGTCTTCCACTATGATTGGTATAGCGAAAAATAAATAATAGAAGTAGGGCGTGCAAGCGCCCTTCTTTCTGACTGAAATGGTCTTGAAACTTTCGATTAGATAAGGATATTATGGCTAAGAAAATTTTGATTGCAGGTCGTGAGCGCAATCTCTCGCATTTTGTTTCCATGGAATTGCAGAAGAAGGACTATTTGGTGGACTATGCTTCTACTGGCCAGGAGGCTTTGTCCTTGGCGCATGAGACGGATTTTGATTTGATTCTCATGAGTTTTCAGCTGTCAGATATGTCCAGTAAGGAATTATCCACGCAGTTATTAGCTATCAAACCTGCATCCGTCCTGATTGTGGCTATTGATTCGGCAGATGTGGATGAGCATGGTGAGGAAGTCTTGTCCTATGCGGTTTCCTATGTGGTCAAGCCCTTTGTCATCAGCGAATTGGTCGAGCAGATTTCAGCTATTTTCCGTGGTCGGGATTTTATTGACAATCATTGTACTCAGGTTCCCTTGCAGGCTGCTTATCGAGATTTGAAAATCGATTTTCAAAATCGCACGGTATCCCGTGGAGATGAGCTGATTAACCTGACTCGTCGAGAGTACGATCTCCTGGCGACACTGATGAATAGTCCTGAGCCTGTCACTCGCGAACAATTGTTAGAGCGGGTTTGGAAATACGAGGCGACATCATCGGAAACCAATGTGGTAGATGTCTATATCCGCTATCTGCGTGGGAAATTGGATGTAGCTGGAAAACCGTCCTATATCAAGACAGTTCGCGGTGTTGGATATGCCATGCGTGACTAAGTAAGAAAGGCTTGTCCTTTCTTTTTTGCTGGGCTTGTGTTAGTATTGTTAGTAAGAAATCTAAGGAGTAATTATGAATTCGTCATTTAAAGAAAAGGCCTTGCTAATTTTATTGGCGGGTGCAATCCTCTTAGCTGTCCTTAATTGGTCGGCCTTGTACGCTATTATTAAGCTTGTCCTAGCAAGTATGAACTCTCTCTTCATTGGAGCAATCATTGCTTTCATCTTGAATGTACCTATGAAAAAGCTGGAAGAACAGCTTGAAAAGGTTGCTTTTTTGAAAAAATCCAGCCGTAGTTTGGCTATTGTAGGGGTCCTCATTGCCTTTGTGATGATTGTGACAGGTTTGGTTCTGATTGTCTTGCCAACCCTGACCAAGACAGTTTCAGAGCTAGTAACCGTCAGCCGGACGGCTATTCCAAAATCGGTCACAGCCCTTACGGATTTTCTGGAGTCCAATGGTTTCTTGTCTGGCCAGATTGGTGACCAGATTGCAGGTTTTATTGAACAATTTAGGAATCTAGACTTTATTTCTAGTATTGTCACTCCGGTTCTGTCTCATCTGGTATCCAATGTTACAGGCATTTTTTCCAACACAATGACCCTGGTTATGGCCTTTTTCTTCACTTTGGCTATCCTGGGAAGCAAGGAACATCTGCAGTCCATGACGGGGAAACTCTTGCAGGCTACTCTGCCACAGAAAGCAGTTCGTCTGATCAACTACGTCGGTGAAGTTGTGATAGATACCTATGATAAATTCTTGATGAGCCAAATTGTAGAGGCCGTTATTATTGGGGTCTTGGTCTTTGTCAGCTATGGACTTTCTGGTATCCCCTATGCTAGCATGGCCGGTATTTTGGCAGGGGTCCTATCCTTCGTTCCCTATATCGGTCCATTTACAGCCTGCCTGATTAGTGCCCTCTTTGTGGCGGTACAAAATCCTTTGTTGGCTCTGTGGTCTATTGTTCTCTTCCAAATCATTCAATTGATTGAGGGTAATGTCATCTATCCGCGTGTAGTTGGACAGTCGGTTGGTCTGCCAACCCTCTTCACCCTGGCTGCAGCCCTGATTGGTGGAAATTTGTTTGGCCTTCTAGGAATGGTCTTCTTCACACCAATTTTTGCGGTCATTTACCGTCTGGTCAGGGAATGGGTTCACCATCGCTTGGATGACCAGATTGAAAGTGCTTAGGAAAGCGTGCTTATCGCTTTCTTTTATTTTTGATTATTTTATGCTATACTGAAGTGATAAAAGCAAAGTAGGAGAAAGAGTATGCGTTGTCCAAAGTGTCAGAGTTTGAAGTCAAGTGTTGTTGATAGTCGCCAGGCAGAAGATGGGAATACCATCCGTCGTCGCCGTTCCTGTGACCAATGTGGTCAGCGTTTTACCACCTATGAGCGAATTGAGGAAAAAACACTAGTAGTCGTTAAAAAAGACGGCACCCGTGAGCAATTTTCGAGAGAGAAAATCTTTAATGGCATTATTCGTTCGGCTCAGAAACGTCCAGTATCAACCGGTGATATTGATCAGGTGGTCAATCGAATAGAACAAAAGGTTCGAGCCCAAAATGATAGCGAAGTAGAAAGTGACTTTATCGGCAATTTGGTCATGGAAGAATTGGTTGAACTAGATGAAATCACTTATGTACGCTTTGCCTCTGTCTATCGCTCTTTCAAAGATGTTGGTGAGTTAGAAAACTTGCTCAAGCAGATGATTTCTAAGGGGTCAAAAGTGAAACCAGGTGCCAAAGATGAAACCAAATGATCCCTTTACCTATCTGAAAGCTGGGAATTTTGCACCTGATGTAATCAGTCTGAGTAAATGTTACCAGCCCATCATCGGTTTGGATGCGCTAGCGCTGTATTACTATTTATATAGTTTTGGTGACTCGGGGCAGGGGCGTTACCAATGGACTAGCATTCTAAATCACATGAATGTTGGCTTTCATCGCTTGCAGCAGGCGCTGGATATTCTGTCAGCAGTGGGTCTGTTGAAGATTTATCAGCTTGACGAGACTAGGGGCCTAGAGCTAATGCCTCCTTTAAGTGTCGGAGAATTTTTAGGCAAGCCCTTGTATCGGCATCTTCTTGAGCAAAGAATTGGCGAGGTTTCTGTGGAGAATCTCATACCCGCTAGCCCTAGCCAGGATAAGAATGTTTCCAAATCTTTCTCAGACGTTTTCGATGTGGAAGGACAGATTTCTCCTGTAGTTAAGAGTAAGAGGGACTTTGACTGGTCAGCCTTCAAGGCTATGATGGCCAAGGACCAGCTACGATTTCAGGATGAGACGGACGATGTGATTGCTCTTAGTCACATAGCAGAGCGGTCCGGCTGGACCTGGTTGGAAACCTATCGCAAGGCCAAGGAAACAGCTATCGGCCAGGTTATTTCGACCAAACGACTGTCACAGTCAGACCAAGCCTCCGCTAAACAAACGAGTGGGCTCACAGACCAGGAAAAAATCATCGTTCGTGAGGCCAAGTCCAAGTCTAGTCTGGAATTTTTGGTCTTCATTAAGGAACAAAGAAAGGCAGCAGTGACCCAGTCGGAGCGCAAGTGCCTGACAGATTTGGCTCAAATTGGTCTCTTGGATGAAGTTATCAATGTCCTTGTTCTTTATACTTTTAATAAGGTGGATTCGGCCAATCTCAATGAAAAATACGCCCTCAAGTTGGGCAATGATTTTTCCTATAAGGGGATTGGAAATGCAGAGGCAGCTGTCCTTTATCTGAGGGAATTGAAAGCAGGAAACAACAAGAAGGCAAGTGCCCAGAACAAGCAAGTATCAGCAACTAATGTGCCGGACTGGAGCAAGGAAGAAGTTAAGCAAGAGCAAACGAGAGAAGGACAGGCCCAACTAGCCGCCCTCTATCGCGAATTGGAAGAAATGGAAACACAAGGAGGTGGCTGATGAAATCAGTGCAAGACAGGCTGTCACGAGCAGCCAACCCTAGTCGCAAGTCCTATCAAGAACTCTACCAGGAGATTGTAGCGGATGCAGATGTGGCTGACTTTATAAAAGAACAAGGTCTGACACAGCAGGAAATTACCTTGTCTATTTCCAAATTTTTGGAATATATCAGCCAGCGCGACCAGTTTCTCAAGCAAGACGAAAGTTATATGGCTAAGGGCTACCAGCCTGTTCTCATCATGAATGAGGGCTATGCGGACGTGTCCTATTTGGAAACGGCAGAATTGGTCGAGTATCGTCGTCTGGAAGCTATCAAAAATCGCATTCAGCTCATCAATATGCCAGCCAGTCTGAAAAATGTGACGGTGGCGGACATTGATAAGAACGATGAAAATCGGGTGGAAGTCATGTTGGCCATTGCTGATTTTGTCAAACGCTTTGATGAAAAACCCAAAGGACTCTATATCTACGGTCATTTTGGCATTGGCAAGTCCTATCTCATGGCTTATTTGGCTAATCTCTTGTCTAAAACGCATTTGCAGTCGACCACCATGCTCCATTATCCGACTTTTGTGGTGGATATAAAAAATGCCATCAAAGATGGTTCAGTTAAGGATAAGATTGACGAGATTAAGACCGCTCAAGTTTTGGTCTTGGATGATATTGGGGCTGAGCAACATAGTCCGTGGGTGCGTGACGATGTGCTACAGGTCATTCTTCAATACCGCATGCAGGAAAATCTACCGACCTTCTTTACTTCCAATTTCTCCCTTGATGATTTGGAGCGGCATTTCGCCTCTGGCAAGTCTGGTGATGAAACCTGGCAGGCCAAACGTGTCATGGAGCGCATTCGCTATTTGGCACGAGATTTACACCTGAAAGGGATCAACCGACGATGAATGAAACCATTGATTTGATGCTGGCCCATAGTTCTGTCCGCCGTTTTACAGATGAACCGATTGAGCGGGCGGATTTAGAGGCTATTATCACAGCTGGCCGTGCTGCCTCCAGCTGGAAGAATTTCCAGTCCTACTCAATCATTGTCATCCAGACTGAGGAAAAAAAGCAGGCCCTGTATGATTTGGTGCCCCAACCTGCTATCTTGCAGGCCAAGGCCATTTTGTTTTTCGTCGGCGACCACAATCGTGCCAGTAAGGCAGCGGAACTCCACGGAACCGATTTTGATGCCAAGGGTACGGAAAATCTCTTGATTTCCTCGGTTGATGCGTCTTTGGCTAGTCAGAATGCCCTGCTTGCAGCGGAAAGTCTAGGTTACGGCGGTGTCTTTATCGGCATGATTCGTCATCAGGCATTGGCAATGGCAGAGCTGTTCAATTTACCAGACTATACCTATCCGATTTTCTGTATTGCACTAGGTCTTCCAGCTCAAGATCATCCTGTCAAACCGCGTTTGGCGACAGAGGCAATTGTCTTTGAGGAAGAGTATGTCGAGCAGGATATTGAAATCATCAAATCCTACGATCAGATCCAGACAGTATACGCTGGAGACCGCCAGACTGAATTGTGGTCAGAACGGATTGTAGCCCAATTTGGCCAGGCAGAGCAAGCTGAAACCAAGGCTATTTTAGAAAAAAATAAATTATTGTAAGAGAAGAGGAGGAGCTATGGCTCTACCAACTATTGCCATCGTGGGACGTCCCAACGTTGGTAAATCAACATTATTTAACCGGATTGCGGGGGAACGCATTTCTATCGTCGAGGATGTGGAAGGTGTGACACGCGACCGTATCTATGCGACTGCTGAATGGCTCAATCGCAAGTTCTCCATCATTGATACTGGAGGAATTGACGATGTAGACGCTCCCTTTATGGAGCAAATCAAGCACCAGGCTGATATTGCTATGAGCGAGGCTGATGTCATTGTCTTTGTCGTGTCTGGAAAAGAGGGTGTGACCGATGCGGATGAGTATGTATCTCGCGTCCTTTACAAGACCAACAAGCCAGTCATTTTAGTTGTCAACAAGGTCGACAACCCAGAGATGCGTAATGAGATTTATGATTTTTATTCGCTTGGACTAGGTGATCCCTATCCTGTGTCATCTGTCCACGGGATTGGTACGGGGGATGTCTTGGATGCTATCATTGAAAACCTACCAAATGAAGAGATTGAAGAAAATCCAAACATTATCAAGTTCAGCTTGATTGGTCGACCCAACGTTGGTAAATCCAGCTTGATTAATGCTATTTTGGGTGAAGAGCGCGTGATTGCTTCTCCAGTAGCTGGAACGACTCGTGATGCCATTGATACGCACTTTACAGACCCAGAAGGTCAAGAATTTACCATGATTGATACGGCAGGGATGCGTAAGTCTGGTAAGGTTTATGAAAATACCGAGAAATATTCAGTCATGCGTGCCATGCGTGCCATCGACCGTTCAGATGTGGTCCTCATGGTCATCAATGCCGAAGAAGGTATTCGTGAGTATGACAAACGCATCGCAGGCTTTGCCCATGAAGCTGGTAAAGGAATGATTATCGTTGTCAACAAGTGGGATACGCTTGAAAAAGACAATCATACTATGAAGAAATGGGAAGACGATATCCGCGACCAATTCCAGTATTTGTCTTACGCACCGATTATCTTTGTATCGGCCTTGACCAAGCAACGCTTGCATAAGTTGCCTGAGATGATCAAGGCCATTAGCGAAAGCCAGAATACCCGTATTCCGTCGGCTGTTCTTAACGATGTCATCATGGATGCCATTGCCATTAACCCAACACCGACCGACAAGGGCAAACGCTTGAAAATTTTCTATGCGACCCAGGTTGCGACCAAGCCACCTACCTTTGTGGTCTTTGTCAACGAAGAAGAGCTCATGCACTTCTCCTACATGCGTTTCTTGGAAAATCAAATTCGCAAAGCCTTTGTTTTTGAAGGAACGCCGATTCATCTGATCGCACGGAAACGGAAATAACACACATGAGAGGACCTCTTGGTCTTCTTTTTTGCTTAAAACCCAATTTTCCTTATTGACAATTGACTCTTTAGCTGATAGAAT